>CANGJE010000045.1 GCA_947454305.1 Oxalobacteraceae bacterium
ATCTTCTGAGCTAATTGCGCTGCCTGCATCCATTCCGTGCCCTGACCATGCGTCAATACGCGTAACTCGGTGGCGAGATTAGTGAATTTTTTCTGATCTTTACGCGCTACGTAAATTTCAAGTAATTTGACGCGTAATGCATGCCGCGTCGGATGAGCCTTCAACGCATCGAGAAGTATTTCTTCAGCCTGCTCATCACGTCCATAAGCAATATAGACATCCGCTTCTGCAATCGCATCCACCTCATTCGCATCTAGTTTGCTCACCGAAGGCACAAAATTGGAATGAAAAACACTGTGATTGGTGTCTACGTGTCCGCCACCCGCATGCCCAAAGACCGAACCTGCATCGGCCTCCGGTTCGATACGTTGAGATTGCGTAGCGTGGCGGCGTTGATGGCGTTTATTCCGTTGCAGCCGTAATAAAAACAGCAGTCCAGCGAGAGATATCGCACCAGCCAATCCTGCCAGGATGAATGACTCGCTATCCCATTCTTTTGAAAGTTTTTCAAAATCAAAAAATACTTCAATTTCAAAAAGCTTTTTAACTTCGGCCAAATAATCGTTATCACGATCTGCCGCGACCGTTGGCTTAACGCCGACTTTATTAGATTCGGGAGTCGCAGTCGCTGTTACCGCTGCAGCGGGCGCGGCGTTCTTAACCTGCTCGACCGCTTCGTGCGGCGCAGGCGTAGGCTGAGGCTGGGTTGATGCCGATTGATCACGATTCACCAACTGGCTCTGTAGATCGTGAATATTTTTCTCTAGCTGAGCAATCCGCTCGTTTGATTCAGCCAGCGATTTTTCACTAGCCAGCTTCTCAAGCTCTTTGAGATCGAGTGATGTTTTTTCTGACGTATCAGGTGCGCTCAGCTTGAGCTGATCTTTGGGTGCTGCTGATGGCTGCTCCGCTGCTGGCTTACTTAGGCTACCGCTATGACTTTTAGTCGCTGGGGTGCTTTCGGTAGCTATTTCTTTCTTAGTGCTTGCTGCACTATCTTTTTTTCTATCTGTCGAAGCATGATTGAAATCACGCGTCTGCAAGTGCACTTGTTTGATCGCTTGTCGAGCATCGATGCTGAGCACGACTGAGGACTCGGGAATAGTTAATACTGCCCCCGCCTTCATTCGATGGATATTCTTTTGATCAAAGGCCTCAACATTTTTTTGCACGATCGCCAGCATGACCTGCGCCAAGGTTGCACCGCTGGGTTGAACGCTAGTAGCTATCTGATGCAAGGTATCGCCAGGCTTTACTAGTCGCGTCGTGAGTTGAGCGTCTGATGCATCAGTCTTAGTCAACGCAGCATCGTCTTTATTTACATTAGCAACTTTGGTGGCTTCACTAACTTGCTTAGCTGCCTTAACTAACTTTGACTTTTTGGAAGCAGCTGCAGTCTCTTCAGCAGATGGGGTGGTCGCAGTGGCTGGTATGATTGAAGCTACCGGCTCCGCAGTTAGTGTAGGTACGACTGGAGACGCGGTCACTACAGGAGCATTATCTTGCGTTGAAGGTGGATCCAACAGCAAAGCATACTGTCGTACGCTGCGATTGCCACTTGCGTTAACTTCGATTAACAACATCAAGAAGGGTTCGGTGATGACTTTGTCCGAACTTAAGTGAACTTGTGTACGACCTGATTTTTTTTCTACGCTAAGACGAACCGATCGAGCAATCAAACCGTAATCCAGACCCGCCTCAGCAAACATCTCTGCCGGTGCCAATCGAACCGACAAAGACTCGGCTTCTTGTGCCGACAGCACCACCATATCAATATCTGCATCCAACACTTGCCCCAAAGCGGAGCGAACCACGACATCCCCCAAAGCAAGTGCCGACGAGCGCACAGGTAGCGATAACAATACGGCTAGAAGAAACAATCTATAAAGCATCGATGAAAAATAGCGTGAAGAAATGCCAGAAGAAAAGAAAATGCAGAGCGCCCTCAACCAGAAGACCGGATCGGACAGTAGCATTCGCGATAAGACATCGCAAGTTAACTGAATCTGTAGCGCCATAAAAAAACCCGCTTGTCGTCCAACAGAGGACAAACAAGCGGGTTAGGTTGCGGTTTGACAACTCAACCTAAGATTTTTTTATGCTTCTAAAAGTATTCTCAGCATGCGGCGCAAAGGTTCGGCGGCTCCCCACAATAACTGATCGCCGACGGTAAATGCGGATAGGTATTCACCGCCCATCTCCATCTTACGCAAACGTCCGACTGGAATCCGCAAGCTACCGGTAGTGGCTGCGGGTGTTAGATCGTGCATAGACGCTTCACGAGTATTCGGAACCACTTTTGCCCATGGGTTGTTACTGGCAATAATGTCTGTAATTTCATCCAGCGGCACTTCTTTTTTAAGCTTGATCGTCAATGCTTGCGAGTGGCAGCGCATGGCGCCAATACGCACGCACAAACCATCAACCGCAATCGCGGATTTTGCATCTTTGCCAAACGCTGCACCGCGACCGAGAATTTTATTGGTCTCAGCGCCGCCCTTCCACTCTTCACGCGACTGGCCATTACCCAAATCCTTATCGATCCAAGGAATGAGATTACCACCTAGGGGAACACCAAATTGTTTGACTTCGTCGTCGTTCATCGAATGCTGTCGCGCTAATACTTTGCGATCAATTTCTAATATCGCAGACGCTGGATCATCTAATAAGGATTTCACTTCCGCGTTGATACTGCCAAACTGGGTTAGTAATTCACGCATGTGTTGCGCACCACCGCCGGAAGCGGCTTGGTAGGTCATGGAAGTCATCCACTCAACTAAATCATGTGCGAACAAACCACCCAAACCCATTAACATGCACGACACTGTGCAGTTACCGCCAATGTAGTTTTTAGTACCTGACTTCAATGCATGCTTGATCACATCCATGTTCACAGGATCCAGCACGATAATGGCATCGTCTTTCATGCGCAGTGAGGATGCTGCGTCAATCCAATACCCATTCCAGCCTGCAGCGCGCAGCTTAGGAAAAACTTCAGTGGTGTAGTCGCCGCCTTGACACGTCAAAATGATGTCGCATTTTTTGAGCGCGTCAATATCGTTCGCGTCTTTTAATGCTGTTTCATTTTTAGCCAAGGCAGGAGCTTTGCCGCCTGCGTTCGAGGTTGAAAAAAACACAGGTTCAATGTGATCGAAATCTTTTTCTTCTTCCATGCGCTGCATGAGCACTGAGCCCACCATGCCACGCCAGCCAACTAATCCTACAAGTTTCATATCTCTTCCTAAAAAATCAGGACAGTGCTTTAACAACCGCACTACCCATATCAACCGTTCCTACCTTCGTCGTACCCGCTTCGTAAATATCGGGGGTACGCAGGCCTTGTGCCAGTACCTGCTTGACTGCTGTTTCTATGCGATCAGCCTCTGCAGGCAAATTCAATGAGAAGCGCAGCATCATGGCAGCGGACAAAATCGTGGCCAATGGATTCGCAACGCCCTTACCTGCGATATCCGGTGCTGAGCCATGCGAAGGCTCGTACAAACCTTTGCTGTTGGCATCCAGCGATGCTGAAGGCAACATACCAATCGAGCCGGTTAACATCGCCGCTGCATCCGAGAGAATGTCACCAAACATATTCCCTGTCACAATCACATCAAATTTTTTCGGCGCACGTACCAACTGCATCGCCGCGTTATCGACGTACATGTGATCGAGCTCGACATCAGGATATTCTTTATGAACGTCAGTGACGATATCTTTCCAAAACTGGAAAGTCTCCAGCACATTGGCTTTATCAACACTGGTCAAACGCTTGCCACGTTTTTGCGCCGCTTTAAAAGCCACATGAGCGATACGACGAATTTCGGGTTCGGCGTAACGCATGGTGTCAAAACCTTCACGCGAACCCTTGAACGGACCATCGGGTGCTTCACGCATCCCGCGTGGCTGACCAAAATAGATATCGCCATTCAATTCACGTACGATAAGGATATCGAGACCTGAAACCACTTCCGGTTTCAGCGTGGATGCACCCACTAATTCAGGATAAAGAATCGCCGGGCGAAAATTTGCAAACAAGGTCAGGTGTTTACGCAAACCTAAAATAGCCTGCTCGGGACGCAGTGAACGCTCTAGCGTGTCGTATTTCCAATCACCGACCGCACCAAACAAAATAGCATCGGCTTCTTTAGCCAGCTTCAATGTACCGTCGGGCAGTGGATGGCCGTGCGCTTCGTAACCTGCACCGCCGACCGGTGCGGTTTCCATTTCAAATTTTTGACCTAAGGCTTCTAGAACACGAACTGCCTGAGCAACAATTTCGGTACCAATGCCGTCACCCGGCAAGATTGCGATTTTCATGGGATATCTACTTAAATAATTAAATCGTATTTGCCAACCAAGGGAAGCGGCTGATATGGCGCTCTTCAAACGTATGGATAGCATCCGCATGCTGCAATGTGAGGCCAATATCATCCAAGCCATTGATTAAGCAATGTTTGCGGAATGCGTCGACTTCAAAATGAAAAACAGAACTGCTATTCGATGTCGATACGGTTTGCTTTTCCAGATCCACTATAAGTTTGAAACTAGGAAATGCTTTGACTTCATTGAATAACTGATCAACTTCGGTTTCTGTCAGTCGAATCGGCAGCAAACCATTTTTGAAGCAGTTATTGAAAAAAATATCGGCAAAGCTCGGTGCAATGACTACCCGAAAACCATATTGATCTAAAGCCCACGGTGCATGTTCACGCGATGAACCACAACCAAAATTTTTGCGCGCTAAAAGAATCGATGCGCCTTGATAGCGTGCTTGGTTCAGCACGAAATCAGGATTCAATGGACGTTTGCTGTTATCCATGCCGGGTTCGCCATGATCAAGATAGCGCCACGCATCAAACAGATTCGGGCCAAAACCAGTGCGATGAATCGATTTAAGAAATTGCTTAGGAATGATGGCGTCGGTGTCTACATTGGCGCGATCTAATGGTGCTACCAACCCGTCCAGTACAGTAAATTTATTCATGATGTTATTTTTTGCTCGCGTCTTGAATTTTATCGCCCAGCTTTTCAAAATCTTTGCCGATGCCGTGAATGGTGTTGCAACCTGTCAGTACGAAAAAAATCAGGCCCAACATAAGCGTCGTTTTTTTCATGTCGCCTACTCCTTTACAGACCACGAACATCAACAAAGTGTCCAGCAACGCCTGCTGCGGCAGCCATCGCCGGGCTAACCAAATGAGTACGTCCGCCTGCACCCTGACGTCCTTCGAAATTACGGTTAGAGGTTGAAGCGCAGCGTTCACCGGGCTCAAGACGATCTGCGTTCATCGCCAAACACATAGAGCATCCAGGTTCACGCCATTCAAAACCCGCATCACGGAAAATTTTGTCCAAGCCTTCGCGCTCAGCCTGCTCTTTCACCAAACCTGATCCCGGCACCACCATCGCTAGACTCACATTCGATGCGCGATGCTTACCACGTACAACAGCAGCAGCAGCCCGCAAATCTTCGATGCGAGAGTTAGTGCATGAACCGATAAATACTTTGTCGATACGAATATCTGTGATCGGCGTATTGGGCTTGAGTCCCATGTAGACCAAAGCTTTTTCAATCGCATCGCGACGCGCCGGATCTTTTTCTTTATCGGGATCGGGAACGCGCGCATCGATAGGCAACACCATTTCAGGCGATGTACCCCAGGTGACTTGCGGCAAAATAGTGGCAGCATCAATCGTTACCACCGCATCGAATTTTGCTTCTGGGTCGGAATGCAGTGTGCGCCAATACGCAACCGCCTGATCCCAATGCGGACCCACCGGTGAAAAGGGTCGTCCTTTTACATAGTCAATCGTGGTGTCGTCAACGGCGATCATGCCAGCGCGAGCACCGGCCTCAATCGCCATATTACAAACGGTCATGCGACCTTCCATCGACAAGCCACGAATCGCTGAACCAGCAAATTCAATGGCATAGCCCGTACCACCTGCCGTACCAATCTTGCCTATGATGGCCAACACAATATCTTTAGCCGTCACACCCGCACCCAGCTTGCCATCAACTTGCACCAACATAGCTTTAGATTTTTTTGCCAGCAAGGTCTGCGTTGCGAGCACGTGCTCAACTTCTGAGGTACCAATGCCATGCGCAAGACACGCAAAAGCACCATGGGTGGACGTATGCGAATCGCCGCACACGACGGTCATACCGGGCAAGGTTGCGCCTTGCTCAGGACCGATCACGTGCACGATACCCTGACGCCTATCATTCATATTGAAATACGTGAGCCCGTATTCTTTCGCGTTGTGATCCAGAGTCTCCACCTGCAAGCGCGAAATCGGATCAGCAATACCTTCTGAACGATGCGTGGTCGGGACATTGTGATCAGCCACCACCAAATTGGCGGCATTGCGCCAAGGCTTACGATGCGCCAGCTTCAAACCTTCAAAGGCCTGCGGGCTGGTCACTTCGTGTATCAGATGCCGGTCAATGTAGAGGATGGACGTGCCATCTTCGGCGGTATGCACCACATGGGATTGCCAGAGTTTGTCGTAGAGAGTTTGTGCCATGGCGAGATTGCGCTGAAAGCGCGCCGGTAGAGGGTAAATAGCCCTAAATTATGCCATACCGGCCCGTACTTTCTGGCCTTTGAGCCCTACTTTAGGCCTGTGGCCCACCAGAAGTTGCCGCAAAATCTAAGAACCTAGTCCCTGGGTCGATGGCAAGGTGGCA
The DNA here is from genome assembly GCA_947454305.1 of Oxalobacteraceae bacterium. Classification (GTDB taxonomy): domain Bacteria; phylum Pseudomonadota; class Gammaproteobacteria; order Burkholderiales; family Burkholderiaceae_D; genus Pernthalerella. The sequence goes on from CANGJE010000045.1 coordinate 6,695, forward strand.
GCAATGCGGGACGTACTTACACGCTCGACAAGATGCTGTCAAAGCAGCAAGCGGCCCATCGAGGTAGGTTCTTAACCGCGCGCTTTGGCCTGCTCGAACAGAGGAAGGACTTTTTTTGAGTAGCGAGTCAGGTCTTTAACGCGGTCCGCACGCGGCGGGTGAGTCGACATGAATTTTGGTGGTTCGTTACCACCGACTTGGCCCATTTTTTCCCAGAGGGTGATGGCGGCCCTGGGGTCGTAGCCAGCCCGCGCTGCGAGTTCAACGCCGATACGATCGGCCTCGGTTTCATGTTCACGTGAATTCGGTAAACCGAGCAAGCCTTGATAGGCATATTCCATGCCCTTCTGTCCGAGCTGACCCAAACCCGCTACCGTAGCAAGAATCGTAATTCCTACATTAGCGACGGTCTGCTCAGAAGCACGTTCGCGTGAATGCTCACGTAAAGCATGAGCAATTTCATGGCCCATCACTGCGGCCAATTCATCATCGGTGATTTTTAATTTTTCAATTAGACCGCTATACACAGCGATTTTTCCGCCCGGCATACACCAGGCATTCACTTCACCCGAGGTCAGTACGTTGACTTCCCACTTCCAATTCAGCGCATCAGGACGAAATGAAGGGGTTTGTTGAATCAGTTTGTCTGCAATTTTTTTTACGCGCTCATACTGCGCTGTATCCGAGTTGAGTTTGTCTTTTTTATTCGCTTCCGCCATCAGCTGTCCATATTGTTTATTGGCGCTTTGCTCTATGGACTGAGCCGACACAGACATGCGCTGCTGACGATCGACACCGACCGTACCTGCTTGCGTTGTTTTGACAGTCTGACACGCACTCAGCGGAAATAACATAACTCCCGTAATGAGTGCAGTACGTACGATGTGCATGGTGGTTTTGTTTCGCATAAAAATTTCCGATAAAACAGTCTAACAACTCACGCCAGCGCTTCTTCGTCTTGCCATCGATAACTTAATTGGGCAGCTATCAGACCCAGCAAAGACATGATAGCCGCTAACACATAGACCCAGCGCGCGCCAAATGTATCCCAACAGGCTGAGAGCAGCAAGCCACCCACCGTCCCACCAAGGCCGTAAGAAATACTGATGTAAAGCGCCTGACCGCGTGCTTGTAATGAACCCGCAAACCAGCGCTGCAAGGTCGCCACCGACGCTGAATGATGCACCCCAAACGTAGCCGCATGCAGCACCTGTGCTACTAACAGTACCGCAAGCGATTGTGCGCCCCAACCTATCATCAGAAAACGAATCACCGCGATCGCTAAGCTAAACAGCATGAGTTTGCGCACACCAAAGCGTCGAAACAACGGTGCTTGATAAAAGAAAAACAGAATTTCGGCAATCACACCTAACGACCACATCAGACCAATCACGCTCTTGCTGTAGCCCATGTCAGACAAATACAGCGAGTAATACACATACAGTGATGAGTGGGCGGCGATCATCAAAAATGTCGATGCAAAAAAAGATAACACCGATTTACGAGATAACAATTCACGAACGGAATTCGGTTGCTGAGCATGCTGCGTTGCTGGCTCTTCATGCAGACTGAAAGTCACGCTGGTAACCATCACTAGCATCAGCAGCGCTATCCAGGGCATCAGTTCAATACCCTGCCAATCCAACGCATACCCCGATAAGGTGACCAAGACAATAAAACCGACCGAGCCCCACAAACGAACGCGACCATAGTGAGTCAAATCACCACGCATAGACGACAACATTAGGGCTTCGGAGATTGGCCCCTGGGCACTAGTAAATAAATTTACCGTAACCATCAGCGCAAAGAAAAATAGGAAAGTCTGGCCGACAAACATGCCGCAAAAAGTCAGCGCTGCAGCGACCGAGGTTAAGCGTAAAACCAATACACGACGACGCGATTGATCCGCCACCCAACCCCATACATTCGGGCCAAAGATACGCATCACCTGCATCAATGACATCAAGATGCCGATTTGCGTGGCAGATAATCCTCGATCGGCGAAGTACAAGCTGGCATACGGTGAGAAAACACCGACGTAGCCATAATAAGCGAAGAAAAACAGCGCAAAGTTGAGGGACTGCGCTGGTCGTGATGCGGTTGACACTACTCCGGCTTCACATCACCGCACTGTGCACGATGCCGCAATGCGTGATCCATCAGCACCAGAGCTAACATAGCTTCAGCGATAGGCGTAGCGCGAATACCTACGCAAGGATCATGTCGTCCAAAGGTTTCAACCATCACAGGGTTGCCATCACGATCGATCGATTTACGTGGGGTGCGAATACTCGAGGTTGGTTTGATAGCGATAGAAACCGTGACATCCTGACCCGATGAAATGCCACCTAATACGCCACCTGCGTTGTTACCCACAAAACCGGTTGGTGTGATTTCATCGCCGTGTTCACTGCCTTTATGCGTAACCGAACGAAATCCGGCTCCGATTTCGACACCCTTCACCGCATTAATACCCATCATGGCATAGGCAATATCGGCATCAAGCTTGTCGAACAAGGGTTGGCCCCAGCCGGCCGGAACGTGATGGGCTTCCACATCAATCCGAGCGCCGCAGGAATCACCTGCTTTGCGTAAGTCATCCATATAGGTTTCAAGCTGAGGAATGATGTCTGCGTTCGCCGCAAAAAAAGGATTGTTGTGAACGTGATCCCAGGATTGAAACGGGATAGCGATATCACCCAATTGACTCATATGACCATGAAAGGTGGTTCCATAGTGCGTATGCAACCATTTTTTGGCGATGGCTGCGGCACCCACCACAGGCGCCGTTAAACGTGCAGAGGAACGTCCACCACCGCGCGGATCGCGAATGCCATATTTATGCCAGTAGGTGTAATCAGCATGACCGGGGCGGAAGCGATCAACAATATTGCCGTAATCTTGGCTGCGCTGATCTTCATTACGAATAAGCAGAGCTATGGGAGTGCCGGTCGTTTTACCTTCATACACGCCCGAGAGAATTTCGACCGTATCGGATTCCTTACGCTGAGTAACGTGGCGCGAGGTACCGGGTTTGCGACGATCAAGCTCAGGCTGAATATCGGCTTCTGATAACGGCATACCTGGAGGACATCCATCGACCACGCAGCCTATCGCCGGGCCATGGGATTCGCCAAAGGTGGTCACGCAAAAAAGCTGGCCTATCGTATTACCGGACATGATGAGATAAATGAAATTGAAGTGGGCAAGTAAAAGATACCCGCCAAAAGTGTCATTCTACCAGCGGGCGCTTCTTTACCAGACCAACCAGCCACGAGGCGAAGGCGCGCGGATATTCAGGCTGCTTCACACAAAGAACAACTAACAGCGCCAAATTAAGAATCGCAGTAAAGCCGAAAATATCAACTACCGACATTCCGACACTCAGCAGCAGCATCGCGATGAGAGCGGCTGACACCATAAATACGGCATTCAGAATATTCATTCCGCCGATAATGCGCGATAAATGGGAGCGCTCAGCGCGGGTCTGGATGAGCGCAAAAAGTGGCACCACGTACAAACCGCCAAACAAGCCTATCAACAGGCAATCCATAAAAATTCGGAAATGCTCGCCCAACATCAGGTCGGCTGCACTGAGCGACGCAGGCATTACCTGACTTCCCGCAAAATATAAATCGATACCAAATACAGATAATCCGATTGCGCCTAGTGGAACGAGTCCTAACTGTACGGTGCGTGCCGACAAACGTTCACACATGAGTGAACCAGCACCGATGCCTAATGAAAATGCGGTGAGCAATAAGGCAAAAATTTCTGGCTCTCCATGCAACACATCACGCGCGAAAACAGGAAACTGCGCGAGTAACATCGCACCAAAAAACCAAAACCAGGAATTAGCCAACATAGCGACGAACACATCGCTACGACTTGCGGCGAATTTAAGATTACTCGCCATCTCAGGAAAAGGATTACGGCTAATAACAAGCTCAGGTTCAGGCGCCGGTGTATGCGGCACAAACAGCGTAAACAATAAACCCAGAACCGCCACCACGACGGTAGACCAAATGATTACGTGTACGCCAATCGGGCCCCAGCTGACCAGCGATGCACCTAACAGCTGTCCAGTCAAAATACCGACAAAGGTACCCATCTGAACCATGCCATTACCACCGACTAATTCGCTCACTTCAAGATGCTGCGGAAGATAGGAATGTTTTACCGGACCAAATAACGCCGAATGCAAACCCATACCAACAACCGCAAGAATTAATATCCAGAGTGAATGCGTATACCAGCCGACCGCTGCCACCAACATGACTGAAATTTCGATGAGCTTGATGATGCGCATCAAACGCGCCTTATCGATTTTGTCTGCGAGTTGACCGGCCGTAGCGGATGCCAATACGAAAGGCAAAATGAACAAGCCTGCAATTAAATTATTCAGTAGCCCGACATTCATGGATGTCCATGACGCGGCATCAAAGGTGATGACGGTGACTAACGCCGTCTTAAATAAGTTATCGTTGAAAGCACCCAAAAATTGAGCGCCAAAAAAAGGGCCAAAACGTGCCTGAACAAGTAAAGAGAACTGCCCTGATTTCACGCTGGACTACCCTTCTTTTTCTGACTCAGATGGCCAGTCACGAATATAGGCTTTGAGCATTTTGTTTTCAAAATTCTGCTCTTCAAAAACGGCTTTGGCGACATCATAAAACGACATCACACCCATCAGCATCGTTCCATCTAATACAGGAACATAACGCGCGTGATGTTCTAGCATCATACGACGTATATCATTTAAATCCGTATCCGGTGATATCGTAAACATATCGCGATCCATGTAATCACCGACCGTACCTGAGATATTTCCTCGACAGGCATGTACCGCTTTCATCACTTCTCGAAAGCTAAGCATGCCGACCAAGGCGCCGCTCTTCATGACAACGAGCGATCCAACATCTTTTTCGGCCAATGTATCAATGGCTTCTAACAATAGCGTTTCCGGCGTGACCGTAAACAAAATATTGCCCTTGACCTTAAGAATTTCGGAAACTTTCATTGCGGCCCCCACGACTATTTTTATGGGATGACTGTAGCCCAGGCTTAGCAAAAAAGCCAGAGCCTGCGCTCAAGTGACGGGATAGCTGGGGTGAGTCAGCCTATAATTCTTTTTACAATGAGCTCGCAGAAGCTTAAGTAAACATGCTGGCGCGGCTTAACCCGCACCATTTTGCAGATCTTTCCTAGCGAAACCCTGAGATAGTACCCATGAGCGAACCACGATATCCCGGCTTTGATACCTTGTCATTGCACGCAGGCAGCACCCCTGACCCAACTACAGGTGCGCGGGCAACCCCCATCTATTTATCGACGTCGTTTGTATTTCGTGATTCAGATCATGCCGCCTCGCTTTTTAATATGGAGCGCTCGGGGCATGTGTATTCGCGCATCTCGAACCCAACCAATGCTGTTCTGGAAGAACGCATCGCTGCCCTCGAGGGTGGTGTCGCTGGCATTGCAGTCGCTAGTGGACAAGCCGCCTTGCATCTTGGCTTAGCCACTATCGCTGGTGCTGGCTCGCACGTACTCGCTTCGCGTGCCCTGTATGGCGGCTCGCAAAACTTGCTCGGCTACACAATGAAACGCTTCGGTATTGAGACGACCTTCATTGACCCGCGCGACATGAATGCGTGGCGAACTAATATTCGTCCGAACACTAAGGTCTTATTCGCAGAAACCTTGGGCAATCCCGGACTCGATGTATTGGATATTGAGTCTGTTGCACAAATCGCGCACGAAAATCATTTGCCATTAATGGTGGATTCCACCTTTACTACACCTTATTTACTTAAACCTCTCGACCATGGTGCTGATTTAATCTATCACTCCGCCACTAAATTTTTGTGTGGCCATGGCACTGCGATAGGTGGTTTGTTAGTGGATGGCGGCACCTTCGATTGGCAAGCAGCCTATGAAAAAACGGGTCGCTTTGCTGAGCTATGCGAACCGTATGATGGTTTTCATGGCATGGTCTTTACGGAAGAATCGACAGTGGGCGCATTTTCTTTGCGCGCACGACGCGAAGGTCTACGTGACTTTGGTGCTGTGATGAGCCCGCACAATGCATTCGCTATTTTGCAAGGTATAGAAACACTGAGCTTACGCATGGATCGCCATGTGGCTAATGCTCGCAAAATCGTGGAATTTCTTGTGTCGCAACCTGCGATTGCATCAGTTTCATATCCCGAGCTGCCTGAACATCCTGATTATGCTTTAGCAAAACGTTTACTACCCAAAGGCTGTGGCGCAGTATTTTCTTTTGCACTGAAAGGTGATCGTGCTGCGGGTCGACGCTTTGTTGAAGCACTATCTGTTTTCTCGCATCTGGCAAATGTCGGCGATGCCAAATCGCTAGTAATTCATCCCGCATCAACCACTCACTTCCGTGTACCGGATGATCAATTGGCTGCCTCGGGAATTACTGAAGGAACGATGCGTTTATCGATAGGCTTAGAAGATGTGGATGATTTGATCGACGACCTGAAACGCGGCTTGAAAGCTGCGCAGAAAGGAGCGTAATCGTGATCATCACTATCAACTCACAACCCGCGTATGCCTACACCGGTGGTAAGGCGTTCAATGCGCAACTACCTACGGCTGTGTTCATTCATGGCGCCCAAAATGATCACTCAGTTTGGGCGCTGCAAACACGCTACTTCGCGCACCATGGATTCTCTGTGCTGGCGGTTGATTTGCCCGGTCATGGCCGTAGCAAAGGTCAACCGTTAAACACGGTGGAAGCGATGGCTGACTGGTTGAATGCTTTATTACAAAGCGTCGGTGTACAGCGCGCAGTATTAATCGGACACAGCATGGGCTCGTTAATCGCGCTTGAAACAGCTAACCGAGCGAAAGCATTAGTAGCTGGAGTTGCACTGGTAGGAACGGCTTATCCTATGAAGGTATCGCCTTTGCTACTAGAAGCGTCCGAGCATCGCGAACAAGCGGCGATCGATATGGTAAATATTTGGTCGCATTCCAGCATTGCACAAAAACCCTCGGCGCCCGGCCCTGGCTTTTACGTACCTAGCGGCAGTCGCCGCTTAATGCAGCATGTCGCAAAAAATAATACGGCTAAAGTTTTCTTCACTGATTTTTCAGCCTGTAATGCCTATGCCAACGGCGAAGCTGCTGCTCAATCACTGCATTGCCCTGGGCTCTTTTTATTGGGGCGCAAAGATATGATGACACCGCCGAAAGCCGCATCGACCTTAATGGCTGCCCTCCCTGAATCAAAACTAGTCATGGTCGAAGCTAGTGGCCATGCATTAATGGCTGAACAACCTGATCAGGTACTGGATGCGTTGTTTGAATTCGCCAAAGGATCGTTGAAATAATTTTTCAGCGGGGTCGATAACTCACGCTCGACTGCTTCTTCTACTTTAAATGACAGTGGCGATTGAGCGGTAGGCACAAACGCAAATAACTGATACACATCCGACACGGTCAATTTTTCTGGGTTAGCGAGTAACACCCAACGATCTTGTTTGCGGTGTTTGCGACTGAGTCGCCAATTGGTCGTGACTTCCGATTTCACGCGACCTACCCAACCTACATCGAGCATCCGTTGTAACAAACTCTCTGATTCTTCAAAACCTAAACGCGTAAATTCTCGTAAACGCAAAGCATCAACGGCTGCCGAACCACTGCGTGCATCAACCATCACTTTTAATACATTCATCGCATCCAGAAATTCACTTCCAGGTGCAGGCTTATGCCACCAGCGCTCGTACTTCACCACCGGCAGCGCTGCTGCAATCACTGCACCGGCTAACGTGATGAGCCAGAAAAGATAAACCCAAATCAGAAAAATAGGCACAGCCGCTAATGCGCCGTACACCACCTTGTAACTTGAGCTAGGACCCTGCACGATAAAGAACGTAAAGAGTCGCCGTGTAATTTCAAACGCGGTAGCGGCTACTAAGCCACCAATCGCTGCATCGCGCCAATCAACCACGCGATTAGGTACCGTCAAATACAGTAATGAAAACGCCAAGGTCGATAAGCTCAGTGATACCAGCACCAATAACAGCGTGCGTAAAAATGGGGCTTCTCTTCCCAAAAGACCTGTTATCGGAGAAAGCTCGCTGGCAAAGGATAATGACGCGCCCAACAACAAGGGCCCCAAAGTCATGATGGCCCAGTAAATAATCATGCGCTGTAAAAAAGGCCGAGATGTTTTCACGCGCCAGATCTGATTTAGCGTGCGATCGACGGTACCGAACATCATGATCGCGGTCACAATCAAAAATACGGCACCAAACACTGACAAACGACTCGCTTTGGCAGCAAACTGACTGAGATAATCCAAGATAGTATTGGCTATCCCCTTAGGCATCAGGATTTGTACGAAGTAGGCTTCGAGCGAATCGCGAAACGTCGTAAAAAGCGGGAAGGTCGTAAAAATAGCGAATGCAATCGTTAGCACCGGTACCAGCGCTAAGGCTGTGGTGAAGGTCAAGCTTGCAGCTACTTCAGGAAGGCGTTCTTCTTTTAGGCGGCGCAATGCAAAGCGCATTAAATCGCGCAATTGCACACGTGACCAGTCGCCCGAGGGATGCGTAGGATAAGGACTCATGCCATAACCACAATGATAAAGCGCCCTATAATAACAACCATGACGACTTCACTGCTACCTGTGCTGGTTTTGTACTACTCGCGCCACGGCTCTACACGCAAACTGGCTGAACTCATCGCCCAAGGAATTGAGAGCGTGCCCGGCTGCGAAGCTCGGCTGCGCACTGTGCCCTCAGTGTCCGCCGTGACACTAGAGATTGAACCTGCAGTGCCACCTTCTGGCTCACCCTATGTTGAACTCAGCGACTTAGAAGAATGTGCTGGTCTCGCGATTGGATCACCGACACGCTTTGGCAATATGGCCGCTCCGATGAAGCATTTTCTCGACGGTACCAGCGCGCAATGGCTGTCGGGCGCACTCGCTGGTAAGCCTGCAAGCGTGTTTACCTCCACCGGAAGTTTGCATGGTGGTCAAGAGTCGACCTTACTTTCCATGATGATTCCTCTACTGCACCACGGCATGCTAATGGTGGGCCTACCCTACTCCGAGCCATCACTGATGAACACTTCTAGCGGTGGTGCTCCTTACGGCGCCACCCACTGGTCTGGCGCAAACGGCAAACACGATATGACAGAAGACACTCGCACCCTCGCTATCGCTTTAGGCAAACGACTGGCTACCACTGCGCGCAAGCTGCACTCCGCATGATAGAGCTCACACCTACGCAGCAACGACTGCATCTGATTTCATCCATCAGTTTGGTGCTGTTGATTGTGTTGTGCATTTTGTGGGAACTAGTGCTGGCTCCATTGCGCCCGGGCGGTTCGTGGATGGTGATTAAGGTTTTGCCTTTGTTTGCGCCGCTATCCGGCACACTGAAAAAAAATGTCTATACGCTGCAGTGGGCGTCGATGTTTATTTTGCTGTACTTCACTGAAGGCGTCGTTCGAGGGTGGAGCGATCATGGTCTTTCACAGATATTAGCGGGCCTTGAAGTTGTTTTTTCAACGACCTTTTTTGTCTGTGCGATTTTCTTCTTGCGCCCCTACAAACAAGCGGCAAAGAATTTAGCGAGTGAAGCGATTCGCAAAGCAGCAAACCCCGATGTCCTCTGATTTTCTCAAACAGTGCAGCGATATCGTCGGCCCGCAGCATGTGCTGACGGGCACAGATATGGATAGATTTCTGACTGACTGGCGTAAGCGCGCTACAGGTCGCGCATTAGCTGTTATTAAGCCTGCCCTAACGGAAGAAGTCGCCAAGATAGTAAAACTTTGCATAGCGCATAAGGTGCCCATCGTTCCACAAGGCGGCAATACCGGATTAGTTTTAGGTAGTGTGCCGGATCAAAGTGGTCAGGCTATCGTGCTTTCACTTACACGAATGAATCGCGTGCGTTCAGTTGATTTACTGAATGACACGCTAACCGTTGAAGCGGGCTGCCTGCTGCAACAAATACAAGCATTGGCCCACGAACAGGGACGATTATTTCCGCTATCACTTGCCTCTGAAGGTAGTTGCACTATCGGCGGCAATCTTTCGACCAATGCCGGTGGTACCGCCGTTCTGCGCTATGGCAGCATGCGCGATCTGACCTTAGGCTTAGAAGTAGTGACGCCTTCGGGGGATATTTGGAATGGCTTGCGCGGTCTGCGCAAAGACAATACTGGCTACGACTTGCGCAATTTATTTATCGGCGCTGAAGGTACCTTGGGCGTCATCACAGCCGCAGTACTCAAACTGGTCGCGCAACCTGCCGCAAAACTTACCGCTTTATTTGCGTTATCGAGTGTGAAGGATGCGCTTGATCTACTCGAATTAGCTCGCCAGCGTTGCGATGCTAGTTTGACCGGCTTTGAGCTCATGTCAGAATTTTGCTTGCAGCTGGTAGAAACCCATTTCCCTGATTTGTCATTACCATTTTCAGAGCGTCATCCGCAATATGTGTTGATGGAAATATCTGATAGCGAATCGGAATCGCACGCGATGACTCAGCTAGAAACCGTTGCAGCTACTGCCATTGAAAAAGGGTGGGCTACTGATGCTGTGATTGCCAGCTCACTTTCACAATCGCACAAGCTGTGGGCCATGCGCGAACATATCTCGATGGCGCAAGCCGCTGAAGGCTTGAATATCAAACACGATATTTCATTGCCAGTATCGTGCATGGTGGATTTTTTAATAGAGACAGACGCTTTGCTTCAGCGCGATTTTCCTGGCTGCAGAATGGTCACCTTCGGCCATCTTGGTGATGGTAATTTGCATTACAACGTATCAGCGCCGGCAGGAAAAAATTACGAAACCTTTTTGCAACAGCAAGACGCAATCAATCGTCGTGTACACGACAATGTGCACAAGTACGCAGGATCCATCTCTGCTGAGCACGGCTTAGGTGCACTCAAACGCGATGAAATCAGGCGTTACAAATCCGAGACTGAGCTGGCCATGATGGCCACCATCAAGCAGGCACTAGACCCGCTTAACTTAATGAATCCGGGCAAAGTGATTTAAGACAGCACATTATTGGTCTTCGCCCGATTCCATTTTGATTCGGAGAAGATCATGAGAATTTTTAGTCAGCGTTTAGCCTGCTGTATTTCATCAATGCTTCTAAGTTGTTTGATTTTGATTTCATTCAACGCACACGCCGTTTATAAATGCATGCGTCATGGAGACGTTATTTATACCGACAAAGCGTGTGATGGAGGGCAACTCTCTCTGCCTGAGTCACCCGCCTCGGAATCACAGCGTAACAATCAGAATGAATCTTTAGCAAAAGATCGGGCTGAAATATCACGGCTTCAAAAATTTCGTGAACAACGCGATCGGCAAGATCAGCAAATTCGCGATTTATCTGCGCGCGGTGCGGCGGCGCGAGAGCACAAATGTAAAACACTCGCTTTGCAATTGCGCTGGCGTGAAGAAGATCTGAGGGAAGCGCCACTTCATACGCAGCAAAAAGCGCGTACTCGCGTTAGGCGAGCGTCTGAAAAATTAGCGATGGAATGTCAGTAATAACGATCACGCCGTGAAGGTGATCATGAAAGCTGTTACTTCAGTATGAAACTCACCACGAGGGCGACCACAAAGAAGGAAAGAACAGTCAAACGGATTTCAATATCGACGGGTAGCATGATTCTGTGGCTCCGATGTAAGGTGGGCAAGTCGGCCATAGATTGACTGACTGCTCCTTGTTCATATCGACGAACCATGCGAAAACTTGAATCGGTGGCAGACATACGGTCAGACACATGGGCAGACACCTCTGACCCGCTACTGAGATACTTTTACTGAGCCGCTGCTCCCGATTCTGGTTCAGCGCCTTCCTTACGTTTAGACAGTTTCTCGACAATCTTTCCGTAGGCGGCACCCATGTAAACGAAGGCAAACATGGGCAAGGTAATGACGCAGACGATCACCGCGAAGATAGCCGCAAGGACAGCGAACACTAGTCTTAGTCCCGCCGCAACATCCAATGCATCCAGCGGCTTGTTAATAACGCTCATGCTGCTCTTCACATAAGCAATAAAACCAAACGCATCGGCCTGGTCGTAGGCAAAAATTAGCCAGCCAACGAACAATAACAAAACGATAAGCCATCCTACGATAAGCGCGGAGGCGAACGATAACTTTTTGAAAATATTAAGCAAGGCTTCCACCGCTAACTCCTTGAACCATTCTCAATGATTGGCTGATTGCCGCTCAGGCTGCGCCAAAAAACCATTCAGCCCAGCTCCAATGAAGGATTCGAACTTTCTTGGCAGACCTTTAAAAAATGGGCACATTAAATTATGCCGATGCTGATTTATTGCGAATTTTAAGACGCGCCCGCGCTGCTACGCAACGCAGGGCCGAGGGAATCAGAGGGTTTCCAGAACATCAGTAAGTCAGCGTTTGACAAAAACAGCCAACTAGCAAATTAGTGAGCCGCTTCAATATCAGCGTGACTTGGCTCAGACCGGAACCCCGGGCCAAATTGGTGATACATGTAATCAAATAAGTCGCGAACCATTTTTACATTCACGGCATACTCTTTTTCACCATCGACAGAATGAGACGACACTAATTCCGCCCCCACCAAGGCCTCGACTTGCTTGTGAACCGCAGGGGCACCCAATTGGGTTGCGCCAGCAATTTCCACTACTTTTAAACTCCGCGGACTGAAGTCGAGCAAACAGTTAATTATCTGGACCCGCTCTTCGATTGAGAGTGAGCCAATACGACGTGCAATTTCTCTGATATCCATAAATTACCAACAAAACATTATCAAAAAAGTATTTTTCTATATATTTTAGAAGAATACCTAAGTTTCCAGCTTTTGATGAGCTAAAACTTGAGCTTGCCCCTGAATCACGAATCCCTTAACGGATACGATTAAGCAGAACGTCTTTCTTGTTCTGCCAGCCAGTTTTTCTCAAATTGCATCGGACTCACATACCCCAGCGTTGAATGCAATCGCTTA
>CANGJE010000046.1 GCA_947454305.1 Oxalobacteraceae bacterium
GGGATATGCTCCTGCAAATATTCTGCTTTTGCATCGCGTCCGGTATCCGGCAAATGCACCGTAGCATCAACAATACGTATATGCGGTTGATGACGATGCTCTGCTAGCCACTGCGCACTCACCACCGCGCCAGGATAATTTAGAGAGATGTTAGTCATTTTGATTGTGACGGCGGTAGACCATTTTGTATCGCCACAAAATCAGCCAGCATCGGTACATAGCGTTGTGCCTGACCTGCTGCCTCCATCCCCGCGAACGAATTTTTTACCATCGCCTGAATAGGATGAAGCGCACCTACTTCATTAGCCAAACTACTTAAGTAGCGCATATCTTTGTGAGCATTACTAATCGTGAAGCGATGAGCGTTTTCATCGCCTTCCATCGTCCACTTCATAAACGTATCGTAAAAACCATTACGCATACGGCTACTACCCACAACCGCATGAAACTGCTCTTTCGATAAACCCGCTTTGCGTGCAATACCTATCGCTTCTGAATACAACGCCGCGTAACCCATCGCAATGAAATTATTAATTAACTTCATTTTGTGTCCCAGACCAACCGGACCCAGATGCACCACATTGCCGGCCCAGCAATCGAGTATCGGTTTTACTTTATCAAACGTCGCCTGATCGGCTCCCACCATGGTATCGAGTGTTCCTGCTTCGGCCTCTGCTGGTGTTCTACCGAGCGGTGCATCAATTAATGTCATGCCATGCGCCTGAGCTGATTGCGCTAATGCCATAGTCGATACCGGATTAGAGGTTGAACAATCAATCACTATCAACCCTTTTTTTCCTGAAGCAAAAATACCATCGTGACCATTCATGATGGCTTCAACCTGAGGTGAACCCGTAACGCAGAGATGAACAATGTCTACCTTTGACGCCAGCTCTTTTGGTGATGTCGCCTCAGTTGCGCCAAGCTTTTTCAAACGCTCAACCGGCTCGCGATTGTTATGTCCCATGATTACCAGAGGATATCCCTTAGTGAGAATATTTTTGGCCATGCCAGCGCCCATTAAACCCACTCCAATAAACCCGATCACTGGCTTAGTCATGTCTGTCCCTTTAATTATTAATTATTTTTTTTGAAAATTAAAAACTAACCACACCACTACGAGGGCAAACATACGCAGCCCACGTTGTTATCCCAGAATAGTCGCACCTTTCGTCAACTCGGCACAACCCATACAATTTCAAGCACTTACGGCCCGCAGAGACTTGTCAAAATTTAAACTTCAAATACTCGCGTAAGCTATAACATCTTAACGTTGTTGCGGACTGGATAGGCTATCAGGATAGATCGTGAGCGAGTACATCTTCTTCGGTGTTGGCATCATCAGTTTGGTGATTTCCTTGATACTGCTATCAAGGTTCATCGCCTTTTGGTGGTCATTGCTGATGCTACTCACCACCCCCGCCTGGTTCTATCTCGGGCTGACGCTTGGCAGCCAACTTGACGCGCGAGCTAGCCATAAAAAAGGCTCCGAGTTAGAACTCAAGATAGAGCAACTGTCAGTAGAACAACAAAGGCTGCGTGAACAAAATCTCAAAGAAGAAAAAGACTTTGAAGAAAATCAGCGCGCGCAAACCGAACGCTGGAAAAAAGAAATCGAGTCGCCAGGCGCCAAGCAAGACTAGCGACTCTTAGAAATTAAATCTCAATCTGTCTTTTCGTTCCCGTAAACTTTGACCAAATAGTCAACGATGACTGGAATGTCTGACTCTTCAATCGGTGCTTTGAATACCTGTTTCATGCGCTTGACCATATTTTCCCAATAGGGCCTTGCTGCGGTCGGAGGCTGATATTGCATGTACTCGGCTGAATGACACGCAACACAATTGGTCAACGCTTTCTCATAGCCAGGCAAGGTACTCGGCTTGAGTGAGACACCATCTGGTGGCAACTCGATTGATTTTGTACGCGCCTGAACCGAACCCATCAGGCAGAACATCATTACGAGAAAAATTAAGCCGAATTTTTTAGTATTCATTTCATTATCCTTTGCGAACAAAACTAAACAGCCGACACAGCGACGGATTCAACCACGTGGCGCATATAGCCTGCGGGTTGCCAGCTCGCCTCTAAAGGCTGACTTTGTCCTGATCGAGTCCATGCTCTGGTTCGCAAATCATGCTCACCTTTGGCAGGCGTAAAGTTAAACGTAAATTCTCGGAATGAATAACGACCTAAATCCTTTCCGAGTTTTGCGGGTTGCCAGCTTTGACCACCATCGATAGAGAACGCTACCTCGCGTATTCCCTGACCACCATCAAAGGCAATACCACGAACCGCGACTCCGCGCCCTGCTCGCAATTGATCACCATTCTTGTGTGAGGTAATAAATGAACGTACAGTAAAACGTTCTATCGGTTTGGTAGCTGTCGGAGCTTTACCTGGCTCTACGCAAGCACAATCATTATCAGGAATACGGTACGCAGGCTTCATCCAGAAACCCTCGAAATCATTTTCTACGACTTCAATATCGGATAAATGTTTAATCCAATACGTACCGTAATACCCAGGAACGATAAGCTTGACTGGATAACCGTTCAACATGGGAATGTCTGTCCCATTCATTTGATAGGCCAGCATCACTTCACCATCCATCGCATGATTAACGTTGAGTGATTTAACAAAATCACCCCCGCCAAAAATCGGAAAATCAAGGCCATTAAAAACAACTTGGCGCGCACTATCTTTAATTTCCGCACGTGCCAACACATCTTTTAATGGCACACCCACCCAACGCGCATTACCCATAGCGCCATTCGATAGCTGACCACCGGTAACACGCGGATTGAAATGACCGCGACTATTACCTGAACATTGATTCACAGCGATGTATTCAAGCGGCTTAAATTGACTACGTAATTCAGCCACCGTTAACTGAAAAGGTTTAGCGCAAGCCGACCCACTAATATTAATGACATGCTTATCACCATCAATCGATGTGGGAATAGCGGAATGGTGATAACGAACAAAAAACGCATCGTTTGGCGTAATCAAACCGTGATTGAATACTTCAAATGGAGTTTCTAATTGCGGGGGGCGTGACGTCAGAACGATGAGTGGACGTTTTTCAGGATACGCCGCCAAAAGTCGCTTTCCATTCGCAAACGGTAGTTCAACCGTGGCCGGCTCAGACTGTGCATCAGAAGCAAATGGGCCAACCAAAGCAGATCCTATTAGCGCAGCTCCACCTTTTAAAATCTGGCGACGCTGGTTGTTCTTATTTTGAAAATTATCACTCACGATGCCCCCAAGTTTTTTTAAGAATTTTTTGCTTAGATTACTGCAATTTCTCCGCGCGTTGAATAGAACTGACAAACCCGCGCTTTAAGCAGGCGAAACAAGTCCCAACGATTGAGCCATCTCTCAGAGCTAGCTAAAACCTGAAGCCAAGCCACTTCAATCATAGTCTGTGAATAGCCATGCCAATTGCGCAGTTTTTAAATCACCCTAGCAGTTCAATCGCCCAAGCAAGATACGGCGCAATTCTCGCCATCCTTTGAAGCTAGTCAAATCAATCCAATTTATTAGAGCGAGAATACCTGTGACGACTGGCAGGTAGCCCATTGAATCATTACTTGCTTTTCCGGAAGGCTAGTTAGCTTTACCTGATTACGTAATGAGTTGATCAGGTCAGTCTATTATCAATCTAAAAAATATATCTTTTATCCACCTTCTTTTAAGACAGGCTATTTTATGAACATTCGCTCACTCATTACTGCAAGTCTTATCGGTATCGTTATGGCAGTCAGCTCAGGATGCGCAGTCTCGCGCGGGCAAGAAACAGTCGGTGGCTACGTCGATGATGCAGGTATCACGACGAAAGTTAAGGCTCAGCTACTGGATAATAAAGACGTGTCTGGGACATCGATTAGTGTCGAGACCCTGAATGGAACAGTGATGTTGTCGGGCTTCGCTAAAAACGCGAAAGAAAAAGATACCGCTGAACGAATCGCTAAAAACGTAAAAGGTGTGAAGGCTGTGAATAATAAAATTGATGTTAAGCCGTGATACACCCGCACGCATGCGTGCTCTCTCCACTACAAAAATAAAACCCCGCAATAAATTGCGGGGTTTTTATTTTGAATCTGGCGGAGAGGGTGGGATTCGAACCCACGGTGGACTCGCGCCCACGCCTGATTTCGAGTCAGGTACATTCGACCACTCTGCCACCTCTCCGGGTCGAAAACTAGCGTTTCCAATAGCCCACAATTTTAACAGAAGTATGACAGCTAGAGTTAATCCAAAGGCCTAAGGCTTCAACTGCTTGACTCCGCCCATATAGGGCCACAAAGCTTCGGGCACAGTAATACTTCCATCGGCTTGCTGATAGTTTTCCAAAATCGCTACTAATGTACGGCCGACTGCTAAACCTGAACCATTCAATGTGTGGAGTAACTCGGGTTTACCTTGGGCATTGCGAAACCGTGCCTGCATACGTCGTGCTTGAAAGGCTTCGCAATTCGACACGGATGAAATTTCACGGTAAGTGTTTTGTGCAGGAAGCCAAACTTCCAAATCGTAGGTTTTAGCTGATCCAAAACCCATGTCGCCGGTACACAGCGTAATCACGCGATATGGCAAACCTAGTTTTTTAAGAATATTTTCTGCGTGACTGCACATTTCATCTAGCTGTTCATACGAATGCTCTGGATGAGCCATCTGAACCATTTCAACTTTATCGAATTGATGTTGACGGATCATGCCGCGCGTATCGCGGCCATAACTACCTGCTTCTGAACGAAAACAAGGTGAATGGGCGACTAAGCGCATAGGTAATTGATCTGCGCTGATAATTTCATCGCGCACAAAATTAGTTAGCGTGACTTCTGCAGTAGGGATCAGATACAACGCTTCGCTCTCACCTTCTTGTCCGCCCTTTTTCACTGCAAAAAGATCAGCTTCGAATTTAGGTAATTGGCCCGTGCCACGCAAAGTATCGGTATTGACGATGTAGGGTGTATAGCACTCGGTGTATGCATGCTCGGCTGTGTGCGTGTCGAGCATAAATTGAGCAATGGCGCGATGCAGTCTGGCGATACCGCCCTTCATCACGGTAAACCGCGCACCTGATAACTTAGCGCCCGTATCAAAATCTAATCCTAAATCAGCGCCAAGGTCGACATGATCTTTAACTTCAAAATCAAACTGGCGCGGTGTCCCAACTTTGCGAAGCTCAACGTTGCCTGATTCATCGCTACCTACCGGCACGGACTCGTGTGGAAGATTCGGTATTGCTTGCATAAAGTCCGCAAGCTTTGTCTGAACGATGTCGAGTTGATCGGCTGAAGCTTTGAGCTCATCTCCCAACCCGGCCACTTGATTCATGACAGCGGTCGTATCTTCGCCCTTACCTTTGAGCGCGCCAATTTGTTTTGAGAGCGAGTTTCGCTGCGCTTGCAATTCTTCGGTACGAGTCTGGATAGACTTGCGCTCTGCCTCGAGCGCATTGAAGCTGGCAGTATCAAGAGTAAATTTGCGTTGCGCGAGGCGGGCTGCAACAGCCTCTATATCCTTGCGGAGAAGTTGAATGTCGATCATGGGAAGATACGTCAGGTTGAAGACAAAGATGAGATTGTACCAAGGGCGGGTAAGAGTACGAGTGCGGCTCCAGTTTGATTGAATCGGCAGTGCTGTCGTCGTAATAAGTTTACTTTTTACCGCTCGTTTTATAGTCGCTATCCAATTGCCTCAGATACGCTAGCTTTTCTGCGATCTTTCCCTCCAAACCGCGTGGGGATGGCTGATACCAGCTCGGCTCGCGTATTCCCTCAGGAAGGTACGTTTCACCGGCGGCATAGGCGTCGGGCTCGTCATGCGCGTAGCGATATAACTTACCGTAGCCCAGCTCTTTCATTAGCTTGGTCGGTGCATTGCGAAGATGCTCGGGCACGGGACGCGATACATCGTTGGCTATAAAAGATCGTACCTTGTTATAAGCGTTATAAACCGCATTGGATTTAGCCGCACAAGCAAGGTAAACAACCGCCTCAGCCAACGCCAGCTCACCTTCAGGCGAACCTAGTCGTTCATACGACTCGGCTGCATCCAGCGTTAATCTCAATGCGCGTGGATCAGCCAGACCTATATCTTCGCTCGCCATGCGTATCAATCGCCGACTAAGATAACGAGGGTCAGCGCCGCCATCGAGCATACGAACTAACCAATACAGCGCGGCATCAGGATTGGATCCACGAACGGATTTGTGCAGTGCGGATATCTGATCATAAAAAGCATCACCGCCTTTATCAAAGTGACGCAGGCTATCACCCAAACTTTCTTTCAATAAGGCGACATCAATTACGCTAACTTTTTTCTGGTGCGCGGCGCGCAAAACAATTTCGATATTATTTAAAAGTTTGCGGCCGTCACCATCAGCGCTAGCAGCCAGTAGCTGCTTAGCTTCTTGATCCACGCTGAATTCATGGTCGATCGCCATCGCTCGCTCGACTAATTGGAGCAAATCATCGTTCGTTAATGACTTTAATACGTACACAGAGGCACGCGAAAGCAAGGCGCCGTTTACTTCAAATGAAGGATTTTCAGTGGTGGCGCCAATAAACGTTAACAAGCCACTTTCCACATGCGGCAGAAAGGCATCTTGCTGACTCTTATTGAAACGGTGAACTTCATCAACGAATAAAATCGTTTGACGACCAGAATTGGCTTGTATGACCTGAGCGCGTTCTACCGCCTCACGAATATCTTTAACACCTGACAGCACGGCTGACAAAGCGATGAATTCCGCATTAAAGCCCTGTGCCATTAAGCGCGCCAGCGTAGTCTTACCCACACCTGGCGGTCCCCACAAAATCATGGAGTGCGGCTGACCCGACTCAAAAGCAACGCGCAAAGGCTTGCCCGCTGCGAGCAGATGCTCTTGTCCGATCACATCATCAAGGACTGCAGGGCGCAAGCGCTCGGCGAGAGGGGCGCTCATGATTTATTGCTGAAGTACGTCGGCACCCTTGGGTAGGGCGAAATGAAATTGATTCGCTGGCAGGGAAGGATTTTTTTCAAACTTTGTAAATGAGAGCAGTGAGATCTGACCAAAACTATCACTCAACTCCATCGCAACGGGCACGCCGTCTTTCAAGCCAATCCCAATTTTTTCAAAACTAGTATCTTTAGCTTTGGGGATGGCTTGCAACCACTCTATGCCTTCACGCATGCCGCCTTCGGACAAGGTGAAATTTTTTTCCAGATCATTACTGCCAAAAAGTATCGCAGCTGGTGAAGAGCCTATCGCATTACCTAAGGTCTTGATTGTCACTTGATTCAAATCTTTATCGTAGATAAAAAGTTTTTCGCCATCAGCCTGCAAAATTTGCTCGTAGGGCTTTTGGTAGGTCCAAATAAATTTGCCGGGGCGCGCAAAGATAAACACGCCATTGGCAGTCGAAGAGACCCGCATCTTGCCACCCTCTTCTTTCACCATGCGCTGATTAAATTCTCCACGCGCGCTTTTGGTACCCGCCACAAAGGCTTTGAATTGCTCCAACGCTGACGCCTGCGCAATCAAGGGGAGGCAGATTAAGAAGCTAAAGAAAAATTTGATTCTCACAGAGCGCTCTTCACTCAATTCATTATTCAATACTTGTTATTACTCAGCATTGCCCGAAGGGACTAGGATTTCACGATTACCATTCGACTGCATCTGCGACACGATGCCGCTCTGCTCCATTTGTTCGAGCAGTCGTGCAGCACGGTTATAACCAATACGTAAATGACGCTGCACTAATGATATCGATGCACGTCGATTTTTGAGGACGATACCGACTGCCTGATCGTACAAAGGATCGGCCTCGCCGCTAGGGGCGCCTACGCCACCGGCGTCAGCCCCCTCTTCCATGACTCCACCCTCGAGTATGCCTTCAATGTAATTCGGCTCGCCTTGTGATTTAAGGTGCTTCACAACCCGGTGCACCTCTTCATCAGACACAAACGCACCGTGCACACGCACAGGTAAGCCCGTACCCGGCGGCATATACAACATATCACCCATACCTAGCAACGCTTCAGCCCCTTGTTGATCAAGGATAGTTCTTGAATCAATTTTGCTCGAGACTTGAAACGCGATACGCGTTGGAATATTCGCCTTGATCAAACCCGTAATCACATCAACAGATGGACGCTGTGTCGCTAAAATTAAATGAATGCCCGCAGCACGCGCTTTTTGCGCTATGCGTGCAATTAACTCTTCCACTTTTTTACCGACGACCATCATTAAATCGGCCAACTCATCAATGATGATGACGATGGTCGGTAGTTTGTCTAATGGCTCAGGTGCATCCGGAGTCAGACTAAATGGATTCGGAATTTTTTCTGATTTTTTATCGGCATCAACGATTTTTTGGTTATAGCCCGCCAAATTACGCACACCCATTTTTGACATTAGGCGATAGCGTCGTTCCATCTCATTGACTGCCCAATTCAGCGCGTGTCCTGCCTGCCGCATATCGGTGACAACCGGTGCCAGCAAGTGAGGAATCCCTTCATAGATTGATAGTTCCAGCATCTTGGGATCGATCAAGATCAAGCGCACCTGATTTGGATCAGCTTTGTAGAGCAAGGAAAGTATCGTTGCATTGATACCGACTGATTTACCTGAACCCGTGGTACCGGCCACCAGCAAGTGCGGCATCTTGGCGAGATCGGCCACGATAGGATTACCTGCAATGTCTTTGCCAAGACCAATCGTTAGCAGTGATGTGTTGTCGTTATAAACTTTCGATCCAACGATTTCAGTCAGACGAACGATTTGTCGATTCGGGTTAGGTAGCTCAAGCCCCATGTAGTTCTTACCGGGGATAGTCTCAACCACGCGTATCGATGTTAATGACAAAGCACGCGCCAGATCGCGTGCGAGGTTAACGATTTGACTTCCTTTAACGCCGGTCGCCGGTTCAATTTCGTAACGTGTAATCACCGGCCCGGGATATGCAGCAACCACCCGAACTTCAACGCCAAAATCTGAGAGTTTTTTCTCGATTAAGCGGCTAACAAATTCCAAGGTATCTACGCTGACTGTTTCCTGCTCAGTGGGTGGCTCATCCAACAACGAGAGCGGTGGCAAATTGGTGTCTGGCATATCCAAGAACAGCGACACCTGTTTTTCTTTTTGCGCGCGCTCAGATTTAGGCACTGACACTACTTGCGGCACGATTTGTATAGGGGACGTTGCCTTGGATTCGACTATACGAGCGCGTTCTTGTTCAACAACTTCTTCACGCTTGACGGCCGCCTCATGACCAACCTTGCGATCCTGCCACTCAACGTACAGCGCGTTGAGCAATTGAACAAAACTCTCTATCGCACCACCCAAACGCTCAGCGACAGCCAACCACGACACATGAAAGCACAAGCTAAAACCCAAACCAAACAGCATCAGCAGCAGCAAGGTGCCACCATCAAAACCAAAACCCGCTTGTGCGCTGCCACCGACTAATTCACCCAATACACCACCGGGGTCACGTGGCAGTTTCACTTTCAAGCTGTACATGCGTACAAATTCGAGACCGCAACTGCCCAGCACCAGCAGCACAAAACCACCGATGCGTATGAATACTTCATAACGATGCGGCGATTCCTGTTCTTGCTGGAGGAAAAAACGATTAGCGAGACGTCGATAGCTCACCCAAACGGCGGCCAACATCGCCACGCACCACCACCAGGCAGAAAATCCAAAAATGTAGAACATCAAATCCGATAGCCATGCGCCTGCCGAGCCACCCCAATTCAAGGGCTTGGTCGTCATTCCTGCATGCGACCACCCAGAATCGGCCGTCGAGTACGTAAACATGACCAGCGTGAGGTAGGCACCAATAACGGCCAACAACAGCCAACGGGCCTCGGAAAGCAGGCGTATTAGTCGATTCGGCAGGGGGTCGGGTGCCGCGGCAGGGGGTGTTCGGGTATAGGTGGAGGTGTTTCGGCTCATGACATTCACAGGTTCTGAGCAGGCTCCTGTAGGGGGCCGTCAGTTCATCTATAATTTCGTTTTGATTTTTGCGGCACTATCGCATGAATCCATACAGGATGATACTCCCTCCGGTCAGCATTTTCCCTGTTCCAGCGATTACGCACACTCTGTTCACTTAATCATTTCAAAAGATTTTCATGTCCAACCCTAAACATGCTCGTGTTCTCATTATTGGCTCCGGCCCTGCCGGCTACAGCGCTGCCGTCTACGCGGCGCGCGCCAACCTCAATCCGGTACTGATTACTGGGGTTGAGCAAGGTGGTCAACTCATGACTACCACCGATGTAGAAAACTGGCCGGGTGATCCCATGGGCGTGCAAGGTCCGGAATTGATGCAACGACTACTGCAGCACGCTGAACGCTTTAATACCGAGATCATCTTTGATCACATTCACACCACGCATCTCACTGAAAAACCTATCCGCTTAGTCGGCGATTCGGGCGTGTATACCTGTGATGCTCTAATTATTGCCACAGGAGCTTCTGCTCAGTATCTGGGTTTGCCTTCTGAAGACCATTTCATGGGTAAAGGCGTGTCTGCTTGCGCCACCTGCGATGGCTTTTTCTACAAAAATCAGGAAGTAGCGGTTATCGGTGGTGGTAACACGGCGGTTGAAGAAGCATTGTATTTATCAAATATCGCCAGCAAAGTAACCGTGGTTCATCGCCGCGATAAATTCCGCGCAGAGCCTATCTTGATTGATCGCTTAATGGCGAAAGTGAAAGAAGGCAAAGTCGCCATTCAATGGAATCACACTTTGGATGAAGTCACGGGTGATGATAGCGGCGTCACTGGCATGGTGATTCGTTCGACGAAGGATGACAAAACCACGCCGATTTCGCTGCACGGTTTATTCATTGCAATTGGCCATAAGCCCAACACCGGAATTTTTGAAGGTCAGTTGGCTATGAACAATGGCTATCTCATCACCAAGGGTGGGCTGGAAGGCATGGCCACCATGACTAGCATTGAGGGCGTGTTTGCGGCCGGCGATGTACAAGACCATGTGTACCGTCAGGCGATCACCAGTGCAGGTACAGGTTGTATGGCCGCATTAGATGCGCAACGCTATCTCGAAAGTTTGGAATAAGCGCTGAGGACTGCACCGCAGCCTAACACTCCGCAGTTCCCATCAGGAGACCTGCATGATCAAAGACCTTGCCGAACTGAAGGCGCTGAAGCAGCGATTGAAATCACGCGCTGAAGCAGCGCTTAAATCAGAACAAGAACGTCGTGAACGTGAGCGCGAGGCGAATCTATTTCGTACTAGCATAGGGGATGTTGAGCCATTACGAACCGCAGCACGGGTTAGTACTCCCCCACCGAGACCTCAACCTATCCCGCACCAGCGATTGGCCGATGACGAAGCCGCATTGCAGGAATCCTTATCCGATGAATTTAGTATTGATACGCTGCTAGAAATTGATGAAGAACTCAGCTTTGTGCGCGGCGGTATCGGCCCCGATGTGCTGCGTAAATTGCGTGGCGGTGGCTGGGTTACACAAGACCAATTAGATTTGCATGGCTTGCGTACTGATCAAGCACGCACCGCCCTGAGTCAGTTCGTTCGCGATTCGGTGAAACGTGGAATGCGCTGCGTACGCATCATTCACGGCAAAGGCTTGGGATCGCTAGGGAAAAAACCTGTGTTGAAAAACAAGGTGAGAAATTGGCTGGTACAAAAAGACGAAGTACTGGCTTTTTGTCAGGCGCGCGCAGCCGATGGTGGCAGCGGCGCGCTGATGGTATTACTTAAGGGTTAGGCTAGCTAGCTTAGACCGCTTCCGCTCCGGTCTCGCCGGTACGAATTCGAATCACTTGCTCGACCGAGCGAACAAAGATCTTACCGTCTCCAATTTTTCCGGTACGCGCAGCTTTGATAATGGCATCGACGGCACTATCAAGCACTTCTTCGGTAACGACTGCTTCTACCTTCACCTTGGGCAGAAAATCAACGACATACTCTGCACCACGGTACAGCTCAGTGTGACCTTTCTGACGACCAAAACCCTTAACTTCAGTGACGGTCAGGCCAGTTACGCCCACGTTGGCCAATGCCTCGCGGACTTCGTCGAGCTTAAAAGGCTTAATGACGGCGATGATCTGCTTCACGGTGTGCTCCTCTGGATGGTAATGAATGAATTCTACTCTTTGAAGCGTGAGGTAATCGGATAACGCCAGTCTCGACCAAACGCACGATGCGTCACACGCGGACCAACAGGCGCCTGTCTACGCTTGTACTCATTGATTTTTATCAGCCGGACAATACGATCCACATCCTCTTGACGATACCCTGCCGCGAGCAGTTCTGCAACGCCTTGCCCCTCTTCCATGTACAAATTGAGTATGCCATCAAGGACTTCATACGGGGGTAAGGAGTCCTGATCGGTCTGGTTGGGGCGCAGTTCAGCCGAAGGCGCACGAGTCAAAATACGATCTGGAATCACATCGCTAATGCTATTTCGATAATGGCAAAGACGATACACTAAGGTCTTGGCGATATCTTTGATGACCGCATAGCCCCCAGCCATATCGCCATACAACGTGCAATAGCCGGTCGCCATCTCGCTTTTATTACCCGTCGTCAGAACAATAGAGCCGGACTTATTGGACAAGGCCATCAACAAAGTTCCGCGTATGCGCGCCTGAATATTTTCTTCGGTGGCATCCTCTGCCAGATTGGCAAATTCAAAATCTAGCGAATGGCGGAAAGCCGTAAAGCAATCAGAAATAGGAATTTCGTCATAGCGCACATCCAAACGCTCCACCATGTCGCGTGAATCAATCCACGAAATTTCAGCGGTGTAGTCGGATGGCATCATGACGGCACGCACTTTGTCCGCACCCAGCGCATCCACTGCAATCGCCAAGGTGAGTGCCGAATCCACGCCGCCCGAAAGACCAATGATGGCACCGGGAAAACCGTTTTTACCCACATAGTCGCGCACACCCAAAACCAGTGCTTCATACACTTGAGCTTCAAGTGATAAGGCTTTGGGAAGTGGCTGCGTCTTGGGCTGCCCTGCGTTGAATTCAACTACCGTAAGCGATTCTTTAAATGACGGCGCTTGCACACACACGTCACCCGCCGAATTCATCACAAATGAGCCGCCATCAAACACCAATTCATCCTGAGCGCCAACAAGATTGGCATATACCAGCGCCATGCCTTGCTTACACACATTTTCGCGCATCACATCCAAACGCAGATGCTGTTTATTCATGTGATACGGCGACGCATTTGGTACCAACAACACCTGCGCTTCGGCGGCACGCGCGCGCGCAGGCATATCGGGATACCACGTATCTTCACAAATGTTGATTGCGAAACGAATACCCTTGAGATCAAACGTGCAAACCTCATCGGCCGCAATGAAATAACGCTTCTCATCAAACACGGTGTAGTTCGGTAGTGCGTGCTTGCGGTAGCTAGCGATGATGCGGCCATTGCACAAGATGGATGCTGCGTTGAAATGCAACGGCCCCTGCTGTAATGGGTGACCAACAATCACATGCAGATCTTTAAGATTAGCTAGCTCAGTAGCGAGCGCATGCAACGCCTGTTCTGATTTTGCGTAAAATGAACGCCGTAACAGCAAGTCTTCCGGCGGATAGCCGACGAGCGAGAGCTCGGGTGTTAGCACAATATCAGCGCCTAACTCAGCGGCTTGGCGTGCAGCATGTGCGATGCGCTGGCTGTTTCCAACCAGATCACCCACAGTACTGTTGATCTGTGCAATTGCTACGTTAACTGAGCCCAAACGATTCATCGGTAACCAAGCTTCAAAGAGGCTAATCCTGCAAAACCAGAATTATCGCACGCGCATCCTTTCTTCTCTGGCCGAACTGCAACCAAGCACATGGGATGATCTGGTTGGTTCACAGGCCGAGGCGAATCCGTTTCTGTCGTATGCCTTTCTGCACGCTCTGCATGAATCCGGCAGCGCGAGTAAAAAATCGGGCTGGCAGCCTCAGTACCTGACTATTTGGCAAGGCGACAATCTGGTCGCCGCATTACCTATGTATGCAAAGTTTCACTCGTATGGTGAATATGTATTTGATTGGGCATGGGCCGACGCTTATCGACGCAATGGCTTGGAGTACTACCCAAAACTGTTATCCGCGATTCCGTTTACACCGGTGACAGGTGGTCGGCTGCTTGCGATAGATGCAGAAGCACGAGCGGCGTTGATAACTGCGCTCAAAGAAGTACAAGAAAAAAATGATCTCTCCTCAACGCACATTCTTTATCCGCCTGAGCGAGAAGCGAAACTGTTAGAAGATGCGGGATTTATGCTGCGAAAAGGCGTTCAATTTCATTGGAAAAATCAAGGCTTTGAAAATTTTGAACAATTTCTTTCAACGCTAGAACAAAAAAAACGAAAAAATATTCGTGCCGAGCGACGTAAGGTTCATGAAGCTGGCATCACGTTGCGCCAACTCCCTGGAGTGCAAGCGAGCGAAGCTGACTGGCGGTTTTTTAAGCGCTGCTATGACAATACTTATAGTGCGCATTATTCAACACCTTATTTGAATCTTGATTTCTTCCTAAGAATCAGCCAAACCATGCCAGAAAATATCTTACTGGTGATTGCTGAGCGCGAAGGAAATCCGATTGCCTCCTCGCTATTAATTCATGATCAAAATGCACTGTATGGTCGTTACTGGGGCGCGCTTGAGCATCATGCTTGCCTGCATTTTGAAACGGCGTACTATCAGCCGCTAGAATTTTGTATCGCCAATAAAATTGCAGCCTTTGAAGGTGGTGCACAAGGTGAACACAAGATGGCGCGTGGCTTTCTACCTCAACAAACCTGGTCAGCACACTGGCTAGCGCATCCGGGATTTGCCGACGCCGTAGAACGATTTCTGGATGAAGAAGGAAAAGGAATCGAAAATTATGTGGATGAACTGAACGAACGTAATCCGTTCAAGAGTTAAAAATAGAAATAAAAAAGCGCCAACGTTGTGGCGCTTTTTTTATTCAACCATCAATGATCAAAAGTTCGGCTTGCTCGCCGCTTTTTTGTAATTATCGACGCCCGTCAATATCTCTTTGCGCGCATCATCCGGACCAAACCAACCTTCAACCTTGACCCATTTGCCTGGCTCGAGATCTTTGTAGTGTTCGAAAAAATGCTGAATCTGCTGTAGTCGCAGAACATTCATATCTGCAGGTTTTTGCCAGTGCGTATAAATCGGCAAAACTTTATCAACAGGTACCGCCAAAACTTTAGCATCGCCTCCGGATTCATCTTGCATCTTTAACACACCGATCGGACGACAACGAACCACGACGCCTGCCAACAAAGGAAACGGCGTAATCACCAATACATCAACTGGGTCACCATCATCAGCAATGGTGTGCGGCACATAACCGTAATTACACGGATAGTGCATAGCTGTACCCATGAAACGATCGACAAAAATAGCACCCGATTCCTTATCAACTTCATACTTGATTGGATCGGCATTCATCGGTATTTCGATGACTACGTTGAAATCATTGGGCAAATCGCGGCCAGCTGGTACCAGATTCAAACTCATTTTTACCTCAAAATAAAAAACAAAATAGAAATTAAAATTACAAAACGCGCGATTATAGCGGCACAGGCTTTCGGTGCGCTTACATCATTAATAACAGTGTTAATTTGCGCGACTGCTTAAAACGTATGTTTGCGCTATCAGGATTTCGGAGTGAGTGGCAACAAAGTCATAGCGCACTGGCGATAATGATCCGCAGCGGCCTCGGGTTGATTTAACTCTTCATGTAATTGAGCCAATCGCAAATGCGCTTCTTGCCGCGTGCTTAAATCACCACCAGAAATTGACTGTTCTAAATGGCGCTGCGCTTTACCCCACAATTTTTGCTTCAGACACAGCACACCTAATGCCAACGAAATTTCAGTATCGTTCGGACGCTCATTTAACCAGTGTTCACAATGCTCAATTTGTTTTAGCAGAGTTGCTGAACCTACTGGCGCTGCGCCCAGTCGATACGCGCGCAACAAACGAGAATCCCACGTTTTAGTGAGTGCTGCCTCAAGAATCGAAGAGGCTTCAATTTGCTGACCAATTTTTATGAAAGCGTTAGCCGCTTGCACCGCAACGATGGTACTCACTCTGTCATCTGAGGGCACCTTGGACCACAGCAGCTTTAAGGATTCCGGATCTTCACTGGCTTTGGTCAGTAACGCCTCATAAGCCAAATCACGCAAACGTCGTGACAATGTGGGATGCAGCGATTTGTGTTTATCTAACAAACGCACGAGTCTCAAAACCTCGGGCCAGTTGCGCGCATTTTGATGTACTTTCAGCGCCAATCGCAAGGCTTGGGTGTGGCGAATACCACTAGTGTTTAATTCGCGTAGCGCGTCCAGAGCGCGGTCTGTTTCTTTGACATCTTCTGCATATAACTCGACTGCTGTCATCAGCCTGGCAGTACGAAGATGACTATCTTCATCGGCTTTCAAAAGCCATTCATCGCGTCGACTCGGTTGCTGCATACGCTGTGCTGCACGCGCACCTATCAACGCCGCCAAGCCCGCATTGTCTTGCGAAGAAGCCGCACGTTCGGCTAATTTTTCTGCGCGACCAAAACGACCTTCGAGATAACTCTGCAATGCTTCATTCAGTGCTCGCCCCGATTCACGCAACTGTCGCATTGCGCGGTATTGCTCTACTTGACGCGGCAGTGCCAGAGTCGCACGCACAGCCGCAAGAATAACCAGAACAAAAGAAAAGCTGGCGAGCAACACGACAATAAAAAAATTCAGCGAAAAATCAATCCGGTAGGGCGGATAAAACAAAACGACATTACCGGGATTAAAGCGCGCGAGCACCGCCAATCCAATGGCGGAGGCTAACAAGATCATGAGCCAAATAAAAAAGCGCATGGTGATCAGGGACGCGAACGAGACTGACGAACGGCGGCAAGGCTATGCGAGAGTGTCGGCATTTCAATGTTGAGCACGCTCTCTTGCAACTGCTTGATTAACTCACGAGCGGCTTGCGTCTGTCTTGAGCGAATTTCAAAATAACGCACCAATGCGCGATCAGCTTCGGCTAAGTCACTACGAAACGCCGCATCATTACGCGACAGCAGTGC
The DNA here is from genome assembly GCA_947454305.1 of Oxalobacteraceae bacterium. Taxonomy (GTDB): domain Bacteria; phylum Pseudomonadota; class Gammaproteobacteria; order Burkholderiales; family Burkholderiaceae_D; genus Pernthalerella. The sequence continues at coordinate 17,107 of CANGJE010000046.1, forward strand.
CAGTCGTGCATTCAATAACCGTAATTTTAAATTTTCTCGCGCAAAGAAAGCCTCACCCGGCGAGAGCAGCAAAGCTTCTGGTGTGCCTACGACACGCACTCGAACGAGCTGACGAAGCTCATTCCATAAATCGCTGCTCCAGCTATTCCAACGGTCCAACACCACGCCACGCCAATCCTCACTCACCTTGGTATCATTTGAGGCAGGCGATGCCAGCTTAGACTTAGGCGCCGGTGCCACGACGGCGGGTTTGGCGTCAGATAACAAAGGCATTTGATCAATTTGCGCTACCAAAGCATCCAGCCTCACTGCAATGCCGGTCAAATCAACACTAGGTAAACTTTTCAGGTTGTCGGTGTCTTTTGCAATCGCACGCCGAATGGCTATAAATTGTGGTCGATCCGTGCGCGCCAATCGTGCATCCGCATTTTGCAAGGCAATCAATGCGCCTCGCACGTTTCCGGCGAGTTGTAACTGCTGACTCGCTGTGGAAAGTACTTGTTCGATTTCTGCTAAAGCCCAGTCATCACGATTTTTTGCCAGATCCTGATACAGCTGCTCCAGTGCCAATTGCTGCCCTTGTGACTCCACTTGCTTTGCTTCGAGCACGGCAACTTTGCCCTGAACTAGCTTCATCTCATCGTCAACGCGATTGGCGATGAGCTTCGTCTGGATATTCATGTTGTCGCCCGACTGCAGGCGTTGTGCCAACTCGCGACGCAAATCGCTAATGTCGTTACGCGCGCTCCACCACTGCAAACCCAACAAAAAAGCCAGTAAGCCGACGATCAACTTGAGATTAAATTCCTTGCTGTCCAAGCCCTCGCGTAATCGAGCACCCCATGAGCGCGCAGGTGGTAAGGGCGGCTCTGCGGGCTTAGGATCTATCGCGGCCTCGCTAGTCGTTGCAACGGGCGGCTGCACCGAAGCGGCAGGCGTATGCGTTTCAGGCGCTGGCTGTCGAGCTAATGAATCGTGGTCGAGCTTTGGCTCGGTCTCCGAACTCAAAGCGGGTACCGGCGTTGACGCCGGGTTCTCAGGTGCAGACGACGATGGGGGGGATGGTGGTAACTCGCTCATGAACGCGATTGTATCGCGGCGATCAGTGCTTCGTCGCCTGATGCGGTGAGAATCACCTGCTCAAATCCCATGTTTTTTGCAGTCTCTGCGATACGAACGTGCGGAACGATCAACGTTGCCTGCCGAATTTGCTGCCAACCGGCGGTTCCTGCCACCTGCTCGACGTCCTCTTTGAGATTCCGTATGGCTTCCGAGCTGGTAATAATCCAGTCGCAGCCTAGCGCTAACAACTCCGCTAGCTCCTGACGACGCTTTGCATCCAAAGGCGGCGAGCCGCGACTGTAAGCCGCCACCTGATCCACCGTCACTCCAGCCTCACGTAACCGATCGGCCAGCAATTCACGGCCGGTTTCAGCACGAATAATTAGCACTTTCTTGCCCGCCAGCGCAGGCAAATCCAAAACCTCAAGCAAGGTTTCAGAATCGGTACGCTGAGTATCGATAGGGCTCAGCACCTTAGCGGTTTGATCGGTAACTCCATGCTTAGCCAGCGCTTGCCGGCTTCCTTCACCCACCACCGCGGCCGCTACCCCCGACGGCCACTTGGGCAAAAAGGCAAAAGCCGCATCCACCGCATTCGGACTAACAAACGCCACGATGGCATAGTCGGTCAGACGATTCAGACAGGCTTTGAGCTGGGTAGGATCGGACAGGGGCTGAATGTCCAGCAGTGGAAAAACACAGACATCGCTTCCCATCGCTATCAGTCGCAAGGCGAGTGATTCCGCCTGCGACTGGGGACGGGTGATAACGATCAGGTTCTTATTCAACCTTGCAAGCAGCAAGAATGGCGCTGGCATCCTGTGCCTCAAGGGCGCGCGCAATTTCATGACCCAAGGCCTCGGGTGTGGCCGCATCACCATTCACCTCGGCATGCGCAATACGCTTGCCATCCGGCGTGGCGACCATGGCGCGCAAGCGCATCGCGTTGTGCTCAACGGTGGCAAACGCCGCCAACGGAATCTGGCAGCTTCCACCAAAACTTTTCGAGAGAGTGCGTTCAGCGCGAACGGCACGCTCGGTATCGGTATGGTTTAGCGGTGCGAGTAATTCGATTAAGTCTTTACGACCCGAAGGTATCTCGATGGCCATAGCCCCTTGCCCGGGTGCGGGCAGGCTGTGCTCAGGCTCGATGAAGGAACGGATGCGTTCGGCCATACCCA
>CANGJE010000047.1 GCA_947454305.1 Oxalobacteraceae bacterium
ACTGTTTGATCTACTCTAGGCCTATATAGAATGGGATGAATTACTCTATTTTGGCGCATAAACAGCCGTTAATAACATGAAATCTAGTATTCAATAAACAGATGAATTATGCGGTCAACCTAGGAATTGGGCAACGATACTTTCATTGGCTAGGTTAATTAAAATCCAAGCAGCGCGAACTGAGTGTCGCTTCATCAGTGCAAAATACTGTTTTTAACACACCTCAATTAGAGTACTAAACATAGCCTTCCGTACCCGGGTTTATAATGCAACCATTCGGCGATAAGCATCTAATCCAACATGCGCTACCTAATTTTCGCACTGGTCTTTTTCTTTTCTTCTTTAGGTTCAACTGCGGAACTGGCAGTGGGCAAAGTTATGCCACCGATTCAGGTGAAATTAATTGATAGCAGCACCTCTCTTCAAGTTGGCGGCAAGCCTGGAAAAGTCACGATCATTAACTTTTGGGCCACATGGTGCGCACCTTGTCGGGCTGAAATGCCGGCAATCCAAACGTACTACGAAAAATATAAATCAAAAGGTCTAGAAGTCATCGCTATCAGTATGGATGATGCCAAAGACTTGGAACAAGTACGTAAGATTTCTCAAAACTATACGTTTTCAGTCGCCATAAAATCTGATTCTGATTACAAAAATTTAGGTCGGATTTGGAGAATGCCATCGACCTTCATTGTCGATAAAAATGGCATCCTCCAGAAAAATGGCCACATCGGGCAACCAACCGTTGATCTTGAGATGCTTGAATTGATAGTCACACCACTTTTAGCAAAAGACTGAATTAAAACTGAAAACTAGTACCTATTGAAGCAGTATATTTAGGTGCAAGTTGGTATCCATTTAAATTCTGATAAACAGGTAGTTGAAGAAAGGTATACAGATTCAACTTTTTATTTATGTGGAATGTCATCCCTGGACTCAAATAAATTGTCTTTCCTCCACTGTCATCGGGCGTTGCATTGTTCCCGGAATCTTTGTTTGATACTCGCGCATTAATTTGAATTTGCGGTGTAAATTTTTCTGACTCCAGATTGCGGAAGCCAAGATTAAGATTGAGTGATGAACCGGGTTTGTATTCATCTTTACTATTCAACGGCACTTGCGCCATCGCTTGATAAAAATAGTCTACATTTTGGGACAAGGAAGAAAATCGAAAAACACCTAACAGCAAATCAGTCGTTCCAGTTCCTGCCTGTAGCCCGCGGTCTAATGAATCTCCCGCTAATGCTCCACCAGTAAAATTTTGCTTATATCCACCTGTAGGTAATTTCAGTCCTAGTTGAACCCCCACATTTCTCTCTTCAGTAAAACCTTGATATCTAGCCAGTACTTTGATGTCACCAATAGCACTCGTCTTTGATGTTCCTGCATCACTTCCATCGTAGTTCATGCCATTCGTTGCATGCGTTCTGTAGATATACGGAACCTGTGCGCTGAATCCCCAATTTGGATCCGAACTGTAGTCAATCATGGTGGTCACATAGTGATTTTTCGTATACAGCTCTTGCTCATGCCCTGACACTGGCCAATTCGATACTTTCCCAGTGCCCGACCGCACCTGATTTTGATTCAGATAATCATAGCGAAGATCAAAACGTAAACCCGATCCAGTACTAAATCCTTGCGAAGTCCAATCAGAACTCAATGAGCAACCACAACTAGCGCACGCAAAAACTGAATTGGCTAATGTCATACCAAGAAAAAACATCATCGAACGATTAAGTCTTGGCATTAGTAATTTTAATGATGAGTTCATCTAATTATCCTTTTTTTGCACAGCTGCGTAATGCTTGACACATACACGCAGGCTAACAAATTATTTTTTCAAAAATTGAACGAGTTAAAGCTTACGCTCGCAGCACGTGAAAAAGATACAGCTATTAGGTTATTTCGCCCATTCAGACGAAGACCAAGAGCTAGAAGGAAGGATAATTACAGTGGAGGAGCGCGAGAAAGAATGCTATGGCCAGAAAACAACTGGACAACTAGCGAAGTAAAACGCGAAGGAACTTCAGAGGAAAAGTGATTTACAAGTAATTTCGATGCATCAAAGGTATCAGCAGCACCCGTGGATGCACAAAAAACGCAATGCTTATGCGCTGAATGGTGATTAAGAGATGACTGGTCATTATGGTTCGTACTCTGCTTGATCCATTGGGTGCCAGCGGTAGTACAAACTTCAAGTAAAGGCTCATTACCCTTATTGTTTACGCCAGCCCAAGCAGGAGCCAATGACTGCAGCAATACGGCTGCAAGCAGACATTTGGCAATCCAACGTAAAGGAGCGCTGTGAAGTTTCATCGGGCTGAAATATAGCACAAGATAAACTTATTAATTAGGCATGTAGTGCATCAGTCATCGGCGCCTATGGTTTATCCGCGTCTGATCGTAAAACCCTTTGCACTGCAACCAACCCACAACAACGCGCCACCTCATAGGCACTAACCGCCCTATTCTTGCAAGGGTTGGTATGATGCCGTTTTACCTTAGATCGCCAAACCATGAACGATCCAACCGGCATAACCACTCTGAATTATCACAACGGCGACCACTATGTGGGCCAAGTGGAAGATGACTGCTACCACGGGGTCGGCACCTACAAATTCGCTAATGGTGCTGAATACGTGGGTGAGTTCCTAAATAATCACTATCACGGTAAAGGAACGTTTAAGTATGCGAATGGTGATGTCTATACCGGACAGTTTTTAGAAGGCCAATACGATGGGCAAGGTAACTATGCCTTCGCCAATGGCGATAACTACACAGGAATGTACAAAGACAACAAGCAAAATGGCCGCGGTATTTTTACTCATGCGAATGGCGACCGATATGAGGGCGAGTTTAAGGACGATAGATTCAATGGTCAGGGATCGCTAATTTTCAAAAGTGGTAACAAGTACGTAGGCCAATTTCTCGATGGACGCCCTGATGGCCAAGGCACCTACACCTTTCGGAATGGCGATGTATATAAAGGTACATTCAAACGCGGTGACAAGCATGGCGAAGGTACCGAAACCTATGGCGATGGGCGACCGAAACGACAGGGACAGTGGAAATCAGGCCAATTTATAGGCTAGTACGCAATCAACCTATTTCAAATGAAGACCTATTTAGGGGTATGTCATGGCGAGTAATCTGCCGGTTCAAGATCCACTAAGCGACGAAGAAATCGAAGAACTCGATGATTTTTTGTTGGACGCGCAAGGTATCGACGAATCGATGAACGTATCCATGCTGGATGGATTTTTAACGGCGCTCATTTGCGCCCCAAAACTCATCTTACCTAGCGAATGGATGCGCTGGGTGTGGGATACCGAACACGGCAAAGATAGTCCCAATTTCAGCTCTGAAGATGAAGCCGGCCGTATTCTAAGCATGCTGATGCGTCACATGAACGATATTACGCGCACGCTTTCTCAAGCACCTGAATACTACGAGCCGCTGCTTTTGGAAAACATCAACAATGGCAACCCCATCCCTATCCTCGATGAGTGGTGCATGGGCTTTGTTAAAGGCATGAGTCTGGATGAAGAAGGATGGTCTGATATCGCTGTGGCTAATCCGCAGTGGCTATCTACTATTTTTTTGTATGGAACCGAAAAAGGCTGGGAAACGCTACTAGCGAAAGACATACCTCTTGAAGAACATATAGAAATGTCGGAACGATTAACCACCGACGTTTTAAATATTTATGCAGGACTGAAAGCGCTGCGTGAATCGCAAATTTCACAAGCTCGACCTAGCACTGTCAGCAAACGCGATCTGACTGCAGACAACGATACGCAAGATCCGGCAGGTTTATGTCCGTGCGGATCAGGAAAAAAATTTAAGCTCTGTCACGGCGAACCCGGTCGACTACATTAGACGAATGAAAGAAACCGCTGTCATTATCGGAGCAGGTATCGTTGGATTAGCCTGTGCCCGTGCGCTAGCCCGAGAAGGAGTCGACGTCATCATTTTGGAACAACACGATGACTTCGGAACTGAGACCAGTGCACGCAATAGCGAAGTTATACATGCTGGCATCTATTACCCACCCGGCTCCTTGAAGGCGAATCTATGCGTTAAGGGCCGAGCACTGCTCTATCAATTCTGCAAAGAGTATGGCGTAGAACATCGCCAGTGCGGAAAACTGATCGTCGCCACAACTGCCGTTCAAGAAGCACAACTTCACGCTATAAAACAAAAGGCCGAAGACAATGGTGTCACTGATTTAGTTTTGATCAGCCGTGCGCAAGCACAAACGATCGAACCTGAGGTTGAATGTATAGCTGCCCTGTTTTCACCATCTACCGGCATCATCGATAGTCACGGTCTCATGCTCGCCTTACTCGGCGATGCGGAGAGTCATGGTGCGGTGCTCGCTGTGCTAACTCCGGTTGAGCGCATCATCGCCCAAAATAATCACTTTGAGGTACTGACAGGCGGCGACGCACCCACCTCCATTAGCGCTAACATCGTTATTAATTCTGCAGGATTGCATGCAGCAAAAGTAGCCGCGACTATTGAAGGACTAGCGACACAACACGTACCCTCAATGCGCTACGCAAAAGGGAATTATTTTTCACTGAGCGGTAAAGCGCCATTCTCTCGGCTGGTTTATCCGATACCCGAACCCGGCGGCTTAGGTGTGCACTACACCGTTGATATGGGCGGACAAGGCCGCTTCGGCCCGGATGTACAGTGGATAGATGAGATCGATTATCAGGTCGATGCTACACGCGGCGAAAAATTTTACGATCAGATTCGACGCTACTGGCCCAAGCTAAAGGACGGCGCACTACAACCGGCATATTCAGGCATACGTCCTAAATTAGTGAGCGCCGGCGAGGCTGATGCCGATTTTTTTATTCAAAGTCCACAGCAACATGGCTTATCAGGATTGATCAATCTCTATGGTATCGAGTCACCTGGCCTAACCTCTTCATTAGCCATAGCAGAAAAAATTATGAATTCGATCGCTCATACAACTTAAGCTTAAGCTTCAACTTGATCGGAGCAACGCTTACGAAGTCTCTAGCTATCGCTATTTCAGAGTTCATCATTGGCACACCGCTGACAAAATAAATACGTTACCCTTTTAAATAAGGTGCACGTAATAAAACGAGTTCGTGGCGTCTTAGCCTGGGACTGCTCTTAATGGAGCGCCTGAGCTCGCGAGCCACTTACCCGCTTTATCCTGCATAACCACATCCACTCCCCACTGACGCGCTTTTGCAATAACACGATCTTTAGGTGTCATAAAAAATACTTTGGTTAAGGCATCAGCCACAACACAACTCGACGCAATCACTGTTACAGACGACCACTGCACCGGAGAGTAACCTGTATGGGGATTAAGAATGTGATGGTAACGATGATCTTCGCTAAATGTGGTGTGAGCGTCTGACGATGTCGCCATAGCACGGCCATCGCTAATGACTATTGGCGTTCCTTCACTCTGCGGACTCGAGGATGACTGCAACGAATTTTCTGCGCCCAGATTTTTAAGGGAAGCCGAACTTTCAATACTCAAACTCCACGGCTTATCATTTGGCGCATTACCTAACAATGTCGTTTCACCAGCATCGATGATCGCATGACGAACGCCATGCGCTTGTAGCGTGGCTCGCACTCTGTCGGCGGCATAACCTTGGGCAATACCATTCAATGACAAACCCATACCGACTATTTGAAAGTTAACCGAATCAGGTGCTACATGAACCGCGCGCCAATTCACCAATTTACGTGCGCGTTGAATTTCAATCAGCGAGGGCTGATTTTTTTGTGAAGCTGACTTAGACCAGATTTCCCACAATGGCTGCATGCTGGCATCAAATGCCCCTTGGCTTTGTCTCGATATATGCTCAGCAATTTTTAAAACCGCCAGCAAATCAGCATCAGGTTTCTTCAACGAACCAATACGATTCAAACGACTAAGATCGCTTTCGGGATCAAATAAACTCATCTGCCGCTCAATACTCCGAATCACTTGCACAGCAGCTGCTAATGCCTGCTCGAGTTGATCAGCATTTTCGTGAGCTGCTTTAATCCACAAGGTGGTACCAAATCCAATCAAAGCACGCTCACGCCAAATCAACTTATCTGACATGGTTAAAGATATGGAATGTGCTTCTTTCGACAAAAGATTGCCTGCTGCCGCAGCCCCCAACAATCCCATCCCCCAACGTAATAACTGACGTCGCTGCATCATGATCTACCTACCTCTGTAATTGAAATTATTCGTGACCCTGTTTTACGCTCTTGAATCAAAGGAAAACAACGCTGATCATCCTGATAAATTGCTACACAATCCAAACATTGAAAACATTCACTATACGTGATCGCGCCTGCTGGAGTGATCGCCTGGTACTCACAACGATGACGACATGACTGGCAAGGAGTACCACACTCTTCACGTCGCGGTATCCATGACCAGCGCTGCAATATGTTCACAGCTGCCAGCGTTGCTCCGAGTGGACAGATATAGCGACAGTAGCCACGATAAACCACCACGCCCAAAACCAAACAAGCAGCAGCCCAAAGAATATAGGGCCACTCACGCATAAAATAAAAACTAATCGCCGTCTCAAAGGGCTCAATTTTTACCGCAAGTTCAGCAAACGATGGTGCAACAAAAATAGAACCAATGATCGTTGCCAGCACAAGGTATTTGATCCATTTGAGTTTCGCGTCTAACGCCGTATGCAAGCGCCGCTGGTGTATACCGACGGCATTGGCAATCATACTAATTAATTCTTGTAACGCGCCGAATGGACACAACCAACCACAAAAGGTACTTCTTCCCCAAACCAATAAAGTACCCAGCGTGAAAATCCATAGAATCACCGTCATGGGATCATTGAGCAGGAAACTCAAATCACCACCACCCGAGAGCGATTCCACTGCCGCAGTCACATTAATAATGGTGAGCTGGCCCTGAGCAAACCAGCCGATAAAACCTAACGTAAAAATTAGATAGGCTGTACGGAGGAATTTCAATCGCCGACTAGTCGCGCTTACTCTCTTTTGTGCGATGAGACCCGCCGTTAACAGAAGCAAGCCTGTAACTAGCGCTACAATTTCTACCCATCGTTTTTGCCAGACCTTCATCCAATCTAACGCCAGCCAATCGGTATCAATAAAATCATAGTACTTCGCAGGCCAACCATTGAAATCATAAGGTAAGGGAAACTCTCTTCTTTCCACACGCGTAAGAACGAAGTTTGTTCCATATTGGCGTCCTAATTTGAAAGTCAATTCAAATGGCTTGGTGTGATCGAGCGGCGTAGATTTATCAATAACCAGAAAATAGGCCTTCGTCTTTTGAGGCACGCTCGCTGGTGAGCTATCAATTTGTCGATTCAAACATCGTGGATCACCCGTCGCGGAGGTGCAATTTATCAGCGCGGATGGATCTGAATTTTCTGATGGTATAGCCACTGGCGGCTTAGCTAAATAGCCAGGTACTTTTAAGCCTTTGTCATAGGGGAGAATTGTTGCTTTCAAAATCTTACCGTTTTGTTTGACAATAAACGGCAGATCATCAGCTACTCTCAACGCTAAATTATTCACTTCGGAAAATGGGCCACTTTCAGTCACCAGCAAAGCCTGAGCTTGTCGGCGGCTACTGCTCAGATAACGCCACCCTTCGCTGTCGAGTAAATTTCGACCTATCGACGGCAAACTGATTAATGCAGTGTGAAAAATTAATGCAGGTTCGTTAGGCTTAGTTGCAGCGAGCGCATCGGCATCAGCAGAACGTGTATTAGCAAAGGCGCGCGCAAAATCTCCACGCGTAAAGGTGGTTGTGCTGACCATGCCACGCGAGGTCATCACTTCCCACGTGAGCGGCTTGTAGTGTTCACCAGAGGAGCGTCGTCGGGATGCGCTACCGTTATCGGTCATACCCAATTTACCCATAGCCACCATGGCAGCAGACACCACGATACTTTGATCGATCGCTTTTACAGAAACAGTACCGTGATTGACCCCTTGCAAATCGGCTGAACGTTCATCTCTGACAGTTGGTGTCGTGTGATCATGAACCTGAATAGAATGCTGCAACGACAAATCGATATATTGAGACGCAAAATTGCCGAGTCGCGTATTACCAGTAGGATTATTGAAAAAGGGTTCTTTGTGATCGACTAGGCGAACATCTATGAAGCCGCCTGTCAAATCCATTGCAACCAACACATCGAGGGGTTTGCCGCTGTAACCGCGAATGGGTTTGAAATCAATCGACTCAAAGGCATAGCCCTTTAAATCAGGCTTACCCGCAGACGCAGGATTTTTTGCAAACAGGGGATACACAGGCATGCCTGCCTGAACTTCACCAACGATATATTGGCCGTCGAGTAGCTTCTCTATGTCTTGCCGGTTAAGTAAACCAGCATGTGCTTGCGTGAACAAACACTCTAGAGCCAGCAACGCGATCCCGACAGCGCCCCAAACGCGACGGTTCATTTGTTTTAATTTTTTTAATTACGATTCAAAATCGCGCTGGATGAGTGCTTAATATGTACTGAACTAATCCATCCACCATCTCGACGCGGACTAGGATGAATCTACCATGAACCCTAAGAGATCTGTCCTGCAATTCATATCAATCAGCAGAAATCGTCTGAAAACAAAGGGAAACCATTAGGAAAATCGATTCTATTTTGACTACACAACCGTATCAACCGGCAACCACAGCCGCACTGCCATAGGCAACGCCACGATTCCAGCTATCGACATACTCGGCGATCGACACCGTACCCAGGCTGTTCATGTGTGCATCAAAATACTCAAACAGCCGCCCATCCGTTGCCGTCATCGATAACAGTATGGTTCCACCCTGCGCACCACCATGCTCATCATGGGGATGTGCATCTGCAGCCGCCAGCGCGTAGTCACCCTTCTTGCGGTGTATGGCTTTCGTTGTGCCATCGGGTAGCTTCTCGATTAAATGCTGCTCCCCCTCCAACACTAACGTCACGGTCGATGCAATATGCCGATGCCTTCTGCAATGACCTCCCTCGCCATAGCGCAGCAGCATGTCAAGGCGACCACTAGGCAAGTCATAGCCCAGCAAGCAGTATTCAAAATCAACCAGAAACCCTTCACAGCTGGCATCGCTTACACGTCGCCATTCGACGGTGTCAAAATCAAAGCGGGTAGAAACAATCGGCATTAGCAATCCTCAGCAAGACGTAATTATTTTTTATTTAACTTTTGTAAAATTTATCTGTCCAGATTCATCTTTTCTCTCTACATTGTAAAACGTATAAAGCATTTCTCCAGAATCACCCTTTACATCGATTCAATCCATCATGTCTGACGACAAAACCAATCCGGACGAAAAAACTGTTCAACCCAAGCCCAAAAAAACGCTAGGCCGCGAGGAAATGTTTGACGTTTTCAAAGCGGGGGGCGAGGCTGAGCTTTTTGCAAGACCCGCTCAGAAAAAACATGCAGGTGAAACTGAAACACGAACTGGCCCGTCAATCCACCATCAGATACACGATGCGATAGGGCCCAGCATTCGGAATGAGTCCACGGATGCCACAGGACCATCGATTGATCACCGATTGACGGACAGTGAAGGCCCGTCAGTTAATCGAACTGAGATTGTTGATGCTGAGGGTCCTACCATTGCACATCAGATGAATGATGGAGCTGGCCCCATCATCAGAAAAGCGGAGATTGTCGATGCTGAGGGTCCTACCATTGCACATCAGATGAATGATGGAGCTGGCCCCATCATCAGAAAAGCGGAGATTGTCGATGCTGGTGGTCCTACCATTGGCCATCAGATAAGTGATGGTGCTGGCCCCATTATCAAAAAAGCGGAGATTGTCGATGCTGATGGCCCCGTCGTTTCGCATCCGATAGGTGGAACCACTGGCCCCGTGATCAAGCGGTCCCTGGCAAACACGAGCGTCAAACTTCCCACTACTAAGCCGCTCTCATCACCTACAAAAACAAACCTCGCAAGCTCGGAACACCAACCGGAAAACACCCCTCCCACGGAACAGGCTCACCGCGTGGATACGTTTTCAATTCAAATGGCACAACGGATTGCCAAAATGAAGTCTGCTCAAAAAGAAACTCGAGAAAAGATGGATGAACTCGAGGCTAGTACCCACGTAATGCAAGCCAATCCAAACCCTAAAGGCAAAAAATAAAATGTAATCACAAGCTCAAATGCTGGGTGGGGGGCGTGTGTAATTAAATAATCGTTTTGTATAGGTTTTGAGTAGATATAAGACTAATAAATAAGAAATATCACTTAAAAAGCGAAATATCTGTTGTTTTTGTTGATTCTTTGTGGAAATATAATTCCACAATGTAATTTGGTGGTTAATTGACTGCCAAAGCCTAAGACAAAAGCAATGACAACACTTAAATTCCCTACTCGCTCGGGCGATTCAAATACTGCTTTGATTCCTATTGGTGCCGTGGCCAAAGCAACGGGCATCAATGCCTCGACATTGCGAATCTGGGAGCATCGCTACGGTTTGCCCAAGCCTAATCGCACCGATGGTGGCGCACGGCGGTACGCGCCAACTGAAGTTCAACGCCTAAAACTTATTAAAGCTTTGGTCGATGTCGGTCACAAGCCCAGCAACCTTTCTTCCATGAGCATAGAAGAGCTAGCTGAGCACCTGAATTTTTTAAATCCCCACGTGCCTGCCCAACGCAACGCTGTTGACCGCATCCGTCTACTCACAGTGGGTGATACAACCGGCCTTAAATCAATTCTCCGTGAAAATAGTCTTTCAGAGCTTAACGTTGTTAATCACTTGAGTGACCCTGAAGAAGTCCATCACTGGCTGGGACAGTTTGACGTTTTACTCTTTAACTACTCAGCACTTCAATCTACTCAGGCAGAGCAGCTGATTCACACGACCCAAGGCCTGACAAGCAGCATGGGTTCGATGGTGATTTATAGCTACAGCAACTCAACCACAATACAAACTCTTGAAGCCGCAGGGATACGCTGCCTGAAATCCCCTATCAATAGTGCTGACGTCCGCGAGTTACTGGATATTTTTTCTGAAAAAGCTCGCTTGAATGAAAACGGACCGCGCAGAACAGAAAAAAAATTCAGCCCCGAAGATCTAGAAAGTATTTCTGCCCTGGATTACAGCTTGTATTGCGAATGTCCACGGCACTTAGCCGTACTGCTAATGAACTTAAATGGGTTCGTGTCTTACAGCGAACAATGCCTAGACGCCAGCCCTAAGGATGCGGCCATTCATCGATTTTTGAGAACCATGGCAGCTGACGCGATTGCTTCTATTGAATCCGGACTGGAACTTGTCTTGACTGCAGAAGACATCAAACTCCCCGATATAGCTGCACAAAACAAATGAACGCGCATCCCGACACCACCTTAACCCCCGAGTTATTTTCACTCAGGTTGAAATTTTCTTTGAAAAATTCCAACTACGCAGGAATGAGCTGCAGAAAATTTTCGGAAGTGTTTAATAAGCGTGTCAGTCAATGCCAAATTACAGAAACCATGTTGCACGACTGGTTACAAGCGAGATCGATTCCCTCTGAGGAAAAAGTGATCGCCCTCTCAAAACTCTTAGGAGTTTCGAGCGACTGGTTAATAACGGGCTCTGAGTAAAAATTCCTATTCCAAAAATTATTTTTTAGTCCGCTTCTTATCGTCACATACCAATCGATATGCCACAGCACGTAGATTTTAAAAAAAGAGAAGAATTCAGAATTCGACTCGTACGCTCATTGGAGAAAGCTGGTCTCAATCCGCGCAAAGCGGGAGAACTCTGCACCTTATTCAATAAGCGTTATGGGTTAGGACAAGTGACATCGATCTCCGTGTACAAATGGCTTATGGGCGAATCAATGCCGACTGAAGATAAGTTAGTCATATTGGCTGAGATGTGTGATGTCTGCCCTCATTGGTTACGCTATGGCGAACATATCAAACCAATCCAACGTATAGAAACTGATAACTTGGATTTCAACAATCCCCAGCAATGTTGAACAGTAAATTCCTTTGCATACTATTTTTTTCAGTATGCACAGCGCTCTGCCATGCTGAATGGACGGAATTTCATTCGGATAACGAGATGTTGTATTACTACGATCTCAGTACGCGTCTTGTCGCACCTAAACCAAGAATATCCGCTCTACGCAGCTTTCGACAGCCTACAGCACACGGTGATCAATCAGCCAAATTGTTATACGAAGCAGATTGTACAAATCAGAAAATTCGCTTGATGTCTGGCGTCTACACCAAAAATAAGACGGGCGATGGTGAAGTCTCAGGCATGATCAATTCAAATGGCTGGATGGATCCGTCATCACGGATCGTTCTAGGAAAGCTTTTTGCTGCCCTATGTGAAAGCGACTCGACAGCACGATAATTTGTCTAATCTATTCCAAAGAATTTTGACTTGGCGCATAGCAGCCCTCTCTTACGGGGAAGATTCCGCCGAAATTCTGCAGTGCCTGAGTGTAAACATAATTCATCAAGCTACAATAAGAGCGCGCCTGTGACGGCCCGTAAAATAAGGAGAAAAAGCGAATGAAAACATTTACTCAATTGGCATCAAAAAGTACGGCCGTGACATCCATCGTTCTTTTGCTGATTAGCCCTCTGGCACAGGCCGAATGGGTAAGGACGTTTCAAAATATTCATGGCACCGCCTACTACATGGACCCAACCTCGATTGAGCACCATGGAAATATGCGCCGCGTGTGGGAAATGGAAAGCTATCGAGATGCCACCAAAGAAGGCTTGCACTCCATTAGGTTATACAAGGAATATGATTGCAAACAAGAGTTAGGACATTTCAAGAAGTATGTGGCCTACACAGGACCTGAAGCTAAGGGTGAAATAATGGGATCCGTTGAAACACCGAGTGAATGGAAAACAGTTAACGCTAGTCCCGCAAACAAGCTAGTCTTCAGCACCGTCTGCAAAGACTACAAACCGTAAGTCTTGTTTACCTATCCGCTAAAACAAACGGGGTCCAAAGACCCCGTATCATTTCACAACAAGCTAAGCCGACTAGCGATCAGGACGAGGCGTCTTTGATCATCTTTCTAGCTTCGCGCAATAGTTTCAGTGCTTCACCTTCGCGACCGTCGTTATAGAGTTTTTCACCCTCAGCACGGAGTGTCTTGACCTTCTCAAGTTGCGCATCAGCCAACTTGACGGTACCCACCGAAGAATCAATCGCTTTCATTTCGCACACGACCGCATTAGGGCAATGTGCAAAGGCCAATGATGCGGAACACAACAAGAGAGCAGCCAGCAAAGACTTCATTCATTTCTCCTCAAATAATTGATGGTGAAAGATAACAGAAAATCGCTCACGTATCGAGTAACGGCATTGCCTAACAATGCATCATGAATTAGTCCCCCGCTGTTCTTAGCTAGCTACAATAAGACTCGGCCAGGCGGTTCGACTTCGAGTTATTTAAAAAATAACTCGGCACCTTATAGAATTTCCGTTAACTGTCGATAAACTGGTACTGCCTGCAAACCCTACAAGAAGGACCTTGACTCAGCCGGCAGTGATTACGGAGTTTTGCATGCGCTCAGCCAAAATCATCGTGCGATCCCTGCTAGCTATACTGGTGGCTTGGTGCTGCCTGGCAGATGAGGCGAGCGCGTTTGCACCACAAAAGAGAATTGAGTCAAAAACTAATGACCCGCGCTGCGAAAGAGGTAAAGCCTTCTTTCGAGCTTGCTACATCCCGTGCATTAAATCAGCCAAGGGGGCCATGGGCCACGTTACCAATCACTGCAATGTTGAATGCAAGCCCGAACTCTGGGTCACCAATTATCTTTGCCGCGATCCTAAATGATCGATTAGCTTGGAAGATCGGTCTCTACGCACTGCCCCTCATAGCTTTCCTCAATCACTAGTCCGGTTTTTTTCTTCTCGGTAGATGAGGTATGAGTCACGCTCATCGTGGCTCGAGTAAAAACCATAGACTCATGGCGAAAGATCTCTTCGTTATCCAGCGAGCGTATACACGCAATTTTTTCAGATCGTTTGGTGTGACAGTGATAGCCGTCCAAATCCCGTAACTGGAACGGATAAGTGCGAGTTTCTTCTTTGATTTCGGTCTCAGCAGGGTCGGCCTTCAGCTTGGACATCACATCATTTTTGCCCTTGCAAACCAACGTAAAGTTGAAGTCTTGTTTAACGCCACAAGAGGCCAGCATTAACACAGACAACACAACGGCAACTCTCGTGGCTCTTAATGCGATCATGGTTGGGAAAATGCGTTCAAGGTGGCAAACTAGTTTACGTATCAGGTAGATTTTAAGGGCCAGATGTAATTGATCAAAGCTAAACCGAAGATCGAAGCATACAAAACGCCAAAGATGACCAAGTTTTGGCGAAACATACGAGATTGCCGTGATTCTTTTGAACGCCATAGGACATACTGAAACACCAATGGTGCCAGCAATATCACACCAAACTCGAGATAGATTTCAATAAAAGGTATCGACATCATAAGGCGCATAAACATGAGCCAGGTGGACTCATTAAAATATTAACGATTTTGCAATTCGTCATGACACTTGCTTTAAAAAGCAAAAACGGCCGATACTCTGATTATCTATTAAGAAGCCATTGCAAGTGCCTTCTGCAAACCCTGAAAACGGGCTCTCAAGAACACCCTCGAACGATTTGAAAAATTATCATAACTTCACGCATAGCTAAGATAAAAAGCTAACGACTCATGAGCCATATTGATGATCTCAAAGTCCGGATCGAAGGACTCAACGAAGCCGAACGCGTTGAATACAATCGACGCCTGCAATTACTGAAATCTACCAAAGAAGCTGCCAACACCTACGCACAAGCATTGGAGGTGGCTGACGATGAACTACAAAAAATTAAACAGCTAAACATCGGCGCATGGGCTGCCTTAAGCGTGATGATTGCGGGAATTTTTTTCTTTTTGATCAGTGAAGCCAGCGCCAATCCCTATCTGATCGTATTCTCCTGCTTGGCGGGTCTAGCTCTTTTGCTTATCAATCAGCGGCGTGGTCAAAAAGACGCTGAAATTCAGCTGCTAAAAGCCCAGCTAACTTTATTGGAGAGAGATTGGGCTGCCACCGGCCTAGAGGCTGGATTTATGTTTGCTATCATCGAAATGGAAAAAACCCTGGGTGCGAACACCTCGGGCTACCAAAGCCTGCAAAACGTCAACAGTTCAAATGCGGCGAAGAAAAAGACCTTATCCGATTATGAATACACGCTTAGAAATGAAATCATCCTCAACATACAGAACGAAAAAGATTGGTGGTCTAAGATCAGCGTGATATCAGGAAAATGGTACGAAGTTAACGGATAGATAACTCATCCACACTGGATTTGAGCTCATGATTTGCTCCTATCAGCCGATAAACTGACGTAGACCTAACTACTGCAAACCCACTGGAGATTCAGGGATGTCCGAAGAAGAAGTCGAAATTTTTCATGGCGATCGGCCCCCGGAACATGGCGAGGGGGTAAACAAATCCAAACCTAAAGCTAAAAGCATCATTGCGAAAGCAGACCCTGCTCCCACTGCAGAGCCTGATGAGGTCCCAACGCCTGAAGGTCTGGCCGAGACAGAATTAGATGATTTAGCAGCCGAGCACGCCGAGGCCGCTGAAGCGATCGAACCGCAAGAGCCTGAGTATCATTTCGAGATTGATCCGGAAAGCCTTTGGACTATGCCGCCTGGCATGCAAGAGCGCATGTCTAACTTATCCAGCGCATCGGCCGCGACTAATGAGCGCCTGGACGAACAAGAAAAAGCGATCGCTAAGGTCAACAAAGCACTCAAGCAGCTCGTCTAACACCTCATTAGATACTCGAGTCAGCGCTGCTCACAAGCTGCGATCATCAAGCGCTTAGCGTTCGGCGTTTTTACATCAAACCATTCGCTGACTTGAGAATGCTCGGTAACGACATCTCCATTACCCATAGATTCTGACTTGCGCTGCCAACCCAGGACGCGCTGTTGCTCTTTGCGACAATTAAACTCCCTGGAATACAAGATAGAGCGATAAGTCTTACCCTCGGCATCATTAGCCTCGGATTTCATGTCATGCAAATCCAACACAAACGACGCACTTCCCCCCATCACCACCGTGCGCTGAAGATCAAAGTACTGCGTACCCTGACTTGTTTGTGAATATGGAATCCATTGCTGAGCATAAGCTGAGCCAAACACTATAAACAACAAGAGGGAAAGAATTTTTTTCATACCGATCAGATCACAATGACATGAGTCCACATTAGCGAACCAATGCATTATATTTTCGGGCGGTAGCAGAATAAAAGAATAAGGGCCTCAGAAAAGGGCCCCGTGAAGAAACCCTATTTGATAATAGTGATCGAGCCCTGAAGGTCGCCACCGCGCCGAATCTCCAAGTCGGAGTAGGACACATCACCACTTACTTTTCCGGTCGATTCAATGAGTAGCGTGCTAGCCGCTTTTAGCGTCTGATTGACTTGGCCTTCTACACGAATATGACTGGCTTCTGTAGTGCCATTGACTATACCGTGCGATGTCACATTGACTGATTGTGCCTTGATAACACCATCAAACGTTCCATCAATTTCTACCAATCCGGGCGCAACGACATTCCCGGTCATTTTTACTCCACTGCCGACGTACAAGTCGCCCTTAGAATTGTTCACCATTAAACTCCTCTGTGCCCATTAATCGCGATAACGCCCATTAAGTATGGGCGATTGGACAATACTTTACCGCATAAACATCAATGCCGGCTCACGCGACAACATCAAAAATTACCAGCGCTAGACATTGCGCGTAAGTAGACATACGAATGTTTTTATTTTGACAATCAAACTTTATTCAACGCGGCATATCGGGCGGAACTTCAACTCTAACCGGCGTTGACCGTTTACGATCAACTCGCTGTATGCCTGATTCAACAGCAACCGCTTTGCGATCAATGACAATCTCGGCTGGTTTGGCGTGTTCGGCTACCTTAGGGGGTTCTATCACCTTCGGTTGATCAAGTACCTTCGGTGGTGGAGAACTGATCTCTTCTTGGGCCAAGCTACACGGACGCTGTTGTACACACGAAGCAGACTGCTCTACATACTTTTCAATGTCGAATGACTCAACAGGAGCGCTTGGCTTTTCTTCGGTAGCGACATTTGTTGTATCGGCTGGTTCTGGCTGCGCCTGCTGCTCAGAATTTTGTTCTTGTGGCTGGGTGTTTTGCGATTGCGCGTCTTGCGACTGCGTTGCTGCTGAATTTACATCAGCAGTATTGGCTGCCGGCGGACTCGACTGAGTATCTGCTACCGAAGTTGCACTAGATACTGCAGCAGGACACTCAACCGCTGCCGGAACGCTTGGACAAACTGGCGCGCTATCGCTATCCGCTTTAGTAGCTACCGGGGCAGCGGTCGGCGCAGGTGCGGCTAATGCCTCGTGGGAATGGGTCACTGGACTGCCAGAACCCATACGAACGGACATCTGACAACCCGAAACGACAACAGCCAACACTACTACGATCAGTTTAGAATTCATTCGATCTCCTGCGCTAAATAAAGGGCATGCAGCTATTACTGGCTGCATGCGGCAATGAGTTTGCGAATGTTCTTGTTATAAGGCGGAATCTCTAGATAGAAATCGCCCAGATCGGTTGTTAATTTCAACGCCAAGTCGTAAACAACATCGAGTTCATCGATGTAGCGATTATTTTTCATCTCTTTGTGATCGGATTGCCATACCAAATACCCTTCTTTGGCTAGGCCCAGCGTTGCAACATGAATATTGTTGAAAAAGCTGCTCTGATTAATAGCAATACCGCTCTCGAGTACTTGTTCATTTTTACGCGTCTTACTAAACGGTATACCGTCTTTGCCGTTCACTTGCATAGGCAGCTTCAAATCGTAAAACGTCAATTGTGCCTTGATAACTTTTTTACCTTCAACCGCGCCACATGACAGTTCTGTCACGATGCTGCCAGAACCAACCGCAGTTTCATTCTCGACAAAAAGAATATCTTTTTTCGAGAGCTCGTCTTTGGCTGTTTTTAGTGTGTATTTGAATTTTGAATTAGCCGCAACCGCCTCGCCCTGCGAATTGAACTGTGCTGCATGTTTACGAAAATCTGCAACCTGTCGCAAACGTTTTTCTTCCGCATCTTTCTGCTGTTCCGCTTCCCAAAGAGCAACCGCTTCACGCGTTTTTGGGTGATCGCATTTATACAGCTTCTGCGGATCTTTTTGCCCTACATTCGCTTTGTAATCGAGTAGCTTGCCGTACTGGATAACTACACGGCCATCGATTTCCTGAAACAATTTTTGTATATAGTTTTCTTGGTAGTCCAGATACGAAATACTGGCGACAGGGATCACTTCTCCATCAGGGCGTGGAATTTTGATCAATTGCTTCAGTACGTAATAACTTTTGCCATTAACCGAGGTGATATCAAATTTTTCTATGCTGAGTATGCCGGTATCAGCAGGAACCAATTCATCTCGACTATTTCGTTTGCGACGAATAATTTCTTCGCCCAATTGACCATCTTTAGGAGGCAAGTGGAATTCATGATGATCGCGAACGGATGCCAAACTCGCTTGAGGAAACAAGGCGCATTGGGAAATCGGCGACCATTGGCCCGTGAGATTAGCCAGTTGAGCTAGTTTTTCATTGTCATCTGTGTTTGCAGCATGAGCGGCTGACATCGCCAATGAGGCGAACAATGCCATGTGTATTTTTTTCATTTTTTATTCCGCAGTCTGAGGGCAAGAAATAATTCACCAATAGCCAGCTCAAACGATTATTATTTTATTAACAGGCCGACCAAACTAGTCGATTTACTAACGCGTTGTAAAAACTTTATATTTCGTAGAAAAATAATACACTGACATTTATACACTTTTTACACTTTCCGATTAGAAAGGTAACCGCCCGATAAACACCGTCTAGCGTTATTAAAAGAGATCTGCGAGTCTACGTGTCCACTTAAAATAAATGGACACGTATAGATGAGCGATCCTCTTTTGGCGTCTAGTGAATCTGGCCAATCCACGATCCCGCGTAGGCGTTAC
>CANGJE010000048.1 GCA_947454305.1 Oxalobacteraceae bacterium
AATGTTCGCGAATCAGAAATTCGCCATTGGTGATGTACGTCCAAAGCCACATCTCTGTAACCGATTTTTGCAGGATCCGTTCTATCGGGCTGTACATCAGCACCAAAATAAGTAACGCCACCAGATACAGAATGATCCCCAAAACTTTCATGCCGCGCCACTCGACCGTAGAAAGATCCATGCACCGGCCCCGGATCACCATCAGCCGCCAAACCTAACTTACCTTGAAAATTTTGCGACATCGAGCTGTACGTGCCAACCTCACCAAACCATTTGCCATCGAGTTGAGCATAGCTAGTAATACCTATCACTCGTAAGCTCAGCAAACCATCTAACAACGTACCCTCGCTCGGTGTGGGCGCAATAGCCGAAGAAATGAATGGATAGCCCCAGGCAGGCAAGGCGTTGTACGGGTCCGTCATTCCGGGATTATTATTTACCGTCATACCAGCAATGACTGAATGCCCGGCAGCCATAAATGAATTAGCAAATCGGATTTCAGTTTGATCGATCGATGTGGCTTTGGCTACACCATCGTAAGTCACTTGAGAAAAAATACCTGCATTCTGATAAAGCTTGCCCGCTAAAAATATCGATGCTTGGTCTAACGATACTTTTTTATTTTTTGAATCCGCATCCGTTCCCGCAGCCGGCTTAGATGTATCTGTCACCGAAGCCAC
Source organism: Oxalobacteraceae bacterium (assembly GCA_947454305.1). Classification (GTDB taxonomy): domain Bacteria; phylum Pseudomonadota; class Gammaproteobacteria; order Burkholderiales; family Burkholderiaceae_D; genus Pernthalerella. The sequence continues at coordinate 681 of CANGJE010000048.1, forward strand.
CACCATACCCGCCACTGGGATTCGGAATTCATTATCTTTCGCGAAGGTGTAGCCCGTTAATTTGAAATGCACACCAAAATCAGTCAAATGGGGGCCAAATCCTCCGACATGACATGCCGCGCATGACAAGCCCGTCTGTCGAGCAAAGCTAGGTACAGCGTGTGCAGTGGTTGATAATAAAACTGCAAACAGTAAAAATACCTGTCGAAAAATACGCATTGTGAGTAGCCAAAGAATTGTCGAAGCACCAAGGTTATTGCCTCTTACTAACAATAGTCTTTGACGTTACAAGGTATTACCAAGTTCAGTCGATCGTAAGCGCATCGTCATGCGAGTGTCAGATCATCTTTGCGTACTTCCTGCCAATCGCCGTCATGCTTAGCCAAACTTCATATATCGACTAACACGCTTAAATCAGACTTAGCGAGTAAAAATCTAGGCAAAACAAGACTGCGTTCGGTTGCGTGTACTCGCGTTCGGTATTAGAGCAATTTTGAAGTTTGTTAATTCGTGGATAAACAAAAAAAGTTGTTTCTAAAAAATTAGGTATTCATACAACCACATCACAGAAATCAATATGTGATTCTACAAACAACATTCTTTAGTCAATTTTAGGTCGTGGATATTTATTAACTTGGAAGCTTGTCGTTTACCGTCAGACTTTAAATCAAAGAAGAACGTAATGTTTTTACGACGATTGCAAATTTATATTGTTATAGTTCGTATTTTTTGTTTATAAATAACTTTTATAAAATTTGAGTTAACTCTTTCAAATACAGTAAATGATCACCCCACCATCAATACTCCGCCTCGATAATTTACTACCTCGCGAACCGCTGCTGATGATGGGTGCAGGCCCGGTTCCGCTCCCATCTAGGGTGGCGCAAGCTAACTCCATAGTTATTAATCACCTTGGCGACACGATGGCTAAGGTTGTTGATCAATTAAAAAAAATGGCCCGTTATGTTTTTCAAACTCGATCTGAATTTTTACTAGGCGTAGCGGGGCCTGGCTCCGCAGCAATGGAAATGGCTATCGTTAATCTCGTAGAACCAGGCGATGAGGTGCTTGCAGTTTGCAATGGTTATTTCAGTCGTCGTATGGCTGAAATGGCAGGTCGTGTGGGAGGTCGAGTAACAATCATTGAGGTACCTAACAATCAGACTGCTACGCTCGATATGGTGGATAAACATCTTCGGAGTGGTCGCTATAAAACATTAACTATCGTTCAAGGAGAAACGTCGAATACCGTACACAATCTACACTTACCTCAAATTTCTAAACTAGCGCACTCGCTGGGTTGCGCAGTGATTGTTGATGCCGTCTGCACGTTGAGTACGATGCCACTTGAAATGGATAACTGGCAGATTGACGCAGTCATTACTGGCGGTCAAAAAGGCTTGTCTTCTATCCCCGGTGTATCTTTGATTGCTTTTTCAGAGTTCGCCTGGCATCGCATTACGCAGCGTACAGCACCCAAATCACATTGGTGTTTAGATGCTTTACTGGCTGACCAGTTTTGGAATAAAGGCTCATACCATTACACAGCACCCGTATCAGGGATTTTGGCCCTGCATGAGGCTTTGTATCTAGTTTGCGACGAAACATTAGCGCAACGTTTTGCACGTCATGATGTTTGCTCAAAAGCTCTTCAAAAAGGAATTCAAGCCATGGGGCTAACACTCATGGTCCCTGAGTCCGTCAGGCTAAATTCAGTCATTGGCATTCAAATACCCGAGGATATTTCTCCGGACCGGGTACGCGCGCATATGTCCGCTGTACATCAGGTAGAAATTTCAGGCTCGTTCGGATTACACATTGTGCGTGTTGGTCAAATGGGAGAGCAGTGTCGCGCCCATAATTTATTTCGTACGCTGCACGCATTAGGTACTAGCGTACAACACGAAGGTGTAACTCTTGATCTACCCAAAGGGCTGTCTGAAATGGAACGCTGGTTAACGAAGGATTTCGATCTAACCCATGTTAATTAAATCCTTCTATTACTAGTTAATTATTGACCTGTAAAAAATCCTGTGATTCATCAAGCCTCCGCCAACCGATAGCCGATGCCTGTCTCTGTTAACAAGATTTGCGGATCTGCTGGGTTGTGTTCGATTTTTGCACGTATCTGCGCCATGTAAATACGCAGGTAATGGGTGTGCTCTACAAATTCTGAGCCCCAAACTTCTTTGAGTAACTGTCTATGTGTGCAAATGTACCCGGGGCTGGTTGCCAGCTGTGTGAGTAGTTTTAGTTCGGTTTTACTTAACTTAATGACTTGCTCGCCGCGAGTGACTCGCTTTTTATCTAAGTCAAAAGCCAAATCACCATGCTTATAAACGCGAGCTAGCGTTTGAGAGCCTTGATTACTATGTCGAACAGCGACTCGAATACGAGCCAACAGTTCGGCAACGCTGAAGGGCTTGACCAAATAATCATCAGCACCTTCATCTAGCATCTGAATTTTTTTCCCTTCTTCATGGCGCGCAGAAATGATCAATACTGGAATACGAAAATTTCGCCGTATATAGCTCAGCAAGCTTTCGCCTGTGCCATCCGGCAAATTCAAATCGAGCAAAATGACATCAATATCTGGCTTTTGATTCGTCGCTTGTCGCGCTAGCGCTGAAGCCAGCACAGCCTTAGTTTGTTTGACATCGATAGCTTCGGTGACTTTATAGCTTTCTCGCAGTAAGCCATCGCTAAGCATTTGCCTTAGCGATGGATCATCTTCGATCAACAATATATGTATCATCGACGTCAATTTTTTTCTAATGGTGGGGAACTCATGTTTTCCTTAATCGGAAACACGCAGGTAAACACCGATCCACCACCCTCACGTGCCGCCACCGCTATTGACCCGCCATGAATACCTGCAATCATCTGGCATAGAGTGAGACCTATACCTGAACCTGTTTTTGAATTCTGCGTCCCTCGCTGAAAGGCATCAAAAATTTTATCTGCTAGCTCTGCCGGCACACCTGCACCTCGATCTGCCACAGAAAAAACCAGTGAATTAATTTTTAAGTACGCAGTGACATGGATGGCTTCATTACCAGGACTGTATTTAATGGCGTTTTCTATGAGATTCTCTAACAACTGCACGACCAACAAAGCATCACACCAGAGCAAAGGCAAACCAGTATCTACAACAACATCGATCTGGCGCTTAGGCGATCGCTGTCGACATAGTTTTACAGCGCTTCCGACCAATTCTTCGGCAGACTCCCAATCTTTACGTAAATTTATTTGATCAGAATCGAGTCTCACAATTTGCAAGACATTGTTTGTGATTTGATTTAACTGATTTGACTGGCTTAAGATGATCTCCACCATCTTTTGTTTATCTGCATCGGTCAATTGATCAAATTGATCATGCAAGGATGAAGCTGACCCTATGATAGTCGCTAAGGGGGTACGAAAGTCATGCGATATCGACGCTAGCAAGGTGTTACGAATTTGTTGGTCACTCGATCGAATCGCAGCTCGTCTTTGCAATACCATTAGCATAGCGATTAATCCATTCACCATCACCATAGCGACTAATAAAAGCAGGTGCTGATTTAAATCTACATGAAAGCTTCCGCGCGGCGGAACGAAAGACCAGTTGAAAGCGACGATGGCAATCGTTGACACAACGATAGACCATAAAGGAGTCAGCCACAAACTAGCTGCAGCCGACCCTATCAATAACACCATAGAGAGATTAGCGAGATCAAGATAAGGATCAAGCCAACCTAAAGAAATCCAGGCAATCGCCCAAATAAGCAAGGCAGGCCACCAATGCTTAGATCCCTCAGAAAAAATAGTTTTAATCATGGCATTGCGATCAAACCATCAGCTAGTCTTAAGATTGGCACCCGCATTTTTCATGTCAGATCAAATTTGGATATGTGTTCCCAATTCCACTACAGAGTTTTCTGGCAGTCTAAAGTACGAAGCAATACTGCCAGCATTTCTGTGCAAAGCAGAAAATAAATTTTCACGCCACCAAGACATTGCCCCATCGTGAGTTGGAATAATCGTCTGGCGACTTAAGAAAAACGTTGTATCAATATCCGAAAACTCCATTCCGAACTTTTGACAAAGGGCCAATGCCTTAGGAACATCAGGCGTATTCATAAAACCAAAATTTAACCGTATTCGCCAAAAACTTGGACTTATTTTTTCAACTTCTACCCGCTCCGCCTCGCTTACCCAGGGTACCTGTTGGAAAACGACTGTCAAAATAACATTGCGGCGATGAAGCACCTGATTATGTTTTAGATTATGCAGCAGCGCCTGAGGAACCATCTCAGCATTTCCAACAGCATAAACAGCTGTGCGTTCCGATCGCCGGGTCTCTTCTGTATCCACTCCACGAATGAATGACTGTAGATTGATACCATCTTTTTGAATGACTTCTATAACTAAACTGCGTCCTTTTTCCCAAGTCTGCATGATGGAGAAAAATAATAAACCAAGAAGCAAAGGGAACCAACCACCATCTAGGATTTTTGCTGAACAGCCCGCTACTAGCAATGCATCAATTGCGAAGAAAAAACTCGTTGAGGTGAGCGCCACAAGCGGTGACATTTTCCACGCTGAGCGCACCACAAAATAGGTGAGTACAGTGGTGATCATCATGGTCAATGTGACGGCAATACCATAAGCCCCTGCCAACGCTGAAGAACTACCAAAACCTAGTACAGCAGCTACCACGCTCACAAATAAAATCCAGTTCACCAGTGGAATATAGATTTGTCCGATTTCTTTAGACGAGGTGTATTTAACATCCATACGAGGTAACAGACCGAGTTGCATGGCTTGCTTAGTCATTGAATAAGCACCCGTAATGACCGCTTGTGAAGCAATGATCGTCGCCAGCGCTGAGAGAACAACAATGAATAGCAAAATCGATTCGGGAAACATTTTATAAAAAGGATTTTCAACGGCGCTTGGATCACGTATCAACAAAGCACCCTGCCCCATGTAATTCAACGCTAGGGATGGAAGCACAAAGGCATTCCACGCTAACTGAATAGGCACTTTTCCAAAATGTCCCATGTCGGCATACAATGCCTCGGCACCGGTCAAGACCAACGCGATCGCACCGATGGTGACAAACAATTGCCAACCACGGCCCTGTAAAAAATGTAGTGCATACAGCGGATTGATCGCTGCAAGAATACGCGGCTCATGACCTATCTGAATTATCCCTATAACTGCAATGGTGATAAACCAAAGGATCAAGACCGGGCCGAATGCTTTACCTACGGTAGCCGTACCAAATCGTTGAATGGTAAATAGTCCCACCATGATGGCAAGGGTGATGGGTACCACATAGGGTTTGAAATCTGGCGTAGCGACTTCCAGTCCTTCCAAGGCACCCAGCACTGATACGGCAGGTGTAATGACGCTATCGCCATAAAATAAAGTCGCCCCGAATACACCCAACACCAAAAGTAATCGTTGCAGCTTGGGTTTATCTTGAACAGCCGTAGATACCAATGCGGTGAGTGCGAGTATTCCACCCTCGCCGCGATTATCTGCTCGCAAAATCAACAGCACATACTTTAACGTCACCACCAACATCAACGCCCACAGCACGACGGAGACGGCACCAATAACGCTATCGGGGTTGGCTAACACGCCGGTCGCAGGAGAAAATACTTCTTTCAATGCGTATAGGGGGCTGGTGCCAATATCCCCATACACCACACCCAACGCACTTAGCGTTAAGGCTGCTACGGTTGTTTTTTGGTTATCAACAGGAGAATAGTCTGGGTTGGCGATACGTGTAGTCGAGGGCATGTTGAGCACTTTTTTGATTCGGGATGCTCATGCTAATTTCGACTATATAAAAATAGCATAAAAATTTATGAAACCACAAAAATTCTTAACCCAAAACTATGGCTAACTATCAATCCTTGATACCATCTATCCAGAAGCCTTCATTGGCTTTTTATTCGCCGGCTCTTACGCGAAACCTCAAAAAAATCATCCGGCTTGGTCTTGACCCATTTCACAAATAACATAATCTCGGGATGAGCTAGTAGGGCTTCAACGGTGCTGTACTTCCGCGCTAATTCTGTTTCGGTAAACAAGGCATGAATCTGACGATGACAAATTCGATGTAAGAACTGAGTTTGCCGCCCACCTTTGGATTTGGGCACGAGGTGATGCGCATCTTTCATCGAATCAGGTATTGCGCGCTCGCATAGCGGACAAATCAAGACTTCGCTGACTGATAAATCAGTCCAACGTTCATCGAGTAATTTTCTACGAATACGGCCACCCATTGCTTATTAACGAGCAGCGCTATCTCGTCGTAGAAAATACACAGCAAGATCATCTTCGGTGAACCAATATTCAATCATTAGCGCCTGTTTTTTATCATCGCTAAGATGAGCATTCAAACCCTTAGACCAGATAAACACGGGGCCATACATGGCATTCCCTTCGCGTTTTTCGTCGGGCTTACCGTACGATGTAACAAGCTCACTCACACGAATTGGATTATCAGGAAGCCAGCGAACTCTAATTAGCGACAATCGTTCGTCAATTGATTTGGACAATTTTTCTCGATACTGTCGTATCAGTAATTTCGTTGATCGACCTTGAGCTTGCGATGGAAGATTTGCGACTGATTTTTCTAAATCAGCCAACTTCTTTTTACGCATCTCATCATCATGTTCAAACAATAAAAAAACGTTACCACTGCCGTCAGGGTGTTGCATCTTGGCGAAATATTGATTGGGCTTCAGCCAATCGGCGGGCTCAACCGTCAAGGCACCTGCTGAAAATCGCTGCTTGACTGAACTGAGAGGTTCTAAAGGCTCTAGGCCCAAAAAGCTCTCAGCTCGACCTATCGGGCCCATGAAAAGCAGCAGCAAACATAGCAACACCCTGCACATAGGGTTAATTAGCATCATAAATTTCTTAGTCATTGCGTTCATTTTATTTTTGGAAGCGTCGTTGAATTATGCGCAATTTTTACATCGTATCGCTAGTGTAGAAGGTTTCTCAATTCCCACCGTAAAATACAGCCATGTTTACACTCAACCCTGCCATTTTCTCTGCCTTGCTGGCTGCCGGATTATTCGGCGCCAGCACACCACTCGCCAAATTATTGGTGGGCGACGTTCCGCCACTTTTACTCGGCGGCCTCTTGTACTTGGGTAGCGGCATAGGCTTGAGCTTAGCTCGTCTGGTGCGCGACCGTGGCTGGACTCCCGTCGTAATGAACCCGGGTGAATGGCGTTGGCTGTTACTCGCCATCGTTAGCGGTGGCATGCTCGGGCCGGTATTGCTAATGATAGGTTTGCAATCGGTATCGGCGTCTACCGCTTCACTCATGCTGAATTTAGAGGGTGTGTTAACGGCGCTACTTGCCTGGGTAGTTTTTCATGAACATGCCAACCGACGCATCATCATCGGCATGGCTGCTATCGTCGCAGGTGGAATTTTACTGGCATTGCCGGATCAATCGGATCAACTATCACCACACACTAATTTCATTGGCCCACTAGCTGTAGCGGGTGCATGTTTGTGCTGGGCTATCGACAATAATCTCACGCGCAAAGTCGCAACTACCGATGCGCTCTTTATCGCCTGCAGTAAAGGTCTAGTTGCAGGTGTCATCAATTGCACGCTAGCCTTGACGTTGGGCTTACAGCTACCCGAAATGTCGATTACCTTTGCCACCATGGCTCTCGGTTTAGCGGGATATGGAGCGAGCCTCGTTTTATTCGTATTGGCCTTGCGTGGCTTAGGTACCGCGCGTACTGGCGCGTATTTTTCAACTGCACCATTCATTGGCGCTGCTTTAGCATTGCTGATGGGCGAATCAACCGGCCCATTTTTTTGGGCGGCCAGTGCGCTGATGTGCGTAGGTGTTTGGTGTCATCTAACGGAAACGCATGAGCACGATCATGTGCATGAGCCACTCGAACACGAACACACGCACAGTCATGACGAGCATCATCAGCATGAGCATGATTTCGACTGGGATAATAGCGAACCACATTCTCACTTTCATCGTCACACAGCGATCACGCACAAGCATCCCCATTTTCCAGACATTCATCACCGACACACCCATTGAAATTTTTTCGGCGTATCTGCTGAGCGAAAAATTTAACGCAGCTGATCTGCTAAAAATTCCATCAACACTCTGACTCTATGCGGCACCTGACGATTGCTGGGCAACATCGCATAGATACCCAGTTCGGGTAGAGGGAATTCAGTCAGGATGGTGACCACTTTGCCTGATTGCAGCGATCGCTCAATAATGAAATCCGGCTGCAACGCAATTCCCAGACCCCGTTCAACGGCATCGTTCAGCGCTTCACCATTATTTGAATGAATGCGCGCACGAATTGGATAGGCCGTTAACACGCCATCAACATCAAATGACCAGGTTTGTTTTGATTCAGCGGTAGTGGTGTAACTCAGACATTCATGATGTATTAGCTCAGAGGGGTGACGCGGCGTGCCATGCTCAGCAAGATAAGCGGGTGATGCAACGGCTTGCATTTGGCTCGATCCTATGCGGCGTGCGATTTCGGTTGCCCCGAGTCGTGAGGTGATTCGAACAGACAGATCGATTGCTTCTTCGATTAAATTCACTCGTCGATCGGTGTAATCCATATCCAACTGCACCTCGGGATAGCGACGCGCAAAATCCAACAATATTGGCGCCACCCGCATCAAGCCATACGTCAGGGGCAAGCTGATACGTATCATGCCGCGCGGCGTCTGCCGTTCCTCAGCGACTCCGGTCTCTGCGACTTCGACTAGATTCAGGATTACTCGACACTTCTCAAGATAGGCCGCGCCGGCTGAGGTCAACATGAGTCGGCGAGTGCTGCGCACCATGAGCTTGATGCCCAAGTGCTGCTCAAGCGCGGCGATCTGGCGTGTAACGGCTGAACGTGCCAAACCCATTTGCTGGGCTACAGCGGAAAAGCTGCTGAGCTCAGCGACGCGAACGAACAAATGCATGGCCTGGAGTCTATCCATTGTTGCTCCAAATGGAATAAATATTTGCTGATTGTCCCCTATTTAACATCAACCGAACAGTCTACAGTCTCGCTTCATGAACAGGACTAACAGCCATACCAATAGCAGCACTCAAAAAAATATCGAAATGAAAACTCATCTGCCTACCTTGTTTGTTCCGCACGGCGCGCCTACCTTCGCGCTTCGACCCGGTGCGGCGGGCGCGGCGATGACAGAAGCAGCCCGACACCTGCCGCGACCACGCGCGATCGTCATCGTCAGTCCGCACTGGGATACGGAAATAGTGACAGTCGGTCATGCAGAGCGACTCTCAACCATTCATGATTTTTATGGCTTCCCGCAGGAGCTGTATCAACTGAACTATCCCGCAACCGGTTGCCCTGAGGGCGCACATGAAGTAGCAGCCGCTATTGCGGCGGCCGGCCTGCCGGTGCGCGAAGTCAGTTCTGATGGTCTTGATCATGGCGCATGGGTACCATTGCGACTGATGTATCCGGAAGCCGATATACCAGTTATACCGGTGTCATTACAAAGTCATGCTGGCGTGGCACAAGCGTATAAGCTAGGTCAGGCATTAGCCCCGCTAGTCGACAAAAATTTTCTGATCATTGGATCGGGAAATATCACGCATAACCTGCGCGACTACATGATTGCCCGTCAAAACGGCGGACAGACACCAAGCTATGTGCGTGATTTTCCAGAATGGATAGCAACTCATTTGCAGGATGGCGATATCGATTCATTGATGCATTACCGCGAACAAGCACCGGGCGCAGTGAATGCTCATCCCACCGACGAACATCTCTTGCCTTTGTATGTTGCACTGGGAGCAGCCGGTACTGGCGCTGATGTAGAACGTCTGCATGCGGGCATTAGCGACTACGTACTTGCTATGGATGCGTATGCATTCTCACCTAAGCACTAATCTCTGAGGATTCCATGTCAGATTCAACACACTACACCAGCACAGCAAAGACACTACATTGGCTGATATCGCTGATGATTTTTTGTTTGCTGATACTTGGTTTTTACATGAGTGATCTGCCACTCTCACCAGACAAATTGAAATTTTATTCCTGGCATAAGTGGGCAGGCGTTACTGTATTTTTATTGGTAATTGCTCGCCTCGGCTGGCGCATCACTCATACACCGCCTGCTATGCCTGAGCAAATGCCTCAGCTACAGAAAGTGGCAGCGACTGTTTTTCATTTCGCTCTCTACGCATTAATGTTTTTAATTCCTTTATCAGGTTGGCTGATGAGTTCGGCGAAGGGATTTCAAACAGTCTGGTTTGGCGTTTTTCCTATTCCTGATTTATTACCCAAAGATAAAGTGGTCGGCGATGCACTGAAAGAAGTCCATGAAGCACTCAATCTACTGCTGATAGGTATCCTCATCGTTCATGTACTTGCGGCACTTAAACACCATTTCATCGACAAAGATGATGTCCTTAAACAAATGCTTCCATCACGCAGGCAAGTAGCACCCGAAGAAATTAATCAGTAATTTGCAGTAAGAAAAAATAGCATCACCCCAGCAACAAAACTCATTTCAATCAACAACAAGGAGAATCTCCCATGATCACCATGAAAAAACTTTTTACAGCAGTGGTTTTAATTAGCGCCGCTTCATCGAATGCCTTTGCAGCTGCTGATAGCTACGCCATTGACAATTCGCACACCTTCCCACGTTTTTCGTATAGCCATCTAGGCTACTCGATACAACTATCGCGTTTCAACAAAACGACAGGCAAGGTTCTGTTTGATAAAGCCGCAAAAACAGGTCAAGTGGATATCACCATTGAAACAACGTCAGTAGATACAGGCTCTGCACTGTTTAACGAGCATATCCAAGCTGAAGATTTTTTGAATACAGCCAAATTCCCAACGGCGACTTTTAAATCAACCAAAGTTATTTTTAGCGGCGATAAGCCTTCTGAAATTCAAGGTAACTTGACTCTCAAAGGTGTTACCAAGCCTGTGACTTTGACAGTGACATCCTTCCAAGCGATGCCACATCCTATAGCGAAGAAAGATGCGATTGGCGCGAATGCATTTACGACAATCAAACGCACAGAATTTGGCATGGGTAAATACGCACCTAACGTCAGTGATGAAGTAAGAATCGATATCGCTATTGAAGCCTTCAAAGAGTAATTAGTAAGCTATCCGTCGAATCGTCTGAAAAGACGACTCGTAAAAAAAAGCCCGTTTGCGTAAGCATTCGGGCTTTTTTGTTTCTTATGTAATGTATAGCGAAGCTTCAGGATAGAGGCATCACTTTTTTTATCGCTTCAATTAAATGATCAACGTAATCTTCCGCAGAACCTTCATTAATCACACCTGCTCGCTGAAGTTTAGCGAGTACACGCTCATTCGCTTCACACAGCATGACACGGATGCCGCGCAGACGTAATTTGTGGATCACTTCTTCCAAAACTTGTATGCCTGTGATATCCATGAACGGCACACGACGCAAACGAATGATTAAAATTTTAGGATCAGCCTGTGTTTGAACTAAGGCCCGCTCAAAATTTTCTACAGCCCCAAAAAACATAGGTCCGGCAATTTCGTAAACTAATAAATCTGGCGGCAAATGGTGTATGTCGTGCCGCGCCAATTCGGTATGAAGCTCAGTTTCATCGACGGGGAGTGTTTCAACAGCATCCGACATACGGCGAAGAAAATGCAGTATCGCCAAAATCATACCCACATTGACCGCCACCACCAGATCAGCAAAAACGGTCAATACAAAGGTAATGACTAAAATTAAACGATCAGCAATAGGGGCAGTTTTAAGAAGATGAGCAAAATGTTTTACCTCACTCATATTCCACGCCACCACAAATAAAATAGCCGCCAGCGCTGCAAGTGGTATGTCTGCTGCAAACGGCGCTAAAAACAGCAGCACCGCGATCAAAGTAATGGCATGCATGATGCCTGCTAGTGGACTCGTCGCACCATTACGTATATTCGTTGCAGTACGTGCTATCGCACCAGTGGCAGCGAATCCACCGAAAAATGGCGCAGCGATATTAGCTAATCCCTGTCCAATTAATTCCTGATTTGAATCATGTTTAGTACCGGCCATACCATCAGCGACAACGGCAGAGAGTAAAGCTTCAATAGCACCCAGCATTGCTATCGTAAATGCAGGTCCTATCAGCGTGATAATTTGTGGCACAGACATCTCAGGTACAACAAATGTAGGAAGGCCAGTAGGTATGCCACCAAATGCGGAACCTATGGTGGCCACTCCGGGCATATGCAAAATCATCTGCAACAGCGTGACCACAACCATGGCGACTAGCGGTCCGGGTATACGAGCTAAGAGTTTGATTTTGGGTGTTAACAAAACTACTAGCAAACCGAGCAGCGCGAAACTCAATGTGGGTAGATGTGCAGTCGGTAGTGACTGCAGCAGATGCCAGAGCTTTTCATGAAAATGCTCACCGGCGGGTTTGGGCAATCCAAAAAATTCGCTCCACTGCCCAACAAAAATGATGACACCTATACCCGCAGTAAATCCCACAACAACCGGGGCCGGAATAAATTTAATTACGCCGCCCATACGGGCTAAGCCCATCAAAAGCAACATCACACCGGCCATTAGTGTCGCCACCTGTAAACCGGCGATACCGTATTTGGCAGTGATGCCTGCCAGTATGGCGATGAATGCACCGGTCGGCCCTGCGATTTGCAATCGGCTGCCACCGAAAACAGAAATCAAACCTCCGCCGATGATCGCGGTATAAATGCCTTGTTCGGGACGCGCACCGGAAGCAATCGCAAACGCCATCGCCAGCGGCAAAGCAACGATGCCAACGACCAGCCCTGCAATGAGATTAGGCAGCCAATGAACGCGAGCAAATAAGCCCGCGCGATGAGCTTCCAAGACGGCAATCACTGACTACTCCTTGGTTTTACTACGATGCAGTTTGCTAAAATTAGCTACGCATCCCACATACAAGCTGCATAAGATGCTGATTCTGTGTGCCCTCGACAACGGGTCGCCAATTATCTTCCGGATCCATATTACTGCTAACTTTTTCGCCTTTTAAATAAGGCGCATTAAAAAACTCACCTTGCAAATTACGAAACTGAGCTGCTTTGCAATCGTACTCTTTATGCGATCGATTAGACAATACGCCATTCAGCGGAAAACTGTAATTCAGCATTTCCCAAACAGTGACATAAATTCCATTCGTAACAATCGTTTTATCGTCATAATAAAATTCAGCCTTACCGTTATCGCCATACAGTATCCACTCTGCATGCGCGCTTGCGGCGACTAAAGTCAATATAAGTACTACGAGAGTCCTGATCATCATCACGCATCCTTTTCTTCTGGAGGTCGCCCAGCGCGCTTGAGTATCCAATACAAATACACCGTAGCAATCGCAACAGCAAACCCATAGGCGCCAATCGTCAGCGTCCAACCCTCTAGATTCAGTTTAGGACCCAACCAATGGCGAAAAAATACATACAGAAAAAACGCTAGTAAGAAATAGCGAATTTGTTGTGGGCGCGTCATGAGTTCAGCGCCATTTGAATTAGAGCGAATTCACAAAGGCGATCAGATCATCACGCTCTGTTTTACTCAAGCCTGTAAATATATCGCGCGATACTTTTGCCTCACCGCCGTGCCAGAGAATCGCCTCAAGAACATTGCGTGCACGTCCATCATGCAAGAGATTAGGACTACCATTAACTTGCTCCGACACACCAATGCCCCAGAGCGGGGCTGTGCGCCAGTCGCGAGGACCCGCCTTAAAATCCGGACGACCGTCTGCCAAGCCTGGGCCCATATCGTGTACCAGCAGATCCGTGTAAGGACGGAAGGTGCGTTTTGCAAGCGCTGGCAATAACGGATATTCCCCCGTCTTTAATTCAGGTACATGACATTGAGCACAACGCGCTTGATCAAATAATTTTTCGCCGCGCTTAACATTCTCACTCTCTTGATTTCGTGGTGGTGGTGCATCAAGCGCTACTTGCCAGAATGTTAGATGGTCCCATGCATAGTCCAATAACTCGGGACGATTACCGGGCGGCATAGCACGACAATCTTTTTGTATAGGAGGACAATTTTCTTCGATATACAACGATGATGTGACGCCCATATCACCATGAAATGCAGCGACGATTTGTTGGCGCACGCTCGGCTGATTTGCTTTCCAACCAAACCGACCTAAGGTAACACGCTTATTAATATCATCACGTACATAATTCGGGCGGCCATTTAAATCTTGCGACTGTTGAAGCTTAGCTAGTGCGAGTATGTCTTCTTCTGTTACCGCCTCTAAATAACCCATACCAAACACGACCTGCGTATTACGCAAAGAGGTCATCACTGATGCATCGATATCTCCAAAATTCGGTTTTTCAATGCGAATTTTTGGCTTACGTAATTCAATTTTTTCGCCGTCCGATAAAGTAACAACCTCCGTCAACCAATCAATATATAACTCCGCCTCACCGGGTTTTAGATTTTCCTTTAGCCCGACGTTGACGCCGAATACTTGTAGCTGATCACCATAGTTTGGGTGAGGATTCGGTGCGCCATCGGAGCCCTCGCCGGGTATCGACAAACGAAGTAATTGCTGGAAGGCGATGGTATTCGGATTATCAAAGGTGCGGCCACGTCCACCCTGCACATGACAACCAATACACGAAGTCGCTAAAAAAGTGGGGCCCAGACCCCAATCACCGCCCAGTAAAGGAAATACGACCCACGGGTTTTTGAACTGCTTCTCACCCGCCTGAAATTTTTGAAGTTGCGAATGACTGAGACCTTTGATCGGCTGCATATACACCATCGAAGGATCGATAGGCTTCTCGGTTGAGCGAATGACTTGAGTCGCTGCGGTTCCAGCAACAGCTAATGCTGCTGCTGCCAGAAACCCGACTGACGCGCGCCTTGCAAATGAAAGATTCAATCGTCGAAAAGTCTCAGTCACGCGTCGCATTGAATCTCCTTGTATTACCCATACTGCCGCAGATTAAAGATCACGCGCAACCCTGAAACTCGTCTGAAAATTTCGCATGCCTTCCAGCTCAGAATACCGATAAGCAGCGCGCGCTGTCGATGGACCATCTAGCCAACCACCGCCCCTAACCAAGCGTTTTTCACATTGGCCCTCATGCTTACGAACTGAACCATCGTTAGGGGCACCGGCATATCCCACTTGATGACAGTCATCCACCCACTCGCGCACATTGCCTAACATATCGTGCAAACCAAATGGATTAGGTTTGTATTTACCTACCTCAGCATTTTCAGCTGCACCGTCGTCGCAGAGCACATGTGACCACACATAATTCGGATGAGCTTTCTTACCTGTTTCATCATGCATGTTGGCGAACTCACAGGTCTTCAATTTATTTTCACTACCACCCCAGAACCAGGCCGTTTGCGTACCGCCACGGGCAGCATATTCAAATTCGGATTCGCTGAGAAGACGATAATTCTTACCGGTCTTTGCGGACAGCCAGACTGTATAGGCCTTAGCCTCAACCCATGAGATATTCACGGCAGGGAATTTGCCACGCCCAAAGCCAGCATCATCCGCTTTCGGACACTTACCCTCTGCAACACACACATCCCATTGCGCAAAGGTGGTTTCGTATTTTGAGACCGCGAACGGTCGAGCAATTTTCACCGTATGCTGCGGCTTCTCGTCTAAATGTCCGCTCTCGACCTTATCGGATCCCTGCACAAACTCGCCAGCCGGAATAACAACCATCTCTGGGCATTCCGGGCAATCGACGAACACACTACCAGCGGCGCGATCCTCAGCATGGACGGTTGGCAGAAAAGATCCCGCAGAAAAAAGCAAAGCTAAGGAAAATGTCGTTAGAAATTTAGGACTCATTTTTATAATTTTCATGGAAATTTTCAGGTTTTTCAACCTTTCGCCAACAGATATTGAATACATCAAGATAGCTTCAGTCCATAGTATAAGACCAGAAATAAAAAAGCCGGCAGCGCTAAGCTGCCGGCAAACTAACTAGAGACAAATGACTACCTTGTTCACGTCAAAAAAACATAGTACTGGATTACATTTCCCAAGCCGTTTTACCAACTCAGCACTTTTGCTCCATCTTGCACGACTTGTAAGTTGGATCTTCTTCAACAACCCCATCACACGCTTCCTTGACATTGATCTTTGCATTTCTGCATGCAGTACCCAGTGCGACCATAGAATCAGTCGCAGCATTTTTCATATCGCAAAAATAATCTTGCTGTTTCTTAGCATCGGCACAGGTACCGACTCGCGTTTTTTTCTCGCCGTGGTGATCGGCAAAAGCTACCGTTCCTGTCAACATCAATAAGGCTACCAATAACGGGGCAAGCTTCAGAGATTTCATCGTGAACCCTCCTTGATGACGTGCAAATAATTTTTTCTTATGGAGGCGGACACCGCTTGCGCGGCATCCGCCTTCTTACGGCTGACCTTCAATCAGGTTTAACCGAACGTGCGACCTTCTTTTGCAATGTAGCCATAAGCCGCATTACTACGCTCGCCGCCCATAGCCAGGTACTCGGCCTTCATCTTCGCAATCATGTCGTTGTCGAATGGCTTGGTCATTGCATCCGCTGCCATCTTCTGCGCATCAAGCTTATAGAGCTTGGCCGAATTGAGACCGAAGATCTTGTTCTTGACCGTACCGCGACCATCACCCATAGGGATCTTCCAGCCCTGGCTCTTCATGATGCTCTCAGGGATCTCTAAGCGACGCATCGCTTCGATCTGCCACTGTGGCGAGCCATACCAGACGGAGTCAGTTCCCCAAACAACACGATCTGGACCCATCAAGTTAACCATCTGACCGATGAAGGCCGAACAGAACTTAGGATTGGTAACAGCCGTTGATGCGAAGGAAGAACCTATTTCACCGTAAACGTTGTTTACCCCGAATTTCTCTGGAATACGCGCCAGATCGGTTGACCACTGGATATAGCCGTTCTTCTCGAATTGAGCCATTTCCATATCCGGAGGATCAGCCAACCAAGGACGCAACGCAGAGTGATAAATCACGAAGTTCATCTTCGGCCAATCTTTGGCTGCCTGACCCAGATCGTTAACGGTCGCGTTCTCCCACGTACCAGCAAAGGCCTTCTCATAGTCACGTGGCATCAAACCTTTGTGAATACAAATGGTGTTGATACCCGCTTTGATTGCCTTCTCGTAGAACGGATACATCAGCTTCTCATCATCGAGACGCCATGCGTACTTTGATGGACCGAACGGATCACCAATCGTGTAAGCCTTCCAAGAAACTGGCTTGAGTTCTTCGATCGCACGATCTACTTCATCCATCCAGTTTGGATATTTTGGTGTGATGATGGAGTGACCCAACATACGAACGCTACCCGCCATCTTGTTCACAGCGCGGCAGGCGTTTTGAATCGCATCGTTGGACAGCAACCACCAGTTCGGATCATCAAATGGCGCTCCGGAGAGCAACGCTACCGATGTGTCCGAATCAAGGAAGATCTCCTTGAGGTAGTTGTCCATCTTATAGCGGGACAAATTAGTTGGGATGTTGTTAATGTTCGGGTTAACGCCCGCACCTTCGGCCCACTTGGTCAGCCCGGTCAGACCTTCCTCTTTGAAATCATCGCGAATGAAGTGAGTCTGATCATCAAAAATGAACTGGCCTTTGTACTTAGCTTTACGATCGCCAGCTGCGTCCAAGTTTTTGGCTTCTGCCTCATCAACTTCAAAGACATTCCCGTAGACTTGATTCATGGCGACAAACGCTGTGGCCATACCTGCTGAGGTTGCCAGGAACTGACGACGTGTCATGTTGTGGCGCTTAGCTTCTTTATC
>CANGJE010000049.1 GCA_947454305.1 Oxalobacteraceae bacterium
AAATTAATTCCTAAGTTCATTGTTGTGCCCGGCGCAAAAGAACTTGGATCCAGAAGAAATGAAGTTAACTTAGCCTCATCCCAAATTCCGACAACTTTTTTGAGGCTGTCAGAAAAATACGGGAAATTTTGTGTTGCAATTTCTCTACCATAAATACCCCTCAAGGATGGGCCAAAGCCAGCAGTCACGTCAGCGTGGGAGATAGAATGACAATTGACACAATATAAAAGATGTTGCCCTCCTGGTATCGCTGGAAGAGGAGAATTTATTTTTAATCTTTCTGAATCAATGCTTAAAGTAACTAACGTACCCTCATCCGTTGTTAATAAAATTTCTTTTTTTATTTGTTTAATACCCCGAATGCGTTGTCCTATATATATTTGCTCAATTGAGAGGACATGACTATCTTTTAAACGAATTCTATAAAGGCTTTGCGCCTTCAATGATCCCATTAGCAAATCCCCATCCCATGCAGGATTGAAGTCATGTAATTCAATTAAAGCACTGGGAGCAATTGAAGGTAACCATGCATAGACCGGATCGACATAAGAGTTGAGATCAAATTTACTATTATTTATTTCGCGTGGGTTGGTAGAACTTGTGAATTGCAAATACCGAGTACCAGACACTTTCAGTGGCCAACCATAATTTTTATTCTGAATAAGATACGATAACTTATCTCCCCCACGCTCGCCATTTTCAGTAAACCAAACTTGTCCATTCTGTCTCGCCACAATTCCTAAAGACACACGATGACCCAAAGTTAATAACTCAACTTTTCGATTAACAATATCTAGCGCGTAGGACTTTCCTAAAGTGTTTTCCTTATCTTGAGCTATTGGATGATTTATTTCCCCTTCATTTACAGTGCCAATAATGAAATAAATTTTTGATCCGCTCACATCCATAGCGCAATTATTAGGCTTAACTTTTTTGTGATTACTATCAAACAAAAAGTCCCATCGCTGGCTATCTCTTTTTATATTTTTATTTAGTTTTAATTGTCCAATCGCCGTATGTATAGAACTATCCGCATCATCGACATATTGAAAACATGCAAATAATGAGTCAAATTTTTCTACATACTTTAGATCTTTAACAGATACATGTTTTTTTTGTATATGAGGAAATCCAGTTTCACTAAAAATATCCTCCTTTAAAAAATGCATATTACCTGCTGAGTCTCCCAGCATTAAATTTTCTTTGATAGCTGTGATTAAGGATGGAAAATTATTTGAGTAGTACTGAGAGTAAGTCGTTTTTGTAATTATTAATGGAAGCAATGTGCTATCCACTTTGATATTAGATTTTTCTAGTGGCTTATGATTGAGGCCGCAAGTAGGTGATTCCCAGCAGACTGCGCCCTGCATCTCATTGTTCTCAATTGGCTGCGCTTCACTAAGGCTAGTAAACGCAAATAGGGTGAACAGAGGTAAAAGACTACGCATGATTTAAAGTATCCAAATATTTTTTAATGAGTGCAAAAATACTTTTGCATTTTCTTTTAGATGTAAAGCAAAGGTGCAGAGCCAGTTAATATTTAATTCAACCTTAGCATGAGCCGCATAATAATCTAACTACAGCCCATTCCAAAAGTCGGTGTATCGCATAAGTTTGCCAATCTAGATGCCGATGAAACTATCGAACACTACCTCGTCTGCTAATGATGCTGGAATGAGCTTCATTGACGCACTAGAGCGCGCCTATACTCATACAAGCCGCTATCCCAATACCGGCTCTGCACGTTATGTTTATGAATTAAATTTGCCAAGCCTTGGTTAATGGTCTACCACTCGATATCCATATTTAGTGTTCTACATCGAGCAGTCTAACCTCATAGACTTGTGGCGCGTGCTAGACGGGCACCGCTATATTCCAGAGCCGTAAAAGTAGGTTGCACACACTGCAGCATGGTAAAGATTGTGCAAAAGTGCATGAATTAAAGACAGATAACTACTACTTAAATGAGCATTTACAAATGTAGGGGTGTGATGTAAGTCGTTGATTTTAATGGCCTGCCCAGCACGATTCGAACGTGCGACCTACGCCTTAGAAGGGCGTTGCTCTATCCAGCTGAGCTATGGGCAGTGCACGCGGAAACAGAAGCGTTTCCACAAATGAAAAAACGGGCTGTCAATGACAACCCGTTTTTTAGACTGGTCGGAGTACAAGGATTCGAACCTTGGACCCCCTGCTCCCAAAGCAGGTGCGCTACCGGGCTGCGCCACACTCCGAGAACACAATTATACCTTAGCCTGCGACTACCTTGCCAGTTTGTTGCCAATTGCGTCAGCTAAAGGGGGCTTCAGCTAGCAATACAGGCCGCCAGCCGCTCGGCCAGCGACTTGGCGAGGGATGCCTCGCGCGCTTCCACCATGACTCTTAGCAGAGGCTCGGTACCTGAGGGGCGGATGAGTACGCGCCCGGCCTCGCCTAATTCAGCCTCGGCGCGCTCTTTTTCAGCCATCAACGATTTACTGGCTTTCCAGTCAAAGCCTGGTGCAATTTTTACGTTGAGTAGTGTCTGTGGCCATAGCTGCATATCACTGGTGATACCGGAGAGGGTTTGCCCGCTGTGTCTTAGTGCCGCTAATACCTGTAAGGCTGAGATGATGCCGTCACCGGTAGTGTGCTTATCGAGGAAAAGTAAATGTCCCGAGCCTTCGCCACCGATTTGCCAGCCACGCTCTTGCAACAACTCAAGCACGTAGCGATCTCCTACTTTAGCGCGAGCAAAACCTACACCCATGGCCTTAAACGCTGATTCAACGGCCATGTTAGTCATCAAGGTTCCTACGGCACCTTTGACACTACCGTTGGACAACCTATCCTTCACCATCACATACAGCAGCTCATCACCATTAAATACGCGACCACTACCATCAACCATAATCAAACGATCGGCATCGCCATCAAGAGCAATGCCCAGATCCGCGCTATGAGTGCGCACTGCTTCAGACAGTACTTGCGGAGCTGTCGCACCACAACGCTCATTAATATTAAAACCGTTAGGTTGATTACCAATGGCTATGACTTCAGCACCTAGTTCATGAAATACATCTGGGGCAATGTGATATGCCGCGCCATGAGCGCAATCCACCACCAGCTTCATACCGCGAAGGTCAAGCTCATTGGGGAAGGTACTCTTACAGAATTCAATATAACGACCACGCGCATCATCTAGCCGCTTGGCACGACCCAGCTTCTCTGAACTAACGCATAGCATTGGTGTTTCAAGTGCTGCCTCAATCGCTTCTTCGACCGCATCAGGTAGCTTATTACCTTGTGCAGAAAAAAACTTGATGCCGTTATCGTGGTACGGATTATGTGAGGCGGATAACACCACGCCTGCGGATAGACGCAATGCACGAGTCAAGTAAGCAACAGCAGGTGTTGGTATCGGGCCTGCGAGTAAAACGTCAACGCCTGCTGCAGTAAACCCTGCTTCTAAAGCAGCCTCAAGCATATAGCCTGAGATACGCGTGTCTTTACCAATCAATACGGTGGGACGTCCAGTCGCTGCATTCTCTGATCGAGCCAATACTTTGCCTGCGGCATGGCCTAAACGCATAACAAAGTCTGGCGTAATCGGTGCTGTGCCAACGCTACCTCGAATACCGTCTGTGCCGAAATATTTTCTTGCCATGATGTCCTGTATTTTCTTGTCTTATCTTGTAGTTGTATCGCTAATCGATTGATTTAATTTCTGCTTTACTGAATTGTATTTAATTTAGCTTCCGCATTTTTTGCTGCTTGCCAAACACTGATCGCGTCAACTGTTTCAGCGACATCATGCACACGCACGATACGAGCTCCCTGTGCTATCGCATACAACGCGGCGGCAATACTGCCAGCCATGCGTTGCTCTACAGGTTTATCCGTCAACTTACCTATCATGCTCTTACGTGAAAGACCGGCTAAAAGTGGCAAGCTTAACTCACGTTGAATACGTTCTACATTCGCTAGTAGCTCTAGATTGTGCTGCAATGTTTTACCAAAACCAAATCCAGGATCGATGCACAAGCGACGGCGATCTATACCTTCACTCACAGCCGCATCCGCCCTTTGCGAAAGAAACTCACTCACTTCACCCACAACATCGTCATAACTAGGGTCGTGCTGCATGGTTTGCGGCGTACCCTGCATGTGCATAATACATAAAGCGCAGTCGCTATCCCTGAGCAGGCTTAAGCTGTCTTCATCACGAAAGCCGGTGATGTCATTAATCATATCGACACCAGCGATCATCGCTTCTTGCATCACTTCGGATCGACGGGTATCAACTGAGATGGGTTTGCCGCAATCGCGCAGCGCATAGAGTACTGGCATCACTCGACGTAATTCTTCGTCGATAGATAAGGGGGGTGAGCCAGGTCGAGTCGACTCACCGCCAATATCAATAATATCGACCCCCGACGCTATCATGAGCTCTGCTTGTGTGATGGCGGCATCAAGTGAGCTAAAGCGTCCGCCATCAGAAAATGAATCGGGGGTGACATTCAAGACGCCCATGACCAACGGACGAAATGACGGCCCGCTAATTTTCAGTCGATAACGACCACACTGCAAATACGTATCGGGGAAATCAGTCACAGAGAAATCAGAAAATTGACAAGCAAACGGGGTGAAGATTTCTCCTCACCCCGTTAGTTAGCTTATGGTTTACAGACGATCATCAGGCGGGTGCGGTCGCTGGCGCTACCCCGCCGCCTGGTGGATCACTCGGGCGCGGTGTGGGTGCCACTTTCGGTGGCCGTGGCTCACTACCTGCCATGATGTCGTTAATTTGATCAGCATCGATGGTTTCCCATTCGAGTAAGGCTTTGGCCATCGCCTCAACTTTGTCGCGATTGCGTTCTAACAAACTGCGCGACATAGCGTATTGCTGATCCAAGATGTTGCGAATCTCCATGTCCACTTTTTGCTGCGTAGCTTCAGATACGGTTTTGGATGATGTGCGTCCAAAGTAAGAATCCTGATCAGAATCTTCATAGACCATGGTGCCCAAAGACTCCGACATACCGAAGCGCGTAACCATCGCTCGAGCAAGTTTGGTAGCGCGCTCAAAGTCATTCGATGCGCCAGTCGACATTTGATTCATGAAAATTTCTTCAGCAATTCGACCGCCAAACAAAATTGCTATGTCTTCCAGCATTTTGTCTTTATACATATTCACACGATCATGTTCAGGCAACTGCCAAGTCAAACCCAATGCCATACCACGCGGCATGATGGTTACTTTATGAACTGGGTCAGCTTTGGGCAAGAGCTTAGCGACGACTGCATGACCTGATTCGTGAAAAGCAGTATTGCGACGCTCTTCTTCGCGCATGACAGCCGACTTACGCTCAGGCCCCATGACGATTTTGTCTTTTGCATCTTCAAAATCTTGCATCTCAACTAAACGCTTATTGCGACGTGCCGCAAACAACGCTGACTCATTCACCAGATTAGCCAGATCAGCGCCAGAGAAACCCGGTGTGCCACGCGCCAGAACATCTGCTCTAACATCAGGAGCAATAGGTACCTTGCGCATGTGAACCATCAAGATCTGTTCACGACCACGAATATCTGGAAGGCCTACGATCACTTGTCTGTCAAAGCGACCTGGACGCAGCAAGGCTTTATCAAGCACGTCTGAACGGTTGGTCGCTGCAATCACGATCACGCCTGCATTGGCTTCGAATCCATCCATCTCAACCAGCAACTGATTAAGTGTTTGTTCGCGCTCGTCGTTACCTCCGCCCATACCTGCACCACGGTGACGACCTACCGCATCAATCTCATCGATAAAAATAATGCAGGGTGAATGTTTTTTTGCATTCTCAAACATATCGCGCACACGCGATGCGCCCACACCCACAAACATCTCAACGAAATCGGAACCAGAAATAGTAAAGAAAGGAACCTTGGCTTCGCCAGCAATAGCTCGCGCCAACAAAGTTTTACCGGTACCCGGAGGGCCAACCATCAGCACACCGCGCGGGATGCGACCACCTAATTTTTGAAATTTAGTTGGGTCGCGCAAAAAATCGACCAGCTCAGAGACTTCTTCTTTCGCTTCGTCGCAACCGGCGACATCAGCGAAAGTAACAGCGTTTTGATGTTCATCGAGCATGCGTGCTTTAGATTTACCAAACGAGAACGCACCACCTTTACCGCCGCCCTGCATTTGACGCATGAAGAAAATCCACACGCCAATCAACAGCAGCATCGGGAACCACGAAATAAAAATCTGCGAAAGGAATGAAGGAGGTTCAGGCTGCTTAACGTCGAATTTAACGCCGTTATTAACCAAATCACCAATCAAGCCGCGATCAAGATTGGTTGTCGTCGCTTTGATTTTTTTGCCATCATTGGTGATAGCGATGATCGTACGATCCTCAATCGTTGCTTCACGAATACGCTGCGATTTCACTTCATCGAGGAAATCGGAGTAAGGAATGGGCGTTGCACCGCCGGCCAAACCTCGTTCATCGAACTGTTTGAAGACGGTAAATAGCACCAAGGCAATGACTACCCAGATGGCGGCTTTAGAAAACATATTATTCACGAAGACTCCTTATTGCGGACCGGCAGTTGCGGTCTGGCGCGTAGTAAATAAATTCTACTCGCAATACCCCCGCCTTGCCAGTAAGGATATGGGGCTAAATCCCTGATTTTTCAAGGGTTGGAGAACCGCTCGGGTCACGAGCAAAATTTCGCTGGCAAAGAAAGTTCAAAGCGAGCCCGATTTAGCAGGCATAAAAGCATCAGGCGGGGTGGCGCAAGCCCTTCCCCAGCAGGAAGATTTCGGATGATTTATCCCGGCTGGCCTTGGGTTTTTTGGAACTGACCGTCTTAAATTGATCCCGAAACTTCTCAACAATTTGCGTATAACCGCTGGCATTAAAGCATTTGACGAGCAGTGATCCGGACGGTTTCATGTGCTGAAGCGCAAAATCTATTGCCAAATCGACCAGATGTTCGACCCGTGCTGCATCCGTATCCGCAATGCCAGACATATTGGGTGCCATGTCGGAAATGACCAGATCAACCCGCTGACCCTGAAGCAGAGTCTGAAGCTGGCTTAGGACGGACTCTTCACGGAAATCACCCAAAATAAAATTCACATCGGCGATAGGCTCCATCTCCAGCATATCCAATCCGACAATCATGCCGTGGATGCCGCCCCCTTCCTTGCCAGCTAGTTTACGCCGCGCGTATTGACTCCAGCTACCCGGCGCACACCCCAAATCCACAATGATCTGACCCGGCTTAATCAGCTTTTCATCCTCGTCGATTTCTTTGAGCTTGTAAGCAGCCCGCGCTCGGTAGCCATCTTTTTGCGCAAGTTTTACGTAAGGGTCATTGATGTGGCCGTGCAGCCAGTTCTTATTTGCTTTGTTTTTTGCCATTAGCTAAGGATACCGCATCGACCTTTAGAAAAAATTTTTAATGAACTCATTGCAAAAAAAAGTTACCGAGCTTGCTACGTAAAAAAGGACATCAAATACTCAAAGGAAAACTCATGCAAGCACTCTACTCGGGCATTTCTTACGCCTACAGCGAGGCCAGCCGTGCAACACAACCCGTCATCAGCACACTCGCATCGATGATGCCAACTATTGGCCACGAAGAGGCCGCCGTTAAAGAAAGCCTAAGCACCTGCCTCCATGAAATGGAAGCAGTCAGCGCTGGAAAGACCATGCGAGGTGGAAATAATCCCCTCTGGTGGAATGGTGTTACAAACATTAAGCAGGTGATACTTTACCCAGCAACCCGGTTATCCCAATTAAGCCAAGAACAAGGCTGCCGCATTCCTAATGCTCAAGAGTGGGCAAACTGGGCTAATGTAACCGGCAACATTAATAAACAATTAGAAAACTGGTCTATTCCGTTTCGTTTCAGTATCTCAACCGAAGCAGCAAAACTGAACGATCAAGCTTTGGATTCAAGTTACAACGCATGTCTCGTTAGCACCAATCAAGATAAAAAATCGCTATATACCTTCGTCAGGCATTGCGACAAGCCTGAGTCAGAAGGAGAGGTGATTGGCGGATCATTAAATGGCTGCCTGATCACCTTACAAACCGACAAGCCAAAGTCTACATATGCTCACGAACTCGCTCATCTCGTATCTACCCACCCACACGATGCGATACCTTTGGCTTCCTTGCATCCCGATGTATTGGAAGCCATGTGCGATCCCGTCACTCATGGTCATGAATTAATTACCAGTCTGAGCTATTCGAATCATTGCGAGGATATGGGTTTTCCGGACACTTCAAATGACTTAGGAAATTCCCGAGGTGAATGGGGGCCGTTAGACCTGACTATGGCAAAGCTTGCTGCGCATCGCGATAACAATTCAAATCACGCCCGGATTCATGCAGAGGGTGTCGACAAGAGCTACGAGTGGATTAAACAAAACTACGGCGTACGAGCGGCAGAACAATTCGCAGCCTCCTTTGCAAAATCCGTGTTTATTCATTCCATGAGCGCTATCGTTGCCAGGACTGTCAAAGATAAACTGAGCCTCCTTGTTTTCCGCGGGCTGATCCATACGTTTGCAAACCTGATTCACCTCGGCATGATGGGACAGCTGAATCCAACGCCATGGCTAGCCGCCGGCCAGACCTGCGCCGGATCAGGTCTGATGGGACGAACGGTAAAAGCCCTGGTCGGCGTTATCGGCCAAGCGGCTATCTTGAGCACCTTTGTTAAGCTCATGCGTAGCAACAGTAATGCAATGTTGGAGTTGGTGTATGCCACCTGCGGAAGCGCTGCGGGCAATCTCTTCTCCACTATGATCCTTCGCTTTATTGATCAGTGCGCACCCACCGAAAAATTGCAACGAGAAGCGTATCTTGACCTGACGAAAACCACCAACTTTGATGGCGCTATTGCTGAGACAGCAATTTCAATAAGCCGCAAAACTACTGGTATAGATCTAACCGCAAAGGCAGAAGAAATCTATTCACGTCTACCAACGATTATTCAACGTATCGTAACGATAGACGCTGCTATTGCCG
Organism: Oxalobacteraceae bacterium; assembly: GCA_947454305.1. Taxonomy (GTDB): domain Bacteria; phylum Pseudomonadota; class Gammaproteobacteria; order Burkholderiales; family Burkholderiaceae_D; genus Pernthalerella. Next base: position 9,015 of record CANGJE010000049.1, read on the forward strand.
ACGTCATTGAAAACTATGTATCACTGCAGGTCATGACTACTTGGCTGTGGAAAACAGATGAGAAAAAAGCCGATGCACAAGTACAGGCTAGCGTCGATCATTTGTCGGAGACAATCGATGAGGTCAGCGAAGAATTCAGTCCCTCTGAACACTCCCACATCCCTGCCAACATTAGAAAATTTCACGCATCTCAAACAGTACCCATAGTAGAACCCCTCGAATCAACAGAAGATGAGCCTCTGCTGATCAACGATGTTGCTGCCTTCACAGGTATCCGCAAGAGACAATCCGATTCACTACAAAAGAAATTACAAATTAAAAAAAATGTATAAACGAAGATGGTTTGAAAAATGTATGTTTTGAATTTTTCGTTTCCAAGATGAAGGCTGCGCTCGTCTATCGAACAAATGTTCGATGAACTTTTGATGAAAAAAAGTCACGTAGTGCGCTGTGTCGACCAACATCAAAGGAGAAATTCATGCAAGCACTTCATTCAAGCGCTATTTACGTCCTCGACGAAGTCAGACGGGCAGCAAAGCCGATTATCGATACCTTGGCACCCATCGTTCCAACTTTCGGCTGCGGCCAGGCCGATGTAAAAGAGAGCCTAGACGACTGCATCAAAAAAATGGAAGTCAAAGCAATCGCCGAAAACGGCCCTGATGAAAAATATCTCGGCTGGACTCCAGACTTCTCAAATTTCAAAAAAATCATTCTTTACCCAATACGTGAGCCAGCCAAAGCCTTTGAGAAAATCGATAAATGCCATCCGTCATCAGAAATCGAAGTCGGGATGATCGTGAGTGTGGCCAACACCATCAACAGACAGTTAACTAGCTGGGGCATTCCATTTCAATTCGAAATTTCCAGTGAGTACAAAGATGTTGTACTTAACGAATCGGAGGAGTGCACAAATGATGCTCTCGTCGGTCTAGATGATTTCGACAACAATGAAAACTACTTATTTCAGAACGGAGAAATTAATTTATTTTTTGCCCATTGCGACGCTTTGCAATCCAACGGGGTTAGCGTTGGCGGATATATGGATCAACACTTCCTTGGTCTGAAATCCAATCCACCGAAGGCACATATCGCGCACGAACTGTCTCACGTTTTTTCGCCACACGTTTTCGATTCTATTCCCCTGTCTTCATTACATCCGGATGTCGTGGAAGCGATGTGCCATTCCGTCTCGCACGGAGGTGAACTAATTACCGTCGTTAGCTATGCGGCCAAATGTAAGGAAATGGGGTTTGATGAATTTGAAAGTCATTTATTCAAATCCAAAGGCGAATGGGGGCCAATCGACCTGACCATGGCGAAGCTGGCCACGCATCAATCGCCTGAAGAAATTCATCAGAAAATCCGTGCAGAGGGTGTAGATCAATGCTACGAATGGATACGAAAAAATTATGGCAAGAGAATTGCCGAGCAATTCACCGCGTCATTTGTCAAATCTGTTTTCATTCACACGATGAGCGCGGTCGCCGTAAGGACCTTCGAGGACAAGCGTATCCTCAGATTCAGCCGGGTGATGATCCACTTGTTCGGTAATTTGCTTCAGCTGGGAATGATGACCCAGCTAAGCCATGGCAGTACTGGGATAGCCTTACTTCATTTCTTAGGTGCTAGTGGCGTGTTGGGAAGAACCGTACGCTCAATCATCGATGTCACGGGTGATGCGGCTCTACTGCGCTCTTTCGTCCAACTTATGCGTGGCAATAGCGACACGATGCTACAACTGGTTTACGCCGTATGCGGCACTGCTGCGGGCAATGCTTTCTCCCAGGCGATCCACGGTTTTATCGACATGTGTGCACCAGCCGATACCGAGCAGCGGAATGCCTATCTCAATATGACCCAACCTACAGGCTTGGGTGGCCTCATATTTGATGAGTCAACAAAATTCTTCCACGGAGAACAGTCGATAGAACAACAAGAACAATCTATAAAACGCCTCCCTGAGGTTATGAGAGCAGTGATCACTATAGACAGATCAATAGGTAGTTTGATCAGTAACTACCTGTCACTGCAGGTCATGACCACGTGGCTGTGGAAAAAAGACCAGCAAAAGGCCGATGCGCAGGTACATGCCAGCGTCGACAATTTGTCAGCAACGCTGGAGGAGGTAAAGATCAAATATGGCGCCACAAACCTGCGACAGCGCAAGCCTGCCGAAACCCGTTCCCCACACCCGACGACACCAGTGCAGCCGGTGTCTCTCGACGCAGTAGATGTTGATGATCCGCTGCTGATGACCGACGGAGCCGCTGTCACTGGTATTGGTAATGCTTCGCTTCACCAAAAGCAGCAGCGACTCTTGGAAAAGAAGCAGCAGTAAGAAAGAAACAATAGGGTGGCCGGCTCTCGTTCGGCAAGTAGCACTTATGCCTCGCGTACAATATGCGTTTTGAGGAAATGTCATGCTTAAACTCACTTCTGCCCAACGCAGCGAACTGCGCTCCCAAGCCCATGGTCTGGACCCCGTCGTCATGATCGGCGACGGCGGCCTAACGCCTGCCGTCATGAAAGAAATCAGCGCCAGCCTGAATTCACATGGCCTGATCAAAGTCCGCGTACTAGGTGACGACCGTGAAGCCCGTCTGGGATTCTACGAAAGCATCTGCGCAGAACTTGGCGCCGCACCCGTTCAACACATTGGTAAATTATTAGTGTTGTACCGGCCTAAAAAAGAAGTCGTAAAAGAAGCTAAAGCGACTCGCGGCAAAGGCCTGCGTGAAGTGGTGATCGTCAAAACGAATCCGACAAAAAAGCCAACGATCAAAAAACTTATGGTCAAAGGCAATGAGCGCATCACGGCCGGCGGCAATGTCAAACGCGCTAAAGTGCGTCAGACAAGTCAGAAGAAAAATTCGTTGGGAAGATAACAGCAAGCAGCCGTGTTACTTAGATTTCAGAACAAGGCCAACGGCCAATAGGCTCTGAACCAGATAAATGGCGCTCGCCGCGCCATGTAGCATTCCAAATCGAGAGCGCATGGCATCATCCATGATGCCGCCTGACTGCGCAGCAATAGCACGCAGCTCTGCCATGTAAGGCTGCAAACCGAAATAACCAATCACCGTACATAAAATCATGCCGATCACTAGTTTGATTTGCAGAATGCGTGTTGGATGTTCTGTTTGAGTCCAAATGATCGCTAACAGCAATGCGCCACAAATCAGCGATATCCACGCCTCTGCTTTAAAAAACAATCCAGCAAGAGTTCCCGCCTGCGCTCTATCTGTTAGCGTAGCAAAAAGTAAAGGCGCAACGACATAGCCAATGGTCCACATACTGCCGACCCAAAAGGTGATCAGTAAACCGCGCAACCGTGGAATCAGCGCTGCCAACATTGCGCTTAGATGTAATTAACCTCGATGATTTCGTAAGAGCGCACGCCAGCGGGGGCCTGCACCTCAACTTCGTCTCCGGCGTATTTACCGATCAGAGCACGCGCAATCGGCGAACTGATGGAAATTTTTGATACCTTGAGATCAGCCTCATCGTCACCCACAATTTGATAGGTAACGTTATCGCCACTCTCAAGATCTTGCAGAGTCACCGTCGATGCGAAAACCACGCGCCCTTCTGCATCGAGCAAGGTGGGGTCAATAATTTGAGCAGCAGAAAGTTTGCCTTCGAGCTCGGCAATACGGCCCTCGATAAAACTCTGACGTTCTTTGGCCGCATCGTATTCTGCGTTTTCTGAAAGATCGCCCTGTGCACGCGCCTCAGAAATGGCATTGATAACAGCAGGACGCTCAACGTGTTTTAAACGCTGCAATTCATCTTTCAATAATTGCGCACCAAAGACGGTAATAGGGACTGAGCTCATAACGATTCCATTAGCAAGACTAAAAGCACAGAGGCTGCGGAAATACGCAGCCCCTCGAGGTTGAACTTTACGAGTCCAAGTTTAATACAATTTAATGAAGCGAAGCATGCATGCTTTGTAAATCGTACACATGCAGCTCGTCCAAATGCGCCATACCTTCGACGGCGGCCTCTGCTCCAGCAATCGTCGTATAGGTCGTCACTCGAGCAGCCAATGCCGAGGTTCGTATGGTGCGTGAATCATGAATCGCGGTGCGTTTTTCTTCGACGGTGTTAATCACCAGCGCGATTTCATTATTCTTAATCATATCGACTACATGCGGTCTGCCTTCGGCGACTTTATTCACTGTTTCTACAGGTATACCCGCAGCCGCAATAGCGGCGGCTGTGCCCTTAGTCGCCACCACAGTAAATCCTATGGACACTAAGGCCTGAGCAACTTCCACGGCTCGCGGCTTGTCACTATTTTTCACTGACAGGAAAACTTTACCCGAGGTTGGCATGCGAATGCTTGCACCGAGTTGCGATTTGACGAAGGCCTCACCAAAGGTTTTACCGACACCCATCACTTCGCCGGTCGATTTCATCTCCGGACCAAGAATCGTATCTACACCTGGGAATTTATTAAACGGGAATACCGCTTCTTTGACGCTGAAATATGGTGGCTCGACCTCACTACCTATTCCTTGACTATCAAGTGATTGACCAACCATGCAACGCGCAGCGATTTTGGCTAATTGCAAACCAGTCGCTTTAGATACATACGGCACAGTACGTGATGCGCGTGGATTAACCTCGAGCACGAAGACCACATCTTGCATCTTGCCGTCAATTTCTTGCTGCTGAATTGCAAACTGCACGTTCATTAAACCAACGACATTCAAACCCTTCGCCATCATGGCAGTTTGCTGCTTGAGTATTTCTATCGTTTCTTTAGATAGCGAATACGGCGGCAGTGAACATGCCGAGTCACCCGAGTGAACACCTGCCTGCTCGATATGCTCCATCACACCACCGATGAATGTGCGCTTACCATCGGAAAGGCAATCGACATCCACTTCAATCGCATCGTTTAAGAAACGATCAAGTAACACGGGTGAATCATTCGATACTTTCACTGCCTCGCGCATGTAGCGTTCAAGGTCGCGCTGCTCATGTACGATCTCCATAGCACGACCACCCAATACATACGAAGGTCGTACAACCAGTGGATAACCGATCTCTTGCGCCAATGCTAGGGCTTGTTCTTCAGTACGCGCTGTGCGGTTAGGCGGCTGACGCAATTTGAGGTCTTGTAAAAGTTTTTGAAAACGCTCACGGTCTTCTGCGGCATCAATCATGTCAGGGCTGGTACCAATGATAGGAACGCCATTCGCTTCCAGATCGAGTGCCAACTTCAATGGCGTCTGACCACCGTATTGAACGATGACACCTACTGGCTTTTCTTTATCAACGATTTCGAGCACATCTTCTAAGGTAAGTGGCTCGAAATACAAACGATCCGATGTATCGTAATCGGTGGATACCGTTTCGGGATTACAGTTGACCATGATGGTTTCATAGCCATCTTCGCGCATAGCAAAGGCAGCGTGCACGCAGCAGTAATCAAATTCAATACCTTGACCAATACGATTCGGGCCACCGCCCAACACCATAATTTTCTTACGTGATGTAGGGTGCGACTCGCATTCTTCTTCGTATGTAGAGTACATATACGCGGTACCAGTGGCGAACTCACCCGCACAGGTATCAACGCGCTTATACACCGGCCGCACATTCATCATGCGGCGTAATTTACGCACTTCGCGATCTTCAACTTTTAATAATTTTGCTAAGCGCCGATCAGAAAATCCTTTGCGCTTCAAAGCTAATAAAGTCTCTTTAGTGATATCAGAAATTTTCTGTGTTTCTAACCAAAGTTCGATATCAATAATTTCTTTAATCTGCACCAAGAACCACGGATCAATCTTCGTCAGTTGATGCACTTCTTCTGTGGTGAACCCTTGAGCAAACGCATCGCCTACATACCAGATACGCTCGGGTCCTGGCTCACCTAATTCTTCTTCAATGACTTCACGGTCGGTGGTTTTTTCATTCATTCCATCAACACCGACTTCCAAACCACGCAACGCTTTTTGGAACGACTCTTGGAAAGTACGGCCAATCGCCATCACCTCACCCACCGATTTCATTTGTGTAGTCAGGTGACTATCAGCCGCGGGGAATTTTTCAAACGCAAAACGTGGAATCTTAGTGACTACGTAATCGATCGAAGGCTCGAACGATGCAGGTGTAGCACCACCCGTAATTTCGTTACGCAATTCATCTAAGGTGTAGCCCACCGCCAATTTGGCGGCAACTTTCGCAATCGGAAAACCGGTCGCTTTCGATGCCAACGCGGATGAACGCGATACACGCGGATTCATCTCAATCACAATCATGCGGCCATCTTTAGGATTAACCGCAAACTGAACGTTAGAACCACCCGTATCGACACCAATTTCACGAAGCACCGCCAACGAGGCATTCCGCATGATCTGGTATTCCTTGTCCGTCAGCGTTTGCGCCGGAGCGACGGTGATCGAGTCACCGGTATGCACGCCCATAGGATCCAGATTTTCAATCGAGCACACAATGATGCAATTATCATTGCGGTCTCGCACGACTTCCATCTCAAATTCTTTCCAACCCAGCAGCGATTCTTCAATCAACAACTCATTGGTGGGTGAAGCTTCTAAGCCGCGTTTACAAATGGCTTCAAACTCTTCTGAGTTGTACGCGATACCACCACCCGATCCACCCATCGTGAATGAAGGACGAATGATGGTTGGGAAACCTACTTGTCTCTGAACCGACCACGCTTCAGCCATGTCATGAGCGATACCCGAGCGCGCCGAGCCCAGGCCAATCTTGGTCATCGCATCTTTAAACTTAGAACGATCTTCGGCTTTATCAATCGCCTCCGGTGTCGCACCAATTAACTCGCAACCGTATTTTGTGAGTACGCCATGACGATGCAAATCAAGCGCGCAGTTCAACGCGGTCTGGCCACCCATGGTCGGCAAAATAGCATCGGGTCTTTCTTTATCGATGATGCGCTCAACTACTTGCCAGTTAATCGGTTCGATGTAGGTCACATCCGCCATTTCCGGATCGGTCATGATGGTGGCAGGATTGCTGTTGACCAGAATAACTTTGTATCCCTCTTCACGCAGCGCCTTACACGCTTGTGCACCTGAGTAATCAAACTCGCAGGCCTGACCAATAATGATCGGACCAGCACCGATGATGAGAATGCTTTTTATATCGGTACGCTTAGCCATGTTTGTGCTTCTCCATCATTGCCACGAAACGATCGAACAACGGGGCAATGTCGTGTGGTCCGGGCGAGGCCTCGGGATGGCCTTGAAAACAAAATGCGGGACGATCAGTTCGCTCAAAACCTTGTAACGAATTATCGAACAGAGAAATATGCGTAACACGGCAGTTTGAAGGCAACGTGTTCGGATCCACTGCAAAGCCGTGGTTCTGAGAAGTGATCATGACTTTCTTGGTAATCAAATCCTGCACCGGGTGATTAGCACCGTGGTGACCGAATTTCATTTTGATAGTTTTGGCACCCGAAGCGAGCGCCATAATTTGATGTCCAAGGCAGATACCAAACGTTGGCAAGCCTTGATCAATTAATTCGCGTGCTGCTTGAATGGCGTAGTCGCATGGCTCGGGGTCGCCTGGACCATTCGAGAGAAAAATGCCATCGGGTTTTAATGCCAGCGCATCGGATGCAGTGGCCTGCGCAGGTAAGACGGTGACGCGACAGCCGCGTGATGCCAGCATACGAAGGATGTTGTACTTAACGCCGTAATCAAAAGCGACCACGTGAAATTTAGGTGAACTGAGTTTGCCGTAACCCTGGCCCAAGACCCACTCAGTCTCGGTCCATTCATACGACTCTTTAGTGGACACGACTTTCGCCAGATCCATACCGGCCAAACCAGCAAAGGCCTTCGCATGTTCCAGCGCAGTCGCTTGCTTAGCATCCGGGCCAGCCACAATCGCGCCGCTTTGCGCACCTTTTTCTCGCAAAATACGGGTCAGCTTGCGGGTATCGATACCTGCAATGGCGACGATATTTTCTGCTTTAAGGTAATCCGACAGACTTTGCGTCGATCGGAAATTGGACGCCTGAAGCGGTAAATCTCGAATGATCAAACCGGCGGCATGAATACGGCTGGATTCCACATCCTCGGGATTGACACCGGTGTTACCAATATGCGGATAGGTCAGCGTAACAATCTGGCGGCTATAGCTAGGGTCGGTCAGAATTTCCTGATAACCCGTCATTGCTGTATTGAAAACGACTTCACCGCTGGTATAGCCTGCGGCACCGATTGAAATTCCCTTAAATACTGTGCCATCCGCTAGGGCTAGGATGGCCGGTTGCTCGTTGGCCGAAAGAAAAGGCGGCAAAAGTAACTCCAAGATAGTTACCGCCGCAGCTATCCCTGATACTCGCTAGCCGTCTCCCTCTTTATGAGGGACGCGCGGAATACGGGTGGACCGGGATGTGTGGAAGGAGGCTTGTGCGGGCGGCGGGTTCAATTAGTTAAACCTGACAATTGTACCGCGAAGCATCATACCCGAGCAAGCCAAGGTCTCACGCCGTATTTCGACTAAGTAGTGACTTACAAACCCAAGGCCGCAATGCCGGCTTTAGCGATTTGCGCGTCTTCGTTGGATTTCACTCCCGAAACTCCCACCGCACCTACACAATCACTGCCTACCATGATGGGAACGCCACCTTCGAGCAATCCATCAATGTTTGGAGCCGATAAGAAAGAATATCTACCATTGTTGATAACGTCCTCATAGACTTTAGTCTCGCGTTGACCAAGTGCCGAGGTACGTGCTTTGGATGGGGCTATCGAAGCCGATACCGGAGCGGCACCGTCCAGACGCTGCAGCCATAGCAAGTTTCCACCGTCATCAACGATCGCTATGGTGACCGCCCATTTATTGGCCACAGCCTCCGCTTCAGCCGCTGCTGCAATTTTCTTAACATCCGACAGCGTCAGTGCTTGTTTGGACCGCATAACTCAACTCCCCGTAATTGAAAAAAGGCTGGATTGTACGACAAGTTTTTTACCTAAGAATTTCAGGTTTTATTCCGATTTACTTACATCGCCCTGCTTTGACATTACGAGCAGCATGGCTTACATTCGCGCTTGGTTTTTTACCAAAAGTACACAATTGTCTAATTTGCAAAATATTTATCTCTCCGTTTCGCTTCGCAAAGCAACGCTAATCACCGCTTTGGTGGGCGCTTTGTGCTGCCTGCCTGCTACTGCCGTCGAGATTGAGGGCGAGACAAATTTTTTAGTCAGTACTTTTTCTAACTTCACTGACCGGGCAACCCAGCTGGCGATAGAAGCCATGTCGCTGGTGGGCATCAACTACCGACGCGGTGGTAACTCCCCAGAAAACGGTTTGGATTGCAGCGGCTTTGTTCGCTACGTTTTCAGAGAAGCTCAGGGAAAAGAACTTCCGCGCACCTCTGCTGAAATTAGCAAACTGGGCGAGTCGGTGGATAAACAAGATTTGCAACCAGGTGATCTTGTGTTCTTTAACACCTTGCGTCG
>CANGJE010000050.1 GCA_947454305.1 Oxalobacteraceae bacterium
ACCCCATCATTTCGATTGAAGATGGCATGCACGAAGGTGACTGGGATGGTTGGGCGACATTGACCAAGGCCTTGGGCAAAAAAGTGCAGTTGGTCGGCGACGATTTATTCGTCACCAATACAAAAATTTTGCGCGAAGGTATACAGAAAGAGATCGCCAACTCTATTCTGATTAAAATTAATCAGATCGGCACATTGACTGAAACCTTTGCAGCCATCGAGATGGCAAAACGCGCAGGTTATACCTCAGTGATTTCGCATCGTTCTGGTGAAACTGAGGATTCAACGATTGCCGACATCGCTGTGGGGATGAATGCGTTGCAAATCAAAACGGGTTCCATGTCGCGCTCAGACCGCATGGCTAAATACAACCAGCTCCTGCGCATCGAGGAAGATCTTGGCGATATCGCCAGCTATCCCGGTCGTCAGGCGTTTTACAACCTGAAATAAGCCCGCATGCCAGCCCTCGTTTTAACGCGGACTGGTCTTGGGCTGACGGACTATGCCGTGCGACTGATCGTTATTGGTCTAACTGTATTGCTAATCCTTATCCAGTACCCTTTGTGGTTGGGTAAGGGTAGTTGGTTACGCGTGTGGGATTTGTCGCGCCAGCTCGATAGCGCTTTAGTCAAAGAGCAAGAGCTGCGTGAACGTAACGCTAAACTGGCATCCGAAGTGCAGGATTTGAAAGAAGGCACGGGCGCATTAGAAGAACGCGCTCGTTACGAACTGGGTTTGATTAAAGATAATGAGACCTTTGTTCAGATTCTTGAGGGCGAGGCTAAAAAACCTGCTCTTACTGAACCCAGCACTCCTAAACCCTAACACTTCATTTAATGCGGTAGCTCGCCAGGTAACTGCACCGCATCTGAGATCGCCTGAGCAGCAAACAATTGCATGCAATCTACCGCGTCAAACGCGTAGTGTCTTCCGCAAAAATCACAATCAATTTCTAAACCGCCTAAGTCGGCGAGTGCAGAATCTATTTCTTCTTTACCGAGCATCTTCAGCATATTGCCTACGCGCTCACGTGTGCACGTGCAATGAAATTGTGGATGACGTGGCTCGAATACGCGCACAGTCTCTTCCCAGTAAAGGCGCTGCAACAGCGTCATGATGTCGGTGGCGAGCATTTCTTCTTGGGTTACGGTCGACGCTAACATCACCGTTCTATCCCACGTATCTGCATCGTTGATAGCGCTTGCCTGAATCCCACCTTCAGTGGGTAGTTTTTGCAGTAACAGACCGCGCGCTGTATGTTCATCAGCGGCTAACCATAAACGCGTATCCAGCTGTTCCGAACGCAACATGTAATTTTCTATGATGGTGGCGATAGTGTCGCCATCCAGCGCCACAATACCTTGATAGGCTTGTTGGCCGGGAAGCTTGTCAGCCGGATCTAATGTAATCGCGAATCGCCCCTGACCCTGAGCGTTGATGAGATGCTGTAGCTTTGCATCGTCTGCGACGTGTGCCTCTTCAGCTAATTTTGCCGTGGCACGTAGCTTAAGAGAAGCATCGCATTCCACGACGAGTAATTGCACCGGTCCATCGCCGTGAATTTGCATGATGATGGAACCATTAAATTTAAGATTCGCTGACAGCAATGCGGCAGCCGACATCATTTCACCCAGCATGGTGATCACGGCACGTGGATACGATCGCAAAGCGAGTACCTGACGCCATGCATCTGAAATCTCAACCAGTTCGCCGCGCACTTGCGATTGCTCGAACATGAATTTTTGTAGCGTATCCATGCGATTAATCGATGCGTTTGAGTTCTTGTTTGAAGTAGGCTGCGCGCTCAATGTAGGTTTGAACGCCACGCTGAATATCGTTGATCTGCTCTTGAGTTAGCTCTCTCACAGCTTTGGCAGGCGAACCCATGATGAGTGAGTTATCGGGAAATTCTTTACCCGAGGTGACTAAAGCGCCGGCAGCGACTAAGCAATTTTTTCCAATCACAGCGCCATCTAAAACAACCGCTTGTATACCTATCAGGCTGCCATCACCAACGGTGCAGCCATGCAGCATAGCTTGGTGGCCGATGGTGACATTCTTACCCACCTTCAATGGGTAGCCCATGTCGGTGTGAAGTACCGCACATTCTTGTACGTTACTGCCTTCACCAATCGAAATCAGTTCATTGTCGCCGCGCAGAGCTGCACCAAACCAAACGCTGGTATTGGCAGCAAGGTGAACGTTGCCAATCACGCTGGCTGAGTCAGTGACATAGGCACTGGCATCAACATCCGGTGTGTGCGTTCCAATTTTAAAAATGGCCATGAGATTTAATTACAATGGAGGTCGTTAACGAAAGTCGCATTTTACTCCTGACTTGATGAGCCATTCATCCAACCACATGCCTAGCGCCTTGGAACTACGCAGTTATGCCGGCGAGCTGCTGCGCGAAACCGAGGCACAGGCTAAGGCTGACCGCACGATGGATTTACGAACCGCATGGCTTGCAGGGCAGGTCGCGCTGGACATAAAAGCCATCGCAGTTGACGAGCCGGGCATTCCAGGTCGCCCCGCTAAGCCGCTGTTAGTAGCGCCGCGCGAGGTAGGTCGTCGTTCTATGGTGACTATCGAGGGGCGTGCTGCGCTGATACATGCCTTGGCTCATATTGAATTTAATGCCATCAATCTGGCGTTAGATGCGGTCTGGCGATTTGAGGAAATGCCAGTAGATTTTTATGCCGATTGGTTAAAAGTCGCTGCGGAAGAAGCTCTGCATTTTTCTTTATTGTCTGCGCATCTACAATCACTCGGCTTTTCTTACGGTGATTTTGCTGCTCACAATAGTTTGTGGGAAATGGCAGAAAAAACGACGGGTGATGTGCTAGCGCGTATGGCCTTAGTACCGCGTACCCTAGAAGCGCGCGGCCTTGATGCAACGCCCGGTGTGCGTAGTAAATTAGCCCAAGTAGGCGATGTGGCCGCAGCAGACATTCTCGATATTATTTTGCGCGATGAAATCGGACACGTTGACATTGGTAATCGCTGGTACCACTGGTGTTGTGAACAGCGTGGCTTGGATGTACTAACGACGTATCAAGAACTGACGCAACGCTATAAAGCACCGGTATTACGCGGACCTTTTAATCTAGAAGCGCGTCGACAAGCGGGTTTTATGGAATCAGAAATCGCTGCCTTGCGCGGCGAGTCATAATCTGCCGACGTTATTTTTTTATGTTTGACTTGCGCGCTCTTCTTCTAGTAACCGCAACACACGGCGCTGAACTTTGCCGGTAGTCGTCATCGGTAAGGAATCAATAAATTCAATTTCTTTCGGATACTCGTACGGCGCGAGTAAGCCTCGTACATGCTGCTGTAGTTCTACAATTAATGCGGAGTCATTTGTCGAGTTGCGTAGCGTACCTTCGGTGAGAACGACAAACGCTTTAATTAAATTGCCTCGCTCTGCATCGGGCTTGGGTACCACGGCTGCATTTGCAACCGCTGCATGCTTCACCAAACAATTTTCAATTTCTGATGGGCCAATCCGGTAGCCAGCTGACTTAAACATATCGTCTGCACGACCGCGATACCAAAGATAGCCATCAGCATCAATTTGCGCCAGATCACCGGTGCGTAGCCAGTCACCGCTGTACTTGTCGGTAGTGGCTTGAGCGTTATTCCAGTAGCCAAGAAAAATCACTGGATCGGGATGACCGTGAATATCATTTCTATGCAGAGCGACTTCACCGATCTCGCCGGCGTTCACTGGTTGACCTTCATCGTTGATTACTGCAACACGATGACCTGGGTAAGGGCGACCCATACTGCCTGGACGAGCCGGCCATTTTTCTGCGCTATTACCAACGATATAGTTGGCCTCGGTTTGACCAAACATTTCATTCACCGTGACACCCAGCGCTGACTGAGTCCAGTTGAACACGGTATCGCCAACCGCTTCACCGGCGCTCATGATGGCACGCAGTTTGAGCTGATAGTGTTTACGTGGTGAGGGGACGGCTTTCATCATTATTTTTAATGCCGTCGGAAATAGAAAGCTATTGGTTACGTGGTACTTTTCCATTAGCGTGAAAGCGTGTTCCGCAGAAAAGCGCGCGCGACTCGCAACAATCGGTTTTCCAAAATAGAGTGCTGGCAGGAGTGCATCCATCAGTCCGCCTGTCCAAGCCCAATCAGCAGGGGACCAAAACACATCGTCATCGTGTGGAAACCAATTTTGTGAAGCGACAAAGCCAGTCAGATTTCCCAGTAACGCAGACTGAGGCATTAGCGCCCCCTTGGGTGAGCCCGTGGTACCACTGGTATAGATCAACAACGCAGGATCACTCGCTTGGGTTGAGACAGCGTTAAAAGTAGTTGGCTCATTTTTCAATAAATCGTGCCAATCCAAGGTGTTGACACCTTTTCCATCAACAGCGATAACAAATTCGAGTGCAGGACAGTGTGCACGTATGCCTGAGATATTAGGCAAACCTGCCTGATCGGTAATAACTAAACTGGCAGCACTATCTTGCAATCGATATTCCAATGCATCCGGCCCGAAAAGAACCGACATAGGCATAGCAATCGCACCGATTTGATGACAGGCGATGTGTGCAATAGCGACTTCAGGTCGCTGCGGCATCACGATCGCGACTCGATCACCACGCGTGACACCGAGTTTAGTCATGGCCTGCGATAGTTGATTCGCGCTGAGCTGAAGTTCGGCGTAGGTGATGATCTGATCACCATCTTTTTCATCATCCATATAAATGGCGATGCGATCTGGTTCATTCGCCCAGCGAGTACAGCACCAGTGCGCGATATTAAAATCGGCTGGCACATGCCAGCGATAGTTTTGGTATAGGTGATCGTAGTGATCAAGATTGCGATGTCCCCGCATTTTTACTCCTGGCAGTGATGGTGGTCTGAGCTTGGCTTGTTTATACAAGCTTCTCGACCCACGCTAATTGCCTAGGAAGGCAAGCGGTTTGTAAATCGTAATGCTCTTGCGCAAACGCTCGGGCATTAGCTCCCAAACGTTGGCGGTCTGTTGGATTGTCTAATAGTTCGCAAACCTCGTTGCTCAAACTTTGCGCGTCAAAAAAATTCACTAGACGTCCTGTCTCGTTATGCCGAATAGCTTCGTGTAGTGGTTGCGTATCGCTGGCCACGATCGCACAGCCCGTGCTCATCGCTTCGAGCAAACTCCAACTCAATACAAACGGATACGTTAAATATATATGCACCTTGGAGAGCTGTAGCAAGGCAATGAAATGCGGATAAGCAATTTTTCCTAAAAAATGTACGCGCTTCCAATCGTTATCAGAAATCTGCGGCTTTACTTCGCTAGCAAAGAGTTCTTTCCATGTGGTGCCATTTTCTGGCTTGGCGCCGTAACTCACATCGTCGCCTCCGACTATCAAGACGTGGGCTTTTGGACGACGTTGAAGTATTTCGGGTAGCGATCGCATAAAAATGTGATAGCCCCTATAGGGTTCAAGATTTCGATTAACGAAGGTAATGACTTCGTCAGCTTTACTCAGCACTAGACCGCTCTGTAAATTAAGGACGACGTTTGGGTTGGGTACTAAAGCTTGTGTGTCGATGCCATCGTGAATGACGGTGATCTTGTCGCGGAAGGGTTGTGGAAACGTGCTCGCTTGCCATTGTGTGGGACTGATGCCAGCATCGGCAATATCAAAGTGAAGTAGATTATTTATATTTTTAAGTTTAAGGCGACAAGCTTCACCATCATCTTTTGCGGGAAATTCGGGATCAAAGCCGACGTCGGCTCCTTGCGTATGGTAAAAAAATTCGCAGTAAATCCCCAGCTTAGCTTCCGGCCAGACTTCTTTTAGGAAAAGGCTTTCACCCCATCCATGGTGAGCCACGATCACATCAGGTTTAAAGCCTTGATCTTTTAACTTTAGAGCGGCCCGAAAACAGGCTTCAGCGCGAATGGCTTTAGTTTCGAAATCGCTGACCCATGGATGCACATTGGGTGTTGTCCCGCGTGTAGCGGCATAGCTCAAAATTTTCACGCCTTCCCATTCGGGTGTTTTTGTTTTTTGCATGGTCATAGCCACGACCGTATGGCCGCGTCTAACTAATGCAGGTGCTAAAAATTTGAACTGTGCTGGAAAGTTCTGGTGCACGAAAAGAATATTCATTATTTTCGATGATCAGTAATAAATATGAGCCGGTAAGTGCAAGTGCTGCCGATCGATTCAGATCGCCATACCTTGTTATGTCGACGATTGAAAAAGCGCTAGCCGAATTATTTTTGCCTATATCTTTTTAAAAGTATGGCTCGAGTATAGATAGTTTCATGAAATTTATGTAATTTTGCGAATAGCGCCGTTGATAAGCTATTGAATTTTTATTTCATTTTTTCAGTGACAGGCTCTAGAAAACGGGCTTTGAGATTGGGCTAAGTTCAACCAAGACTGATTTAGCCCTCATACTAGTGTCTTTAAGACTGTTTTTGCTGCAATTTATGAAACTATCCCGAAGTGATTTTATTCAAGTACGTGGTTTGCGCACTCACGTGCGCCATTGGGGTTCGCCTGATGCGCCAACCTTATTCATGCTACATGGCTGGATGGATGTATCGGCTTCATTTCAATTCGTGGTCGATAACTTGGCACATGACTGGCAAGTGATTGCACCCGATTGGCGTGGCTTTGGTCTGACAGAACGAGTGAAATCGGATTGCTACTGGTTTGCGGATTATCTCGGTGATTTGGAGGCGATACTTGATCATTATGCGAAAGACCAAGCAGTGAATTTGGTTGGTCACAGCATGGGTGGCAATGTGGCAGGTATTTATGCGGGTGTGCGTCCCGATCGAGTAGCCAAACTAGTCAATCTAGAAGGCTTTGGATTGGCAGCGACTGAACCTACTATGGCTCCCGCACGTTATGCGCAATGGCTGGATGAATTGCGCGAGCCGCCCACCATGCGTGCGTATGAAACGATTGATGGAGTGATCGCGCGTTTGATGAAAACCAATCCTAGACTTGCGCGTGATCGAGCAGAATTTTTAGCAGCTCACTGGTCAGCTAAAAACCAGAACGGGCATTGGGAAATTCTGGGTGATCCGGCACATAAAATTACCGGTGCCACGTTATATCGGGTGGAAGAAGTGATCGCCTGTTGGGAAAAAATCACTGCACCCGTGCTATGGGTTGAAGCGAATGACAGTGACCTCTGGCGCTGGATGGGTGGCCGCGACAAAGTGCGAGCTGAGTTAGATCGCCGTCGAGCCTGCATTCCCAATGTAAAGTCAGCGGTGGTGAACGATGCGGGCCATATGCTGCATCACGATCAACCCGAGTTGCTGGCGCGACTGATCGAAGATTTCTTGGCTTGATGTAAGCCGCGGCGTCAATCAACGTCGGCGCGTACAATTCGTTCTTATGCCATTTCTTTTGGCGGTTTTTTCATCCTACGGTTTTCATGCTTAACGTCGATTTGCATTGTCATTCCAACGTCTCTGATGGCGTTTTATCGCCCGCGGCCTTGGCCGCGCGTGCGAAGGCGAACGGGGTGGATGTCTGGGCGCTGACAGATCATGATGAATTGGACGGCCTATCCCAAGCGCGCGAGGCGGCAGCTGAATTGGATTTGCATTTTGTTGCAGGTGTTGAAATCTCGATTACATGGGCGAATAAGACCATTCATATCGTTGGTTTAGGGATAGACGAAAATAATCCTGATTTGCGTGAGGGTCTGATGTCTGTGCGCGGTGGGCGTGAATCGCGTGGTCGCGATATCGCCGCGCAACTAGAAGCCGTCGGTATACCCGGAGCATTTGAGGGGGCATTGAAGTTGGCAGACAATCCCGAGCTGTTAGGCCGCACGCATTTCGCCCGCTATTTAGTTGAAGCGGGTGTCCGACCAACGGTTACGGAGGTATTTAAGAGTTTTTTGGTTGAAGGAAAACCCGGCTTTGTGCCTCATCGTTGGGCCACCTTGGAGCAATCGGTGCGCTGGATACGATCGGCAGGTGGTCGGGCTGTGATTGCGCATCCGGGTCGTTATGGATTTGATGATCTTCAGCTGAATGTTTTTGTTGAACAATTTCGTGCGCTTGGCGGCGAGGGTATCGAGGTTGTCACTGGCAGCCATCATCCTGCTCAATATGATGAATATGCCGCGTATGCCCGCAAAACTGGGCTGTTAGCCTCACGCGGGTCGGATTTTCATGGTCCGACTGAATCGCGCTTTGATTTAGGCAGTTTGCCGCCTTTGCCACCAGGATTAACGCCGGTGTGGCACGACTGGGCGCTATAAAACTGCTTTCTAGCCGACTTGAAATTGAAAGCTGGCATCCCCATATTCATCCCAACCCGCTCGTCAACCTTAAAAAGGCTGCTCGGGTAAACTTCGTAGAAACTTTTTACTGTCTGGTTCACCAGGGAGGTTAATCAATGAAACGAATTTTGTTGTTCGTGCTGACCAATGTGGCAGTGATCGCTGTCATGTCGATTGTGTTGTCGGTGCTGGGTGTCGATCGTTATTTATCGGCCCAAGGACTAAACGTCGGCATGTTGTTGGTGTTTTCACTGGTCGTTGGTTTTACTGGAGCTATTTTTTCTCTGTTGATCAGTAAGCCAATGGCGAAGTGGTCAACTGGCGCACAAGTCATTGAGCATCCAGCTAACTCCACCGAGCAATGGTTGCTGGATACGGTGCATCGATTGGCAGCGAACGCGGGCATAGGTCGCCCTGAAGTCGCTGTGTATGAAGGTGAACCGAATGCGTTTGCAACCGGTGCTAATCGTGATGATGCGTTGGTAGCTGTGTCCACCGGACTATTGCAGAACATGACGCGCGAAGAACTCGAAGCCGTATTGGGTCATGAAGTGGCACATATTGCCAATGGCGATATGGTGACGATGACCTTGCTGCAAGGCGTGGTGAATACCTTCGTCGTATTCCTGTCGCGTGTAGTGGGTTATCTGGTGGATCGTGCGCTGTCTAAAAACAGTGATGAGTCTGTTGGTATTGGTTACACGATTAGCGTGATCGTTTGTCAGATTGTGTTTGGTTTGCTGGCTTCAATGATTGTGGCTTGGTTTTCTCGCCAGCGTGAGTTTCGTGCTGATGCGGGTTCAGCGCGATTGTTGGGAAATAGCCGACCCATGATAAACGCGCTCATGCGCTTGGGCCAAATGCATACGGCAGCCTTACCCCAATCAGTCGCATCTTTCGGCATTAACAAGTCTGAGGGAGTGATGGAGTTATTTGCTAGCCACCCACCGATAGAGCAACGCATTGCAGCGTTGCAGCAGGCCTGATACAGTCGCACCCTGTTGAATTTTCGGCGACAGTCATTGACTGTCGCCGTTTGCTTTCATGAGTCAGTACTTTCAGATCCATCCAGAAAACCCTCAGCTTCGGCTGGTGCGTCAGGCCGTGCAAATTGTCAGCACGGGCGGGTTGGTGGCCTTGCCAACGGATTCCAGCTACGCCTTAGTTTGTCATTTGGATGACAAAGCGGCGGTTGAGCGTATGCGGCAGATTCGTGGCGTGGATGATCGTCACCACCTCACGTTGTTGTGTCGTGATTTGTCCGAGATTGCCAATTACGCAAAAGTCGACAATCGCCAGTATCGATTGCTGAAAGCCGCCACACCGGGGCCGTACACGTTTATTTTGGAAGCAAGTAAAGAAGTGCCGCGCCGGCTTTCGCACCCTTCACGAAAAACGATCGGTCTGCGTGTTCCTGAAAACATCATTGCTCAGGCGCTGCTGGAAGAGCTGGGCCAAGCCTTGATTGGCACCACGCTGATTTTGCCGGGAAGTGATGATCCGTTGAATGACGCCGCCGACATACGCAGCCAGCTAGAAAAACATATCGAGTTAGTAATAGATGGGGGTAGTTGCAGTTTGTTGCCCACCACGGTGGTTGACCTGACCGGAGATGCGCCGCTGGTGCTGCGTAACGGCCGGGGAGACGTAGGCTTGTTTCATTGAATGCCATGTTTCACGTAGTCACTCTGATAAAATCGCGTCGATGAATGAGATTATCCAGACCATTGCGGTCTATGCCTTACCTGTATTGTTTGCCATTACCCTGCATGAGGCTGCACACGCCTACGCTGCGAAGTATTTTGGTGATCTGACGGCGTATTCGCAGGGGCGCATGAGCCTGAATCCAACCAAGCATATCGATCTGTTTGGCACCATTCTGATTCCATTGTTGTTGGCGTTGGTTGGCAGTCCTTTTTTGTTTGGTTATGCAAAGCCGGTGCCGATCGATTTTTCATTGCTGCGACAGCCTAAAAAAGATATGGCGTGGGTTGCCTTAGCAGGCCCCATGGCCAATTTTGTGATGGGCCTGATGTGGATGGCACTGTTTTTTGTGCTGGATGCCGCGGATATCGATGAAGCGTATTTTTATGAAGTTGCACGCGCGGGTGTGAAAATTAATTTGATTTTGTTTGCGTTCAATTTGTTTCCACTGCCGCCGTTAGATGGTGGGCGCATTCTTACCAGCGTGCTGCCAAATCGATATGCGTTTCGTTTTGCGCGTATTGAGCCCTACGGATTTTTCATCATGATTGGCTTGATGATGCTGAATCTACTGAATTATTGGATGGTGCCTGTGATTACAGGTGCTAATACTTTGCTGAATATTCTGATTTCTCCCCTTAAATTTCTTCTGACCTGAGATCCTCATGTATCCAGATCGCGTTGTTTCAGGCATGCGCCCCACTGGGGCGATGCACCTTGGCCACTATCACGGAGCCTTAAAAAACTGGGTTCGCTTGCAGTCTGAGCATCCCTGTTTATTTTTTGTGGCGGATTGGCATGCGTTGACCACGCATTACGATGACCCCTCAATTATCGAGAGCAGCACCTGGGATATGGTGATTGATTGGCTCGCCGCGGGGATTGATCCTTCGCAGGCGACGATTTTTATTCAATCGAAAGTTCCAGAGCACGCCGAGCTGCACTTGCTGCTCTCCATGTCTACACCGTTGGGCTGGCTTGAGCGTGTGCCGACCTACAAAGATCAACAAGAAAAATTAGCGGATCGCGATTTGGCGACCTATGGTTTCTTGGGTTACCCCTTGCTGCAAGCAGCTGACGTTTTAATTTACCGCGCCAGCATGGTGCCGGTAGGTGAAGATCAAGTGCCACATATTGAGATGATGCGCGAAATTGCTCGTCGCTTTAATCATTTGTATGGCCGCGAAAAAAATTTCGAAGAAAAAGCCAAAGAAGCCGTCAAAAAGCTCGGTACGAAACGTGCCAAGCTCTACATGGAGTTGCGCAATGATTTCCAGGAGCAGGGCAAAGAAGACGCTCTGGAACAAGCCAAGGCTATGCTGGATGATGCACAAAATCTGTCGATGATTGATCGCGAGCGTTTGTTTGGTTATCTCGAGGGTAGCCGCAAATTGATTTTGGTTGAGCCGCAAGCGCTGCTAACGGAAGCTTCTAGGCTGCCGGGCTTAGATGGGCAAAAAATGTCCAAGAGTTATGGCAACACGATTGCATTGCGTGATGATCGCGACACCGTCACGAAAAAAATTCGTACCATGCCCACCGATCCTGCGCGGGTTCGCAGAACCGATCCCGGCAGTCCTGATAAATGCCCGGTCTGGCAGTTCCATTTGGTTTACTCGGATGATGTCACTCGTGAGTGGGTTACCAAGGGTTGCAAATCAGCGGGTATAGGTTGCATCGAATGCAAGCAACCCGTGATCGACGGCATTTTGAAAGAACAAGAACCCATGCGCGAACGGGCGCAACAATATCTGGATGATCCATCGCTAGTGCGTGCGATTGTGGCCGATGGATGCGACCAAGCTCGCAAGTTCGCGCAAGAAACGATGCGTGATGTCCGCGAAGAGATGGGGCTTTCATATAACTAATCAGCTTAATAAAGTGCGTTTACTTTGCTTCTTAACTACTTGATATAGTTACATTTTTTATGTCAACGCACCAAGCCATGGATGTTGCCTCACATTGGGTGCGTCGCTTTGCGGGTTTGATTCCGCCGCAAAGTAGGGTGCTGGATTTGGCGTGTGGTGGCGGTCGTCATGCGCGCTATGCAGCCAGTTTGGGTCACTCGGTGTTGGCAGTTGATAAAGACGTTAGCGCACTGAGTGCTAACCCATCTCAAACTATTCACTGCCTGTCGTTTGATTTAGAGCTGAGCCATAGCGCCAGCCATCCCAACTGGCCATTGGTGCCCAACCAATTCGGCGGGATCATCGTTACCAATTATCTGCATCGACCCTTGATGGGTGATTTACTGCTCAGTTTGCATGTGGGCGGTGTTTTTATTTACGAAACTTTCGCACAGGATAATGGCCTTTTTGGCAAGCCCTCCAATCCAGATTTTCTACTTATTCCAGGCGAATTGCTGAGTTTGGCGTCGTCAAATCCAGAATTCCATGTGTTGGCTTTCGAGGATGGTTATGTCAGTCAACCCAAACCTGCGATGGTGCAAAGGATTTGCCTCATCCGTGGGCCTGTCGGGGTGCCGGAATCACGTGGCTTAGACACTCACCAGTAGCAAGGCAATCTGTCCGGCGAGCATCGCTATCCGCTACAATCACGGTTTAGATTTTTGCGGCGACAGAATTATGATCAAAGGCAGCATCGTTGCTATCGTTACGCCTATGCATCAGGACGGAAGTCTTGATTTGCCAGGTTTGAAAAAACTGATTGACTGGCATATTGCAGAGGGCACGGACGCCATCGTGATTGTTGGTACTACAGGTGAATCGCCTACGGTAACCGTTGAAGAGCATTGCGAATTAATTCGTTTGTGCGTTGATCATGTCGCAGGACGCATTCCTGTTATCGCCGGTACCGGCGGTAATTCGACTTCCGAAGCCATAGAGCTAACCACCTACGCAAAGAGCGTGGGTGCCAGTGCCTCGTTACAGGTGGTGCCTTACTACAACCGCCCAACGCAAGAAGGCATGTTCCAGCATTTCAAAAAAATTGCGGAGTCGGTTGATCTGCCCGTCATTCTTTATAACGTGCCCGGCCGTACCGTGGCCGATATGAGCAATGAAACGATCGTGCGTTTGGCGGGTGTCAAAGGAATAGTCGGCGTTAAAGACGCCACAGGTAATTTGGCGCGCGGAACCGAATTGTTACGCGCTGTGCCGAAATCATTTGCTGTCTATTCGGGTGATGATGCGACAGCGATGGCACTGATGTTGTGCGGTGGTCAAGGCAATATTTCAGTCACTGCGAACGTTGCGCCACGCGACATGCACAATTTGTGTCTGGCGGCCATGGAAGGTCGCATTGCCGATGCGATTGCCATTAACAATAAACTGATTCCCCTGCATAATCGACTGTTTACCGAACCTAACCCAGTACCAGTGAAATGGGCGCTAGCGCAGATGGGTCGTATCGAAGCAGGTATTCGACTGCCTTTAGTGACTTTAGGCAGCGCACATCACGATGCGGTTCTTTCAGCTTTGCGTGAATCAGGTGTTCTGTAAAGCTCGGTATGGTGTATGTGCATATAAACAGTCTGGTTTCCAAATTGTTGCAACAAAGTTGTTTTGATCTCTTCTAAAAATTTCAGTGAATTCCCCCTCATGATGACTCTTGCCTCACGTTTTAATTTGACCTCGTTGCGCCGTTCAGCGTGCTTACTTTCGATGGCGCTAGTCACTCTCTCGGGCTGCAGCTCGGTGGGTGAGATGCTGGAACCAGAAAAGATCGATTACAAGAGCGTCGGCAAGACAAGTAATACTGGCAATAAGCTGGAAGTTCCACCTGACTTGACTCAGACAAAAGGCGATAGTCGTTACGCCGTAGGAGAAAACTCAGAAGGAACGGCGACTGCGTCCTCATTTAATGAGCAGCGTAAAACCGCAAGCGCCAAGACGGTTGAAGGCAAAGTGGCACCATCATCAGACCCGCTAGCCGGAATGCGTGTTGAACGTGCAGGCAGTCAGCGCTGGCTGGTGAGCAAACAAGCGCCTGATGTTCTCTGGCCACGTATTAAAGAATTTTGGCAAGAGAGTGGATTCTTATTGGCCGTCGAAACTCCTGAAGCCGGTGTGATGGAAACCGACTGGGCTGAGAACCGTGCCAAGATTCCACAAGATTTTATTCGCAACACCATCGGTAAAGTATTTGATTCCATTTATTCGACCGGTGAGCGCGACAAATTTCGCACGCGTTTAGAACGCACCCCTGACGGTGGTACTGAAATTTATATTAGTCATCGCGGTGCTGCCGAAGTCGTAACGGGCCAGATGAAAGATAAAACTGTCTGGACCAGCCGTCCCTCTGAACCCGAACTCGAAGCTGAATTCCTGGGCCGTTTGATGGCACGCTTGGGTAACGACGAGAAGCCAACAACCGCTAAGGCTGCTGTAGAGAGCGCTAAGCCGGTACAAGAGCGTGCCAAATTAGTGAAGGATGCAGCTGGCAGCTTCTTGGTTGTGGATGAGGGTTTTGATCGTGTTTGGCGCCGTGTTGGTTTGGCCCTTGATCGCGTAGGTTTCACGGTTGAAGACCGTGACCGTACTCGTGGTCTCTACTTTGTTCGCTATATCGATCAGGTGGCAGATGCTGAAGTTAAGAAAAGTGAACCCGGATTCTTTTCTCGTCTGTTTAGCTCGAAAGACGATAAGAAGGGCGCGCAGCGTTATCGCGTGTCCGTCAAGTCGTCGAGTGATTCAAAGACGCAGGTAAGCGTTTTGGATGAACAAGGTGCGGTTGCTTCTAGCGCCAATGCGGAACGCATAATCACCTTGTTAAATGATCAGCTTAAGTAAGCTTTCATAAGAGTCCCATTACCTCTTACCCTACCTGTTATTTGCTCGAGAGCCGCTGATGAGATTTGCTAGTCTTGGCAGCGGCAGCGAGGGCAATGCCCTTCTTATTTCTGCAGGTGCTGGAAATTCAGCGACTCATTTGATGCTCGACTGTGGCTTTGTCCTGCGTGAGGTCGAGAAGCGCATGGCTCGCTTGCAGCTGAATCCCTCAGAGTTGGCTGGCATCTTAGTCACACATGAGCACTCAGATCATGTAGGTGGTGTGTTTAAGCTCGCACGTCGCTATCAGTTGCCGGTTTGGTTGAGTCACGGCACTTGGGATGCCACGCGCAAAGAGTCAGACGGTGTTGATGTACGCATCTGTCGAGATGGCGAGGCGTTGGCGATTGGTGAATTAGAAATACGACCCTTTACCGTGCCGCATGATTCGCGCGAACCTCTTCAATACGTCGCATCAGATGGTGATCGCAAGCTAGGTGTACTGACGGATATAGGCCAGACCACGCCGCATGTCAGGTCTGCGCTATCAGGGTGCGATGCGCTCCTGCTTGAATTCAATCACGATAGCGAGATGCTGGCTAATTCAGCGTATCCGCCATTTCTTAAATCACGCATTGCAGGGCCTCTTGGACATCTATCGAATGAGCACTCGGCGCAGCTGCTATCGTCATTAGACCGCAGCAAATTAAAGCGTTTGGTGGCAGCACACTTATCGAAGAAAAATAACTCACCAGAGTTGGTGCGGCTAGAGATTGATAAGATCGTCGACAAGGAAGTCGAGGTGGTGATCGCAGGACAGGATCAAGGCTTTGATTGGTTGGACTGTTAAAAACAAAAAAGCCGTCACGAGGACGGCTTTTTGATAATGCAGTCGAAGATTACTTCTTCTCTTCAGCTTTTGGAGCTTCTGCAGGAGCAGCAGCGTCAGCCTTTGGAGCTTCTGCAGGAGCAGCAGCATCAGCCTTTGGAGCTTCTGCAGGAGCAGCAGCAGCAGGCGCCTCAGCAGGAGCTGGCGCTGCAGCTTCTTCTTTCTTACCGCAGGCAGCCAGAGCCAGAGCGAGCAGGGAAGCGATCAGCAACGATTTTTTCATGATTTTCCTTCAGTTAAATAATAAGAATAATGCTTGAAGTATGTTTAATAACTACCGGTAGTTATCGCACGTTCAGGACGCTTTTCGGATGAGCGGATTGATTTTGACGCACCGCCGCAACTTCAAAACTTCCTAACCAGAAATTATACTGGCTTTCTTGAAAAGCTGGCAAGTGCTTTAACAAGCATTTCTGCGATTGTTAGCTCGAAAATTAGTTAATTTCATGCATGAAAAATTACGTTCGTAATTCGTGTTTGCAGAAAGATTGATTTATCGTTCTGATAATTAATTTTCGAGGGTCGCTAACCAACCGATGTTGTACCAGTGATTTAGGCTGTCGATCAGGTCTTGGGAGGCGTTTACTATTGATTCAGCTCTCAGAAAACGCTGATCGGCGAGCGATTTAAGGCAAGCGAGGTCTTTGCCGCTGACCAAAAAGGATTCGCCATTAACAAATAGATATTTTCCTCGATAGAGCATGCGGGTTTTGCGGTGCAACTTGATGCCAGTTTTTTGCAGCATTCCCAAGAATTTTTTACTCGGCACGGTGCGCGCGAGAGGTTCGAAAATTACTGAGGACTTCGGTGATGACAAGTATTCACCGAGAAAAATATGCAGATCGTCATTGCTGAAACTAATCTTTTTTAGCTCGGTGCTGATTTTTTCAAACAGGTCGTCATTAATTTGCGCGGGTTTGTTGGTGGGTTTGAGTCCGCGATCGGTGTAGCGACCTTCTACTTCCAATGTGTCTTCTTTGTATTGCAGCAGCGCCTGAGCGAGTTCTTGCCAGGAAGGTGCGCGAAAGCCTATCGAATAGGTCATGCATTCACCCATCGCTACGCCTTCATGTGCGTAGTGTGGCGGTAGGTAAAGCATATCGCCCGGATCGAGCACAAATTCCTGCTCAGGGTGGAAGTTCTCCAATACCTTGAGCGGCAAACCCGCTTTGAGAGTCAAATCTTGCTGGGCGCCGATGCGCCATCGACGTTGACCGTGAGCCTGCAATAAGAACACATCGTAAGAGTCAAAGTGCGCGCCGACACCACCTTGATCGCTGGCGTAGCTAATCATCAAATCATCCAACCGGGCATCGGGAATAAAGCGGAACTGACGTAGTAATTCAGCGGCACGATCATCATGCAAATCAACACCCTGCACCAGTAGCGTCCACTGTTTTTTGCGAATCGAAGGAAGATTGACTATTGGTCCGTGCTGCATACGCCAACGTGCACTGGTCTGGCTAATGAGTCGTGATTCAACATCGTCTTGGGCGGCCAATTCGAACAGCGCTTCGCGCGACAGGACGGGCTGCATATCTGGAATCGCCTGACGTATCAGCAAAGGCTTCTTTTGCCAGTACTTGTGCAAGAACGTTTCTGTCGACATTGAGCCGAGAACGGAATGATTTTTCATGGGCAGATTATAGCGAGGCGAATGGCTGAGGAGTTGATCACTGAGCGGTTCGAACTTAGCGAGTGCCAGGGTCGGCGGTTATAATTCAAAATGGTTTAATAATTAGGACATCATGATGGAAATCGGCAAAGATACGGTCGTTACTCTGCATTACAAATTAAGTGACGCGCAAGGGAATCAGATCGAAGAAAGTCAGGCGCCGATGGTCTACCTGCACGGGGGCTATCACAACACGCTGCCTAAGATTGAGGAAGCTCTCAATGGCAAATCAGCAGGCTATCAGGTCACCATACAAGTTGAGCCGGTGGATGCTTTTGGTGAATATGATGCCACTCTGGTAAAGATCGAGCCTCGGGAAGCGTTGCCGGAGCCACTAGAAATCGGTATGCAGTTCGAAGGTTCACCCGACGGCGACGAGCATGCTGAAGATCGCGTATTTACCGTGACTGATATTGCCGACGGCAAGGTTGTTTTGGATGGCAATCATCCGCTGGCAGGGATTTCACTTCGGTTTGCTCTAAATGTGATCGAAGTTCGTGCAGCTAGCGCTGAAGAAGTCGCGCATGGTCATGTACATGGCCCGCACGGTCATCACCATCATGATGACGATGACGACAGTGATCAATTCCGTTCTATACAGTTGCAGTAATAAATCGTGTCAGTGGCTGGATGAACTTATTTTATGGTTCATCTGCCACGATAGAGAATGCGGTCTCTGCAGTGGGATCCACAGCGATCATGCTGATCCCGGCATTCAGGTTTACGTAACCTAATTGACCGTTCCAAATGATGCTGCCAGTGTTTTTTTCGGCAGTCGGCGTTGATCCCTGAATCACCAATATCTTCGCCCCTGATTTTTCCGCCAAGTTTTTCAGTTGCTGGCGCAGCTCAACATAGCCATCACGCGGCTCGGTTTTGCGGCGTGCATCAGGTAGTGGATTGCCATCACAAAAAAGTACGATGTGGGTCTTGCGCTCGCGTTGTGCTTGCGTTTGTAATCGGTGCAACCAATCGCGGTTGGCGATCAATCTGTCTTCGAATTCGCTGTTGCCACCAGCAGAGACTAAATAATTATTATTATTTGCGGGGACGTTGAGTGTCGCGAACAGCACATTCTCAATACTCCAACGTGTGTTTTCAGC
>CANGJE010000051.1 GCA_947454305.1 Oxalobacteraceae bacterium
GGAAATAGCAAATGCGGGTTGTACTCGTTCACATAGGTAGTACTTTTACCTAAGGGTGAATCGGAGGCCGGCGCAGAGTGATCCATGAATGTCAGCAGCAGTGAAAAGTAGCGAGCAGCTTACAGGAATAGCTGGTATGCAGGATTGTGACTTTCGTCCCATGACCGAAAGCCAATGTTGGCTAGGAAATCACGAAACGCCTTCATATCCGTTTTGGGCACTTGAAGGCCCACTAACACGCGTCCAACATCACCACCCTGACTACGATAATGAAACAAGCTAATGTTCCAGCTCGGTGCCAGGCTATCTAAAAATCGCATTAACGCGCCCGGCCGTTCAGGGAATTCAAAACGGTACAGTAATTCACCTGAAGCCAGCGCGCTTTTACCACCGACTAAATGTCGGATGTGTAGTTTTGCCAGTTCATCATGGGTGAGATCAATCGTTTTGAATCCTTGCTTTTCAAATTGGCGAGCTATCTTCGGTGGTTCGGCTCGATTGGCGACTTGTAAGCCAACAAATACATGAGCGAGCTTTTCGTCATTGATTCGGTAATTAAATTCTGTAATAGAGCGCGCGCCGACTAAATGACAAAAGCGCCGAAAACTTCCACGTTCTTCAGGTATCGTGACAGCGAACACTGCCTCATGCGCTTCACCCACTTCAGCGCGCTCTGCGACGAAGCGAAGGCGATCAAAATTCATGTTGGCGCCGCAGGCAATCGCCACCAGCGTTTCATCGCGCAAAGGCGTTTTTTGAGTCGACTTGCGTTCGATATAGGCTTTCGCGCCAGCTACAGCGAGTGCACCTGCTGGCTCTAAAATACTGCGCGTTTCGGTAAACACATCTTTAATCGCAGCGCATACCGCATCGGTATCCACCAAAATCATTTCGTCGACATATTTTTTTGCGAGTCGGAAGGTTTCTTCACCGACTTGCTTGACCGCGGTTCCATCAGAAAACAGACCTACATCAGTCAGTGTGACTCGACGTCCAGAGTGTAGCGAGCGAGTCATCGCATCCGAGTCAGTTGTTTGCACACCGATGATTTTTATATCGGGGCGTACGAGTTTTATGTAAGCGCCCACGCCACCTATGAGGCCACCACCACCGACTGCCACAAACACTGCATGCACCGACCCCGGATGCTGGCGCAGTATCTCCATACCGATCGTGCCCTGACCCGCGATGACATCAGGATCATCAAACGGATGAACGAAAGTGAGTTTCAGTTTTTTTTCTAATGTCAGCGCATGTTGATATGCATCCGAATACGATTCGCCATGCAAAACCACTTCACCGCCGCGTGCACGCACAGCATCGATTTTTACGGCAGGGGTAGTGACTGGCATAACAATCAGGGCCCGACATCCCAAGTGGCTTGCTGAGAGCGCCACCCCTTGCGCATGATTTCCGGCTGATGCACAGATCACGCCGCGCTTTAGTTGCGCGCTTGATAGCTGCGCCATCTTGTTATACGCCCCACGCAGCTTGAAGCTGAAAACGCTTTGCATGTCCTCGCGTTTGAAATAAATGCGATTTCCCATGCGCTCGGACAAACCCGGTGCAAACTCCAGCGGTGTTTCGACTGCCAAGTCATAGACTCGCGAGGTCAGAATCTTCTTTAAGTAGTCAATGCTCATAGTGCGTCATTATAATTGAGCGATTCGCCTTCTCAGGCTCCCTTTGCAGATTGTCCTTAGGCGCGGGATGGTTTGCTGATTTTTCACTTTGGCTCTGACATGCTCGCCTCCATGATTGCTACGGTTCTGGGTGTGTTGTCATTGCCCTCAGTTGGATTACCCACCCTGTTCATCATCAGTTTGCTCTCGGCCACGCTGTTGCCTATGGGCTCAGAACCGGCGGTCTTTGCCGTTATTAAGATGAATCCTCAGCTTTTTTGGCCAGCAGTGTTGGTAGCCACGGCAGGCAATACCGTCGGCGGCGGTATCAGCTACATGATGGGCTATGGCGCAAAGCGAGCCTTTGCAGAGGAAAAACAGACCCGCTGGTTTGGTTGGCTACAGCGGTTTGGCCCTAAAACCTTGTTGTTATCTTGGTTGCCAGTCATTGGTGATCCCTTGTGCGTACTCGCGGGTTGGCTAAAAATGTCTTTCCTCCAGAGTCTGTTTTACATGGCGATAGGAAAATTGCTGCGTTACCTCACTTTCACCGGTTTGTTGTTAAGCGTTCCGGACGGCATTTGGCAACGCTTGGGTCAATGGGTGTGAATCACCCTAAAGCTAGCTAAAGCTTTGCGAAAGCAAGGGTTTAACGCCACGCCTTGTGCATTGCAGTACGTTAGAATGCATGTTTGACACGTCGTCTACAAGCTCTCAATGAATGCCCCAGCGCACATACCTGCTTTATTGAATAACGCACCCCAAGGTAATCCCAGCGCGCGGCTGCGTGAAATTCCCTACAACTACACGTCTTTTTCTGATCGCGAAATCGTTATTCGCTTGCTAGGTGAGCCTGCTTGGGAATTATTAGCGAGCTTGCGTGCTTCTCGTCAGACCGGTCGTTCTGCACGCATGTTGTACGAAGTGTTGGGCGATATTTGGGTAGTGCGACGCAATCCCTATCTGCAAGATGATTTACTAGACAACCCAAAGCGTCGTGAATCATTAATCGATGCGCTGTATCACCGCTTGGGAGAAGTTGAAAAGCGGCGCGAACCAGTGAGTGCCGAAAGTGGTCAGGACGCAGAGTCCATTCAGCGCAGCTTGCACGTACAAACCTTATTAACCGCAGCGCGTAAAGCAGTTAAAGAATTTGCTGTTGAGTTTAGACAGATGCAGGATTTGCGTCGACGTTCACAACGCGTCCTCGGTCGTTACACACTCAAAGACAATATTAAATTTGATGGCCTGTCGCGCGTCTCGCACGTAACAGACGCCACCGATTGGCGCGTTGAGTATCCCTTTGTTGTGCTCACCCCCGATACAGAAGAAGAAATCGCTGGCTTGGTGAAAGCGTGCATAGAGCTAGGCCTCACCATAATTCCGCGCGGAGGTGGCACCGGCTACACCGGCGGTGCGATTCCACTCACCCCTTTGTCTGCTGTAATCAACACCGAAAAGCTCGAAGATTTAGGTGAGGTTGATAGTCGTCTCTTACCCGGTGCAGAGTGCGAATGCGCCACTATCTATTCAGGCGCCGGTGTTGTTACTAAACGCGTTGCTGATGCTGCTGAGAAGGCAGGCTTTGTTTTTGCTGTTGATCCAACCTCGGCTGAAGCTTCCTGCATTGGTGGCAACATCGCCATGAATGCTGGCGGTAAAAAAGCCGTGTTGTGGGGCACTGCACTCGACAATTTAGCTAGCTGGCGTATGGTTGATCCTAACGGTGATTGGTTAGAAGTTACGCGACTCGATCACAACTTGGGAAAAATTCATGACGTAGAAACCGCGCGGTTTAAATTGGAATGGACTCATCCTTCCGAGCGCGGTCGTCGTAACAGTAACGCGCCATTCAAGACTGAAATTTTGTCTATTAATGGCAGTAAATTTCGCAAATCAGGTTTAGGTAAAGACGTTACCGATAAATTTCTTTCAGGTTTGCCAGGTGTGCAAAAAGAAGGCTGTGATGGATTGATCACATCGGCTCGCTGGATTTTGCACACGATGCCACGCTATGCGCGCACCGTGTGCCTAGAGTTTTTTGGTCAAGCGCGTGAGGCGATTCCTTCCATCGTTGAAATTAAAAATTATCTCGATGCCGAAACTAAAAAAGGCGGCGCCATACTAGCGGGACTTGAACACTTAGATGAACGTTATCTTCGTGCCGTCGGTTATGCCACTAAATCAAAACGAGGCGTGTTGCCTAAGATGGCCTTGTTTGGTGACATCGTTGGTCATGATGAAGATGCCGTAGCTCGTGCAACTTCCGAAGTCATACGTATTGCGAATAGCCGTGTGGGTGAAGGTTTTGTGGCGGTCAGTCCCGAAGCGCGCAAAAAATTCTGGTTAGATCGTGCTCGCACCGCTGCGATTGCGCGTCACACCAACGCCTTTAAAATCAATGAAGATGTGGTCATTCCGCTCGACCGTATGGGTGAATACACCGATAGCATAGAGCGGATAAACATCGAACTTTCCATAACGAATAAGTTGGCTCTTCTGGGTGAGTTATCCGCCTTTTTCGAGCACGGCAACCTACCTTTAGGTAAGCATGATGATGGCGAGGGATTTGAAATCCCCTCCGCCGAGTTGCTGGAAGATCGCGTCACACAGGCAAGTGTGTTACTGAGCTCTGTGCAAACACGCTGGTCTTGGTTGTTGGCGAACTTCGCTCAACCGTTAGTGAATGCTAAATCGACACTCGCAGAATTAGGCTATCAGGCACGCCTCTCAGAATTCGATGCGCGCATCGCTGCACAGCCTAGTGTGACTATTTTTGATTTGCTGCAAGAGCGTACTCTACGCATATCGTGGAAAGCCGAGGTGCGGGCTCAGTTGCGTCAGATTTTTGGTGGCGCTGCATTCAAGCCCATTGTTGATGAAACCTCGGCAATTCATAAACGGGTATTGCGTGGCCGTGTTTTTGTGGCACTTCATATGCACGCCGGTGATGGCAATGTGCACACCAATATCCCTGTTAACTCAGATGACTATCAAATGCTACAAACAGCCCATGCTGCTGTAGCACGCATCATGGCGCTGGCACGCTCATTAGATGGTGTCATCTCGGGAGAGCATGGCATAGGCATTACCAAACTTGAATTTCTGACCGAGGCAGAAATAGGCGAATTCCGCGATTACAAGCAACGTATCGATCCCGAAGGCCGCTTCAACAAGGGTAAGTTATTGAATGTGCCCGAGTTGCATGCCGACTTGCGCAATGCCTATACGCCATCATTTGGCTTGATGGGGCATGAATCATTAATCATGCAGCAGAGTGATATCGGCGCCATTACCAACAGCGTTAAAGATTGTCTGCGTTGCGGTAAATGTAAGCCTGTGTGTGCCACGCATGTGCCGCGTGCCAATCTGCTGTATTCGCCGCGCAATAAAATTTTGGCAACCTCTTTGTTGGTTGAGGCTTTTCTGTATGAAGAGCAGACACGTCGCGGTATTTCTATTCGTCACTGGGAAGAATTCGAAGACGTCGCAGATCATTGCACCGTTTGCCATAAATGCCTGACACCGTGCCCCGTCGATATTGATTTTGGTGATGTGTCCATGAATATGCGCAATCTGCTGCGCAAGATGGGTAAGAAGTCGTTTAACCCCGGTACCAGCGCTGCCATGTTTTTTCTAAACGCTACTGATCCGGCGACGATTAACGCGACCCGCCAAATTATGATGGGTTGGGGCTATAAGATTCAGCGTTTTGCGAATGACCTACTGAAAAATTTCGCGAAGAAGCAAACTAAAGCGCCATCGTCCACCCATGGCAAAGCCCCGGTACGCGAGCAAGTCATACATTTTATAAATAAAAAAATGCCTGGCAATTTGCCTAAGAAAGCCGCGCGTGCATTGCTCGATATTGAAGACGATAAATTTGTTCCTATCATTCGCAATCCTAAAACTACTGATGCCGATACCGAAGCGGTGTTTTATTTTCCGGGTTGCGGATCTGAGCGATTGTTTTCACAAGTGGGTTTGGCTACGCAAGCCATGCTATGGCATGTGGGTGTGCAGACCGTGCTGCCGCCGGGATATTTGTGCTGCGGTTATCCGCAACGCGGGTCAGGTGATTTCGATAAGGCAGAAAAAATCATTACCGATAATCGTGTGTTGTTCCACCGAGTGGCGAACACACTAAATTATCTTGATATAAAAACGGTCGTTGTTTCTTGCGGCACCTGTTACGACCAGTTGCAAGGCTATCAATTCGATAAAATTTTCCCTGGTTGTCGCATCGTCGATATCCATGAATATTTGTTGGAGAAGGGCGTACATCTCGAAGGAGTTACCGGCACGCGTTACATGTATCACGACCCTTGCCATAGCCCGATGAAGTTACAAGACCCATTAAAAACGGTGAATAGTCTAATCAGTACGGTCGACGCTCAGAAGATAGAAAAGAACGATCGGTGCTGCGGTGAATCCGGCACGCTCGCTATATCGCGCCCAGATATCTCTACTCAAATTCGTTTTCGTAAAGAAGCGGAAATGGTCAAAGGTGCCGATAAATTGCGTGCTGATGGATTTGAGGGTGACGTAAAAATACTCACCTCCTGCCCATCGTGTTTGCAGGGGCTGGCGCGTTATAACGATGACTCAACAACGACGGCTGATTACATTGTCGTAGAAATTGCCCGTCATCTTTTGGGTGAAAACTGGATGCCCGAGTACGTAGAGCGTGCCAATAGCGGCGGCATAGAACGCGTATTGGTTTGATGATGATGGTATCAAGTCCAACATGTGAGTTGTGCCAAAGCCCGGGCGGCGAGCTGATACATCAGGGCGAATTATTTCGCGTAGTGTTAGTTGATGAAGCGAACTACCCCGGGTTTTGTCGCGTCATCTGGCGCGATCATGTGAAAGAAATCACCGATTTAAAAGAACTTGATCGCATGCTCATGATGGATGTGATGTGGCAGGTCGAACAAGTCGTGCGTGACGTGATGCAGCCAGAAAAAATCAACTTAGCAAGCTTAGGTAATATGGTGCCGCATCTACATTGGCATGTTATACCGCGTTATACCGATGATGCGCACTTTCCAGCGCCCGTGTGGGCTGAGACTAAACGCACTCCATCAACTGAGTCATTAGCGGCGCGCCAAGAAAAACTAACTTTATTGCGCAAAAAAATACAGCAACGTTTAGCCGCTTATAAATAATCATATTCGCGTATTAAAAAACGCATTGTTTGATGACGTAGTGCACAGTAATAATCAACATAATAAATCGACACTATGAGTAATCACATTCCTACAGCACTGACTTTGCATAAAGCCTCTCGCACACTTGAGATTAGCTTTGATGACCTTGGAAGCGTTAGCTTGTCATGTGAATTTTTACGTGTGCATTCGCCATCTGCTGAAGTACGTGGGCATGGGCAGGGTCAAGAAGTACTGCAAACAGGCATGCGTACTATAGAAATCA
The DNA here is from genome assembly GCA_947454305.1 of Oxalobacteraceae bacterium. Taxonomy (GTDB): domain Bacteria; phylum Pseudomonadota; class Gammaproteobacteria; order Burkholderiales; family Burkholderiaceae_D; genus Pernthalerella. The sequence goes on from CANGJE010000051.1 coordinate 7,056, forward strand.
CAGCTATAGAGCCCGTCGGTAATTACGCCATTCGCCCTGTATTTTCAGACGGTCATGATAGTGGTATTTATTCGTGGGACTTTCTACACTCACTCTGCTCCGAGCACGAGCAACTCTGGCAAACCTACCTGAAGCGACTCGAAGCCGCAGGTTTCACACATGATGCAGGTCGCGACACACCCATGATCAAACAAGGTGCAGGCTGCGCTTCGCACTAATTATCTATTTCATAGAAACTGAGAGCACAGCGTATGTGCGTTTATTTTGGTTGGTCAGGATCTATGAATTGCTTGAGCATATAAAGCTGTCTAAACAGGAGTTCCGCATAAATCTTAGCGGCTTCTCCTGTCACTTTCGTCGCACCCTTAGGTAGCACAAGAATATTTTCTCCTACCTGATCCACAGCGAGTCGCAACTGAGTACGAAATGCCTCTAACAACTCCTGACCTTGTGGTGCGTTGAGATAAGTTACCGCATCCATAGGTGCAGGCAATTCATCTATCCGTTCACTAGTTAAATCGTCGTCGAATATGTCAAAGAAATTATCCGGACCGTAGGCTGTACTCCAGGCCTGTGAACTCATGGAGTTGTTAGAACTACTGCTAGAACTACTATTTGAGCCAACATAGTCACCAATCATTTTTTTTCCGACAAATTGAGACCAGGCCGCTTGCCATGCCTTTTCAATTTTTACAGCCATTGCTGAATACACACCTTGACGCATTAAGGCATCAGCGAGTGCCCCCGCTTCTGCCTCATAGGCAGGGAAGTTATCGGGCAAGGTCGGCGCGGTAACTGTAAAGTTAAAGCAGGTCTCAAATAGGGATTCAAAAACTAATGCTGTTTTTGTGGTTTCGCTAATAGTAGCTATCTCAATCAATTGATTGAGTTCGATTTTGGCCCAATGGTTTAATAAATTAAAAATTGGAAAATCAGATAATTCACTTCCGTAGGGATTCCAATTTTCACCGTATTCGACCCAGATTTTTTCCAATGTTGCTAACATACCTATACTAAAAGATAGGCCAATTTCTGGATAGATAGTTGATGAATTGCCTAACAGGTGAGATTTTATTTGAGGTAATACCAGTATATACGGTCGGATGAATTCGATGAGCGCCGGACATATACCTGCCAGACTTAGCAGGTAATCTATTTTCTGAGCAATTAAAATCTCAGGCGAAGCGGTGAAAGCAAATTGAATGAAACTGTCGAATGCTAATGGATTAGTATATTTTACGATTGGTATAGCATCAGGTAAATTCGCATCAGGTAAATTCGCATCAGGTAAATTCGCATCAGGTAAATTCAGGATCATCGGCCATACCTGACTAAGTAAAATTATCTCGCGTGTAAGTGGAGATTGCTCCCGCTCGATCGCCTCTTTGCGCAAATCAAGCCAGTCGGACTGAGTTTGCGCATTGACTAATAAGCGCGCCAAAATCAGAGCATCAACTTTTTTCTCCGGTGTTGATGTAAGCAATGAAGCGTTAAGTTTATTCATGGCAATGTGCAATGCATTCTGACCGAGGTTATTCAATTGACCTACCTTAATCCCCTGTTCTAGGAGAAAACGTATTACATTCGGTTTTTTGCGATGTAAGGCAAGCATGAGCGCATCATTACCATTAATATCGATTCCACGTAAGGAAGCGCCATACCTCAGTAGTAGCTTCAGCATGTCAATGTGAGCATTCTCGTCGTAATTAGAATCAAATGACTCGATGATTAAGCTGTTCTGATTCAACGCGACGGCGACATTTTTAGTCGGCACATTCATTTGTAAAAGATGAGTTGCAACGGCTATATGCCCAAAACGGACTGCCGCTGCTAATGCCATAAAACCGTAATTCTGATCTGAAAATAATGTGGCACCATAGCTAATCAGTAGATTGACTATCTCAATAGAGCCACCGACTGCGGCGTAAACCAGCGCGGTTTCGTTATATCGATTGGCTATATTGGGATCTGCACCTGCTTGTAAAAGCAGCGTAGTAATTTCCGGCGAATTTACCTTGCAAGAATTGAATAAAGCGGTATTCCCTTCGCGATCACAGTTATTAACGTCCGCCCCATGGGCAAGAAGAATTTTTACAATGTCGATACGGTTACCGGAAGCTGCTTCGCAGAGCGGTGTAGACATACCGTTCGCATTATTAGGTGTAGCTCTTTTGGCTAACAGATATTCCACGAGTTCTAGGCTGCCGCTAAGAACGGCCATAGTTAAAATCGAATTGCCACGAAGGACATCCTGATTGATATTCACACCATATGACACAATTAGCTTGCAGAGGTCCAAATGTCCAGCTTTGGCAGCTACACTTAAAGGCGTCTCTGTGTTATAAAATACCGTGTGAATGTTAGCGCCTTTTTCAATGAATAGCTGAAAGATTGCTGTGTCGCCATTCAAGGCAGCGAAATACAGTGGGTCGTCCTCATTATCTAGGCTTGCGCCGTGATTAAAGAGCAGCTGACAAACAGGTAATGATCCTATTTGGTTAGCGTAGGTTAGCGCGGTTTTACCATTTTCAACCTGTGCATTGATATTGATGGGATACAACAGCAATAGACTTACAATATCGGCATGACCTTTAGACGAAGCGTACATCAGCGCGGTTGTGCCTTGAAAGTTAACCGCATTAAAATCGGCGCCATTTTCCAAAAGCAGTTTTACTGTCGGAAGGTCGCCCCATTGAACGGCAATCATGAGCGCGGTTGTCTTGAATAAATTGATTGGGTTGTCCTCTTGGTTTTGCAATGCAGTTTGTTCTTGCTGCTGTATCAGAAGTAATTTTTCCCGAAACATATCTAGATCAAAATCAGAGCTGAACAAGACTAAATAATTTTCATCTTCCTCAAAACATACAGCGCCGCACTTGTTGAGAAGCGTTTGTATATTCTCTGCCAAATTTTCTAAAGTTTCTACTCGAAATTCTCCTTTAGGCCAATTTTCAATTTTCTCACCAAACAGTATTTTGTGCGCAGCCATAGAATTTGTCTGGTCTTTCAGATCTTTAATTATTTCTTCTAAAGATGTGCGTCGCCAATGGGGATTAATTTTATTTTGCCAGCCTTGCTCTGGCGCGCAAATGTTCGCTTCCGTAGTTGTTGAAGATGAAGATGAAGATGAAGATGAAGATGAAGATGAAGATGAATTTGATCTTAGCAGCGCAATGACATCATGGGCGTCCATACTAATAGCCAGGGTCAGTGCGTAATCCAAAGCCTCCGGCATGCAGTTTTGCATACCTGTTTCGAGTAGCTTTAGTATTAGATCGGGCGCATTCGCTTTGGTGGCTTGCTCAAGGGCGTTACCGAAGTGAGCAAACGTATTTGGACTAAACGTATCTCCCATTTGGTAAGTTCTGCCCTTGTTCACAGTTAGCAGATGCTCGCAGGTCCATTTAACCAACAGCCGCACACCTGAATTTGCACCTGCTTGTAATGAGTCATTGATTGATGATTCGCCCGCTTGCGTCGGCGATTCTTGCGTGCGACGTTTTTTGGAGACGGGCTCACTAGAGTTCAATGGCACATTCTGATTGCCGAGTGATTCTTCTTCCGGTCGGGCACGTTTGGTTCCGTGACGCTGTTCTTCGGTGCTTTGTTCTTCATCGCTGCCACCGCCGACCTCCATCCCATCGACCTCCATGCCGTCGACCTCAGGCGAGTACATGCGTGGCGGTGAAGGGCGATCTTCAGGTGATTTTGACTTAGAACGGGTGGGGCTAACGCCAGTGATCAGAGTAGCGTCAGTATTTTCATCGTCGCCGCTGTATTGAGGAGATGAGGGGAGATTTGGATTCGGTTTCATAAAAATGTTGTTTTTGGGTTTAGATAAAGGGTGCCGGTTCTCTGGACATATCTGTGGGCGAAATTCTCAAAAAGTTCACTGTGGCCAGCGCTTCAGAGTTCATTAGATAGACTTGTATAATGTGTCTCATTAAAGCTATGGATTTTCACTATGTCCCAGACCCATTTCGGCTATCAGCAAGTCCCTGAAGAACACAAGGCGCACAAGGTGGCCGAGGTTTTTCATTCCGTAGCGGCTAAATACGATGTAATGAATGACCTGATGTCTGCCGGGCTGCACAGGTTGTGGAAGGCATTTACGATTACTCAGGCAGCCATTCGGCCGGGTTTTAAGGTGTTAGATATTGCGGCGGGCACTGGCGACTTGGCGCGCGCATTCGCCAAGCGCGCGGGCACTACGGGCGAGGTGTGGCATACCGATATTAATGAATCGATGTTGCGCGTTGGTCGCGATCGCATGATTAATGAAGGCCTGCTGCTACCCACACTCATTTGCGACGCTGAAAAATTGCCGTTTCCAGATAATTATTTTGATCGCGTGTCTGTGGCCTTTGGGTTGCGTAACATGACGCATAAAGATCAAGCTCTATCTGAGATGCGTCGAGTGCTGAAGCCAGGCGGAAAATTGCTGGTGCTCGAATTTTCTAAAGTCGCTTCACCACTGCAAAAGCCGTATGACGTGTATTCGTTTAAGGTGCTGCCGTGGTTAGGTCAAAAAATAGCGAATGACGCCGACAGTTATCGCTATCTGGCCGAATCAATACGCATGCATCCAGATCAGGAAACATTAAAAGCCATGATGCAAGAAGTCGGTTTTGATCAGGTCGACTATTTCAATTTAACCGCCGGTGTCGCAGCGCTTCACGTAGGTGTGAAACTTTAAAATTCCGTGCTGTGTGCATAGTGTTTATCGCAACCATGCGATAGACCACAACGATAATAAGTATTGTCATGACAAGCTTGGAAAGTCCCATCATCGCCGTTATGAATCATCTGTTAGTTCGCCAGCCGATGTTGTGCGACAAGTTACGTGCACACGCAGGTGGGGTGGCATGTCTTGAGGTAGGTGCTATTCACTTGAAATTAGCTGTAGCTGCAGATGGTTTATTTCAGCTTGCTGATACTGCTGAACCGAATGTCACGATACGCATCAAGCCAGCCGATTTACCGCAGGTGGTGGTGAATATGGAAAAAGCATTTTCGTATGTCACTGTCAGTGGCGATGCGGATTTTGCGCGAACCATTTCTGAGATAGCCAATGAATTGCACTGGGAGCCAGAAGAAGATCTCGCTCCTTTTTTGGGTGATATCGCTGCCGTACGTATTACGCAAGCAGCCCGCACGACGCTTTCACACGCCAAATCGGGTGGTCGCAAATTTTTCGAAAACATGGCTGAATATCTGCTGGAAGAAAATCCAACACTGCTGTATCGCCAAGTGGGTGAGAAATTTGCTTCAGATGTCGCAGTAATTCGTGATGATGTAGAACGACTCGCTAAACGCATTGCTTCGCTAGAAAAGCAGAGTGTAGGTGGTCAAGCATGAATCGCCTGTCACGTGTGTTCAAGATTGTTCAAGTCGCCCTGCGCTACGGCTTAGATGAAATCATATTAGTTGGGGCCAAGCTTCCGCCGCACTGGCGATTTTTGTCGGCGTTGTTTTTCTGGCGCGATATCAGTGCGCCGCGCGGCGAGCGGTTGCGTCGCGCGCTCGAAGAATTAGGCCCTATCTTTGTAAAATTCGGCCAAGTGTTATCAACGCGGCGCGATCTCATGCCCGCAGATATTGCCGATCAGTTGGCACTGTTGCAGGATCGTGTACCACCGTTTTCTTCTGATCTCGCGATTGATGAAATCATCCGTTCGCTCGGCGAGCATCCGGATAAATTATTTGCCAGCTTCACCCGCGAACCCGTAGCTTCTGCTTCAGTAGCGCAAGTGCATTTTGCCACCCTAAAAAATGGCGCTGAAGTGGCGGTCAAAGTGTTGCGGCCTGGTGTGCATAAAGCCATTGAAAACGATATCGCCTTAATGCATATCGTCGCCGGTTGGGTAGAGCGTTGGTCAATAGACGGCCGTCGATTGAAGCCACGCGAAGTGGTGGCTGAATTTGATAAGCATCTGCACGATGAATTGGATCTCATGCGTGAAGCTGCGAATGGCAGCCAGCTACGCAGAAATTTTGCTAATTCAAATTTATTGCTCGTTCCGGAAATGCATTGGGACTATTGTTCCCAATCGGTGATTGTTATGGAGCGCATGCATGGCATACCGATTTCACAAACGCAAAAACTCATTGAGGCGGGTGTCGATTTAAAAAAACTGTCGCGTGAAGGGGTGGAGATTTTTTTCACTCAAGTGTTTCGCGATGGCTTCTTCCATGCGGATATGCATCCAGGGAATATTTTAGTATCGATTTCCCCTGAGAGTTTTGGTCGTTACATTGCACTTGATTTTGGTATCGTCGGCACCTTGACGGATTACGACAAAGATTATTTGTCACAAAATTTCATTGCTTTTTTCCGTCGCGATTACAAGCGCGTCGCTCAAGCGCATATTGAATCCGGTTGGGCGCCTAAAGAGACGCGAGTCGATGAACTAGAAGCGGCTGTACGTGCTTGCTGCGAACCTATCTTTGATAGGCCGTTAGCAGAAATCTCGTTTGGCCAAGTGTTGTTACGATTATTTCAAACCTCGCGTCGTTTCAATATTGAAGTGCAGCCGCAACTCGTACTATTGCAAAAAACTCTGCTAAATATCGAAGGTCTGGGTCGACAGCTTGATCCTGAGCTTGATCTGTGGTCGACCGCGAAGCCGGCATTAGAAAAATGGATTAACGAGCAAGTAGGTTGGCGTGGGCTGATGGATAGACTCAAACTCGAGGCGCCGCACTACGCACAAATTTTTCCGCAGCTGCCGCGTTTACTGCAGCAGGCGCTGCTCGCCAAGGCGGAGCCCCAAGAGACTGATACGCATCGCTTGCTTCAAGGTCTCATAGCAGAGCAAAGACGTACGAATCGTTTGTTAAGTCTGGCTATGTATTTCGGCGGCGGTCTGATAGCGGGCATTATCGTTGTACAAATTTTTCTGCGTTGGCATGGTAGTTTTTAAACTACCTAAAAGCCAATCTAAATCTAGTTTTATTCACATTGCGATCAGTATCCTCGCAGAAGATAGTCCTGCGCCGATTCAGTTATCAAGCATCGACTCGTATTGACGAATTCCTATGAACGTTTTGCTGATTTTTGTCGGACTGTATTTACTCGTATCGGTAGGCTTGGGCCTGTATGCCGCTACGCGAGTAAAAAACTCATCTGACTACGCGAATGCCGGTCGATCATTACCTTTGCCGGTGGTGATTGCTACTGTGTTTGCGACTTGGTTTGGTTCGGAAACAGTGCTCGGTATACCGGCGCGATTTGCAGAACATGGATTGAGTGGCACGGTTGAAGATCCATTCGGTGCGTCGCTGTGTTTAATTTTTGTAGGCTTGTTTTTTGCGCGCAAACTATACCGACTTAATCTCTTAACTATTGGTGACTATTTCAAACAACGCTATAACCGACCCGTCGAAGTCATTGCCTCATTGTGCATAGTGATTTCATATCTGGGCTGGGTATCAGCGCAAATTACTGCGTTGGGATTAGTGTTTAGCGTGTTGACGAACGGCGCCATCTCAATGTCGATCGGCATGATCGCTGGTGCCGCTATTGTATTGGTGTACACGCTATTTGGCGGCATGTGGTCAGTGGCGTTGACTGATGCATTTCAGATGTCATTAATTATCATTGGTATGGTGTATATCGCTTGGGTGATTGCGGGTGATGCAGGTGGCGCGCAGGTGGTGATTCAGCATGCAAGCGATGCAGGTAAATTGCGATTCTTTCCCGAGCCTACCTTAGCTGCCTGGTTAGGATTTGTTGGTATGGGTGTCACCATCATGTTTGGTTCTATCCCGCAGCAAGATGTCTTTCAGCGTGTGATGTCGGCGCGCTCTGAAAATATATCGGTGGCCGGTGCCGTCATCGGTGGTTCTTTGTATTTTTTTCTGGCGTTTATACCAATGTTTCTGGTGTATGCAGCGCAGATCATTGATCCGACGATGTTTTCTGCGTTGATTGGTGAAGATTCGCAAATGATTTTGCCGCGCTTGATACTGGATCACACGCCGATTTTTGCGCAAGTACTATTTTTTGGAGCGCTGCTATCCGCGATTATGTCGACCGCCAGTGGCACTTTACTAGCGCCCAGCATCACACTGACTGAAAATATCATTCGTGAGATGTTTCCTATGAATGATCAACAGTTATTGCTAACTACGCGCATTGTGGTCGTGTGTTTCACTATCGTTGTAACAACGTTTGCTTTGCTTTCGCAAGGCATGCCGATTTATGAAATGGTTGGTAATTCCTACAAAGTACCGTTGGTCGGGGCTTTTATACCGCTGGTGATGGGCTTGTACTGGAAACGTGCCACGACTCAGGGTGCGTTGACTTCGGTTATTGGCGGATTGGCATGTTGGCTACTAATGGAAGTGGTTGGCGGCGATTCTATTTGGCCGCCCCAATTTGTGGGGCTGTTGGCCGCATTTTTGGGGATGATTGCGGGTTCGCTGCTGCCACAGTCTGGGCGACTCTCCTCTAACGAATGACCTGTCCTAGAAAGGGCGGAATGGCTGCGGGATTTATTTGAAAACCCTTTATAATTCAAGGTTTTCAAAATTTTCGCCTTAAGAGAGTCACGATGCCTATCTATGCTTATCGATGTGAAGCCTGCGGATACGCTCGGGATGTGCTGCAAAAAATTTCGGATGCTCCGCTAACGGAATGCGAATCGTGCGGCAAGCCTGAATTTAAAAAACAACTGACCGCAGCGGGTTTTCAGCTCAAAGGTAGCGGTTGGTATGTGACAGATTTCCGCAATGGTCCCAGTGATGGCAAGGCAAAGTCTGAGAAGTCTGAAGGTGGGACTGCTGCCAGCGACACTAGTACGACGGCGTCGACTGGTGGCAAGACTGATTCAGCACCCGCATCGACAACGACTGCAAGTACCGACACCAAACCCTCATCACCGACGAGTACCTGATGATTGCACTCATGCGTAAATACTTTATTACCGGTTTGTTGGTGCTGGTGCCTTTGGCTATTACGCTGTGGGTGCTAAATCTCATCATAGGCACGCTCGATCAATCGTTGCTGCTGTTGCCGCCCTCGCTCAGACCTGAATCTTTATTTGGTTTTAATTTGCCGGGAATTGGCACGATATTGACCTTGGTGATTATTTTTATCACAGGCTTGGTGACACAAAATTTCATCGGTACGCGATTACTTAATTTATGGGAATGGCTGTTGCAGCGCATTCCGGTGGTTAATTCTATTTATTCTAGTGTTAAGCAGGTATCCGACACCTTGCTTTCATCGTCTGGCAATGCATTTCGAAAAGCAGTACTGATCCAATATCCGCGCGAAGGTTCGTGGACGATTGCATTTCAGACCGGTGTGCCAGGTGGTGATGTGAAGAACCACCTGCTGGGTGATTACATTAGCGTCTATGTACCCACCACACCTAACCCCACCTCAGGATTTTTTCTCATGCTTAAGCGCGAAGATTCGATCGAGCTTTCTATGAGCGTGGATGAAGCACTGAAATACATTGTGTCTATGGGCGTTGTCGCTCCTGGCGCCAATAAAAAACCGGATCAAATAATTACACCCGCAAAGCTCCCCGAACATTGAGCTGTCGCGAGATTCATTAATTCTAGTAACAACGAAACTGAGACTGAACACTATGTCAATGCGTACAAATTACTGCGGCCTAACGACTGAGGCGCAAATGGGTCAAACGGTTAGCCTGTGTGGCTGGGTACACCGTCGTCGTGATCACGGTGGAGTGATTTTTATCGATTTGCGCGACCGCGAAGGTTTGGTGCAAGTGGTGTGTGATCCCGATCGCGCAGAGATGTTTAAAAGCGCTGAGTCTGTTCGAAATGAATTTTGTTTGCGCATTACTGGTTTGGTGCGTGCACGCCCTGCGGGCACAGAAAATACCGGCCTGACGTCTGGAAAAATTGAAGTCTTGTGTCACGAGCTTGAAGTGTTGAATCCTTCGGTGACACCACCGTTCCAGCTGGATGATGACAATCTGTCAGAGACCACGCGTTTAACCCATCGTGTTTTGGATTTGCGCCGACCACAGATGCAGCATAACCTGATGTTGCGCTACAAAGTCTCGATGGAAGTACGTAAATTTTTAGATGAGAATGGCTTCATCGATATTGAAACACCGATGCTCACTAAATCAACACCTGAAGGTGCGCGCGATTATCTGGTGCCCTCACGAGTGAATGCAGGTCACTTCTTTGCATTGCCACAATCGCCGCAGCTATTTAAGCAGTTGCTGATGGTGGCCAACTTTGATCGCTACTATCAAATCACCAAATGCTTCCGCGATGAAGATTTGCGTGCGGATCGTCAACCTGAATTTACCCAAATTGATTGCGAAACATCGTTCATGACGGAACAAGAAATCCGTGATCTTTTCGAAGGTATGATTCGTAAGGTATTTAAAAATACCTTGAATGTGGAATTGCCGAATCCTTTCCCTGTTATGAACTTTGCGACGGCGATGGCCATGTATGGTTCAGATAAGCCCGACATGCGCGTAAAACTTGAATTCACTGAATTGACTGACGTAATGAAAGACGTTGAGTTCAAAGTGTTCTCAGGTGCGGCAACGATGGAAGGTGGTCGCGTGGTCGGACTGCGTGTACCCGGCGGTGCAAATGAGCAAGGCGGCATGCCACGTTCAGAGATTGATGCGTATACCCAATTCGTTGCGATTTACGGCGCTAAAGGTCTTGCCTACATTAAGGTCAACGACAAATCAAAAGGCCGCGATGGTCTGCAATCACCGATTGTTAAAAATATTCACGACGCTGCGCTTGCACAGATTTTTGAGCGCACCGGCGCTGAAAATGGCGATCTGATTTTCTTCGGCGCTGATAAAGCTAAAGTAGTTAATGATGCTATCGGTGCGTTGCGCGTAAAAATTGGTCACAGCGAATTTGGTCGTAAAAATGGCTTGTTCGATGAAGACTGGCGTCCATTGTGGGTAGTTGATTTCCCAATGTTTGAGTTTGATGAAGACGCGAATCGTTGGAATGCGCTGCATCACCCCTTCACTGCGCCGAAAGCAGGCC
>CANGJE010000052.1 GCA_947454305.1 Oxalobacteraceae bacterium
GCAGCAATACTTTGACCTGCACCCACCAACCTGACAGCTTCAAGCTTAAATTCCAGCGTATACCGCGCTCTTGTCTTTTTCATCAGAAATCCTCCCATACACAAGATTATGCATCTCGTTATGGGATCCACTTTCCGAGGGCAAGGTCATTCAATACCATGGTCGGCTGGCCGAATTTGTAAAGCTTTGTAATCATGGCACGTCCAAACGCGATCAATCGCAGGAACGAAGTTACCATACGGCCATGGACTCGACAAACACTCCCAAGCCTGTGCCCTCGCGCCGCACGCCTAGCAGTCAGGCAAAAATATTGGTGGTTGATGATGACGCCCGCCTGCGCGATCTGCTCAAGCGTTTTTTGAGTGAGCATGGGTATGCCGTGTCGGTCGCCGTTAATGCCATCGAAATGAACCGTCTCTGGATACGCGAACGCTTTGATCTGTTGGTGCTTGATCTGATGCTACCGGGTGAAGATGGTTTATCCATTTGCCGTCGTCTGCGTGGCGGCGGCGATGCCACTCCCATAATCATGCTCACTGCCAAAGGTGAAGATGCTGATCGCATTACAGGCCTTGAAATCGGTGCGGATGACTACTTACCTAAACCATTCAATCCGCGTGAACTGGTTGCACGCATCAGCGCGGTGTTGCGACGCGTAACGCCTACCGATCTGCCGGGTGCGCCATCCGATCACAATGAGATTTATAAATTCGGCGAATTCGAATTCGATCTTGCAAAACGATCGCTAACTAAATCTGGGCAACCGATTGCGCTGACTACCGGTGAGTACTCGGTATTAAAAGTTTTAGCGCGCCATGCTCGACAGCCGCTCTCTCGTGAAAAACTGATGGAGCTCGCACGCGGACGTGAATACGAAGTCTTTGACCGCAGCCTTGATGTGCAAATCTCGCGACTACGCAAACTGATTGAACCTGATCCCGCACTACCTCGCTACATTCAGACCGTTTGGGGATTAGGTTACGTGTTTATACCGGATGAACAATCCCGCTAAGCATTCATCCTCGCAGCTTTTAACGGGTTTGCGTAGCGGCCTGTTTTGGCGCACCTTTTTTCTATTAGCTTTTTTAATCGCCACCAGCATGGCGGCATGGGTGGCTAGTTTTCGTATCGTTGAACGAGTACCTCGCGGTGAGCAAGTCGCAGCGCAAGTCGTCTCTATTGTCACCATCACACGCGCCGCCTTATTACACTCAGCACCCGCATTGCGACGTGAATTATTGTTTGATCTGGCCAGCACACAAGGCATACGTGTCTATCCGCGTGAAGACGATGATGACACCGAGCCCATGCCAGACAGCGATTTAATTCAAGTTATTGAAGACAATGTGCAAGCTCGCTTGGGAGAAGACACTCACTTCGCCGGCTATGTAAACGACATTCGCGGGTTTTGGGTCAGCTTTCGCATTGATGATGATGATTACTGGCTCATGCTCGATCGTGAACGAGTAGAACAGGCCTCCGGAGTTCAGTGGCTAAGCTGGGCTACTGTCACGCTATTGTTATCCTTGATCGGTGCCGCATTTATTAGTCGACTGATTAATCAACCCCTATCGCGAATTTCATCTGCAGCACGCGCAGTGGCTCGCGGTGACACGCCTGCAGCCTTGCCCGAGCAAGGCCCGACTGAAATTCGCGAAGCAAATCAAAGCTTCAATCAAATGGTGCACGATTTAAAACAAGTGGAATCAGACCGTGCAGTGATCTTAGCCGGTATCTCACATGATTTACGCACACCGATTTCTCGCATGCTGCTTGAAGTAGAAATGGCAGGTTTGTCTGAAGAAGCACTGAAAGGTATGCAATCTGATCTGGGGCAAATGGAAGCCATCATTGCGCAATTTTTAGACTATGCTCGACCTGCAGAGCCCGAGCGATTTATTCAGCACGACCTCGCAGCATCACTCAAAAAAATCGTCGGTGAATATCAACGTCGATCCGATATCAAGATAACGACCACTATTCCCGAAAAACTCAGCTTGCGCTGTAATGCCACCGAGATTGATCGACTGATACGTAATCTGATTGAAAATGCCAAACGCTACGGAAAAACACCCAGCACATCAATTACGGATATTGATATCAACGCCTACCAAGAGGGATCCACGATACGACTTGAAATCGCCGACCATGGCAGCGGATTACCCGAAGATCAACTCAGTCATGTGCTACGACCTTTCACTCGTCTTGATGCTGCACGTAGTCAGGCCAACGGTGCCGGATTGGGATTAGCGATTGTTGATCGGGTCGTACAACGTCATCAAGGACGACTGGAAATAAAAAACCGCGAGGCCGGTGGCCTCGCGGTTCTTATTACTCTGCCTGCATAATTTTGCTGGATTAACTATCCAGACTTATATTACGAAAGATCTTTCAGCAGTGCCGCGAGTGTTTCTTGTGGAATTTCTTCCACATGCACGGGGTAGTTTGGATGATCACAACCCATCATAATTTGCGCTCCACTTTTCAGCGCTGATTTCATGTCAGGGGTTAGTTCAAAGCGCACGAAGTGAACAGCTGATGTTTTTTCTTCTGTTTCGCGCTCAAGATCTTCATCAGCAATCGCATAAACGCGACTCTGACCTTCTACCTGAATAAACAAACGATCTTCAATACCAATTAACTTCGCTAGCGCCACTTTACGCTCTGCGACATTGCCGTATTGGATCAGCATCGTCGCTTTAAAGTTACTACCATCTGGACACAAAGGGTTGTAGGCATCTAACTCAGATTGAATGCCGTCGTCTTCAAAAATTTTTTCAATGCGCAGCATTTCTTGAACTTGATAACGCAAAGTCAACTCATCTTCAAACAGCAAACTAACGTGGTTACCAAGATAAACGGTACGGTGCTTTTTATGCTCAATCACCTGTTTACGAAAATCATTGCGCTGCTTCGAATACGATTCCAGCGACATTAAGCTTTCACGGGAAATAATCATGGTGGACTCCTTAGAAAATCAAATAGCGTAAGCTTTACGCAGCAGGGTCAATGGATGAGCCATTTCAGCTTTTTTCAATCCATTCTCTTCCATACCCTGCGCAATATGGTGTCCGGCGAGCTGACAGTCGGATGAAATGTAATCCGGCTCATCATTGGCCATCGCTTTAAATACAGGCTTACCAATTTTCATCGAATTGGCATGAAACTCTTTTTTAACGCCATAGGTACCCGCATGCCCAGAGCAACGCTCAACGATATTCAGTTTCGTGTCGGGCACTAGTTGCAACATGTCGGCGGTTTTACGTCCCACGTTTTGTACGCGTGAATGACACGGTATGTGATACGAGATGTGGCCTAGTGAATGTTTGAAATCAGTATTCAACAAGCCATCGCGATTGCGCGCCACAAAATACTCAAAAGGATCCCACATGGCTTGTTTCACTAACTGCGTATCAGCGCATTCAGGGAACATCAGCGGCAATTCTTGTTTGTACATGAGCGTGCACGAAGGGATAGGCGTCAGGATGGCATAACCTTCGCGCGCCAACTTCGCCAAATGAGGAATGTTGATCGCCTTTTTTTCTGCAACACCTTCAAGATCACCCTGCTCTAACTTCGGCATACCGCAGCAGGCTTCCTTATCGACCATCACAAAAGGAATTTTATTGTGATCGAGGATCGCCAATAAATCATGGCCAATACCTGGCTCGTTGTAATTCACGTAGCAGGTCGAATAGATCGCGACTTTACCGGGTGTGTTTTTACCTGCCATAACCGGATAGTCGGCCGATTTTTTTGCACCTGAGCGGAATTTAGTACTCGCAAATTCAGGCAACCAGGCTTTTTTGTCGACACCCAAAACATTTTCTAACAGCCCGCGCGTTGCTTGCGTTTTGTTCGCGGCATTCACTGCCTGCGTCACAATCGGTATGCCTGCAAATTTACCGAGGCCGTCTGTATTGGAAAGAAATTTATCGCGTGCTGTTACATGGCCTTGCTTGAATTTCACCGCCTTGGCACGCAACATCAAATGAGGAAAATCGAGATTCCATTCATGCGGTGGTGTGTAAGGACATTTCGTCATGTAGCAGAGATCGCATAGGTAGCATTGATCAACTACCTTCATGTAATCTTTTTTATCGACGCCATCGACTTCCATCGTCTCGGACTCATCAACGAGATCGAACAACGTGGGGAACGACTGGCACAACGACACGCATCGCCGACAGCCATGACAAATATCGAATACTCGCTCAAGCTCGGTGTTTAAAGCATCTTCGTCATAAAATTCTTTGGAGACCCAATCAAGCGGATGCCGGGTCGGTGCTTCCAAATTACCTTCACGTGCCATAGTGGAATCTCTCGCAAGAAAAAAATCAGGGGATGTAAGACGGACTGCGCTGCAGGGAAGATTTTCTGCCTGACACAAACCTCTCTGCCACGCAGAGAGGTTTGTTCAGTTAGCTAGCGCGTCATGCGCAAACTACAGCAACAGACGCGCTACACAACAACGGTGGTGCTTGCTTAGTCGACCAGTGCGTCGAGAGCTTTTTGATAGCGATTAGCGTGTGAACGCTCTGCCTTAGCCAGCGTCTCAAACCAGTCAGCGATTTCGTCGAAACCTTCTTCACGCGCTGTTTTAGCCATGCCTGGGTACATATCCGTGTACTCATGCGTTTCGCCAGCTACAGCTGCCGTCAGGTTTTGACGGGATGAACCGATTGGCAGACCGGTTGCAGGATCACCTACTTGCTCGAGATACTCGAGGTGACCATGTGCATGACCCGTTTCGCCTTCTGCGGTCGAACGGAACAGTGCTGCCACATCATTTTGGCCTTCAATGTCAGCCTTGTTCGCGAAATACAAATAGCGACGGTTGGCTTGTGATTCGCCTGCAAAAGCGTCTTTCAGATTGGCTTCAGTTTTTGAGCCTTTCAGCTTGGACATGTGTATCTCCTTTGTAATTCGGTGGGGAAAACGCGGCGTCAGGACCGTTTACTTGAGATAAAGCAAACGGCCAAGACTGAAAACCGACTGCGCAGTATAGGCTTTCAGGTGGGGATTGTGGCCTTATAAGACCAAAATCTCAAATTGAGGTTCTCAATCTAGGCGATTAAGAAAATCAATCGGATTTAAGCTAACGCTAGATGAGAACTATTATCAACTACGGTAAATCAGGGCGATCGCGTCGGCGCCTATACCTTCTTCGCGCCCCTCCCAACCCAGGCGTTCATTGGTTTTTGCCTTGATGTTTACTTGTTCAGGGTCCAAATCAAGGTCTGCAGCGATATGACTAATCATGGCGGGAATATGCGGAGCCATCTTGGGTGCCTGAGCGATGACTGTGGCATCGATATTGCCTATTTCATAACCCGCTTCCCTTACTCGACGTCCGGCATCTTTGAGCAGTGTCCGTGAATCGGCACCCGCATAGTTAGGATCGGTATCGGGGAAATGTCGACCGATATCGCCCAAGCCCGCCGCCCCAAACAATGCATCCGTAATCGCATGTAGCAAGACATCCGCATCTGAATGACCGAGCAAACCCAATCGATGAGGAATTTTTACGCCACCAATAATCAGCGCCCTACCGGGTACCAACGCGTGGCAGTCATAGCCTTGACCAATGCGATAGGGTGGCGCCTTTTTCATGCGATTCCTTTGATATAGAGCTCAGCCAGCAAAACATCGTGTGGCAAAGTGACTTTAAAATTACGGGGACTACCTTCAACCAATGTTGGCTTGAGACCCAAAGCCTCCATCGCACTCGCCTCATCGGTCACGTGGCTGCCGCTTTTCAATGCTGATAATAGCTGCGCATGTTTAAACATTTGCGGCGTTTGTGCCGCCCACAAATGCTCACGCGACACCGTATGATCAGCACGTCCATGGGCATCGCTACGCTTAATCGTATCCACCACTGGCAGCGCGAGTAAACCGCCAACCGGATCATCCTTTACCGCTGCAATCAGTTTATCTATTAGAGCCACTGTCAGGCCTGGGCGAGCGGCATCATGTACCAGTATCCAATCATTAGCATCTACCTGCGAATGCATGGCCTGCAAACCATTTGTCACAGATGCTTGCCGAGTCGCGCCACCGCAACGAAGTATCTGCGTGCGCGGCTTAGTCGGAATATCCTCGATATACGCATCATCCGCGCTGACAACTACAAAAATTTGGTGAATCTGCGCGCAATCGACAAAGATATCCATGACATGCTCAAGCATAGGCTTACCCAGCAGCTCAGCATACTGCTTGGGTACCGTGGCGCCCATACGCGCACCCACGCCAGCGGCGGGTATTAATGCAATAAATCGCGGCACATTCATCAAACGTAACGAGGAAAAATCATGAGGTGAACGGAAAGGCGCTTTCCGCGGACGCGTTGCTTCAGCCACGGGGAACTGAAACACCGTATTTTGATCGCATCTCTAAGAATCAAGAACTAATTTATAATCGTACTACGGTTTTTTAGTGTCATTTACTGTCAATCAAGCCTCGTATCCGGCTCCATGAGCCCTCACTCGCGAAGACAGTAGCGTCTTTGCAAACCATGCCCCTGAACTCAACCACCCCGCTACCTAAAGCTGGCAACCGATTTGTACTTCCCGCCCTGCATGGCGCGGGCGAAGCGTATGTGCTCGCGCAGGCCGCGCACGCGCTCAAATCAGAGGGCCGGATGCTGACCATAGTGGTGGCTGATCCGCCAGATGCCCAGCGGCTTCTCACAGAAATACACTGGTTTGGGCAATCGGGCGAGCAAGCGCTGCGATGCCACATGCTTCCCGACTGGGAAACGCTGCCCTACGACGCCTTCTCTCCGCATCAGGATCTGGTCTCAGAACGACTCGCCACGCTGCATGAAATCCAAAATAAGCAGTGCGATGTGCTGATTGTGCCCGCCACCACGGCCTTAGTGCGCATGGGCCCACCCTCGTTTCTGGCTTCTTACACCTTCTTTTTTAAGCAAGGTGAGCGTCTGGATGAAAGTCGCCTTAAATCACAACTTACCTTAGCCGGCTACTCGCATGTCGCGCAAGTCATGTCACCGGGCGAGTACTCAGTACGTGGTGGTTTGATTGATTTGTTCCCGATGGGATCAGTGCTTCCATATCGACTCGACTTATTTGGCGACAGCATCGAGACCATACGCACCTTTGATGTAGATACGCAGCGATCGCTGTATCCCGTTAAAGAAGTGCGACTGCTTCCGGGGCGCGAATTCCCCATGGATGAAAATTCGCGCAGCACGTTTCGTAGTCGCTGGCGCGAAGTATTTGAAGGTGATCCTACTCGCACCACCATTTACCGCGATATCGGCAATGGTATTGCCTCTGCGGGTATCGAGTATTACCTGCCACTGTTTTTTGAACAAACAGCCACGTTGTTTGATTATTTACCCGACGACGCTAGTTTTGCACTATGCGGTGATATAGATGCGTCGATCAAGCGATTCTGGGCAGATACCCGCTCGCGCTACAATTTTTTAAAGTCTGATCGCGAACGCCCGCTGCTATCGCCCGAAGAAATTTTTCTTAGTGATGAAGATTTTTTCACTTTGTTAAAGCCCTTTGGTCGTTGGGTCATGTCGCACTCGCCTTCTGCTTCAGATCTATCTGCGCCGGTACCGGATATCGCCGTTAACCGTCGACATGACGACCCACTCACCAACTTGCGTTCGTTCGTGCTGCAATCGCCTGCGCGAATTATGATTTGCGCAGAGTCTAGCGGGCGGCGCGAAACGCTGCGCGAGTATTTCAACGAATATCGATTACCGCTAGCAGTGTGTGAAAGTCTGGATGATTTTTTAAATCATCACGAAAAATTAATGCTGTGCGTATCGCCACTGCATTCAGGCTGCTTACTATCTGAGGCGCTCGGCAACATCGCATTCATTACTGAGACAGAGCTTTACGCCGGCAGCGGTCGCCGCGCAGGACGTAAAAAACAAGAAGCCGTCACGCAAGTCGACTCCATGGTTCGGGATTTGTCCGAACTTAAAATCGGCGATCCGGTCGTTCATATTAATCACGGTATTGGTCGTTACCATGGACTGATTAGTATGGATTTAGGTGAAGGCGAAACAGAATTTCTGCATCTCGAATACGCAAAAGAAACAAAGCTCTACGTTCCTGTATCACAGTTGCATGTGATTTCACGTTACTCTGGAGCGGCACCGGAAGACGCACCACTTCATGCCTTAGGCTCGGGGCAATGGGATAAAGCCAAGCGCAAAGCTGCCGAACAAATTCGCGATACTGCCGCAGAGCTTTTAAATTTATATGCGCGACGCGCGCTGCGCCAAGGCCATTCATTTGAATACTCAGCGCATGATTACGAAGCCTTTGCTGAGAGTTTCGGATTTGAAGAAACGCCGGATCAGGCGGCAGCAATTAATTCAGTCATAAAAGATATGACTTCCGGTAAACCGATGGATCGTTTGATTTGCGGTGATGTCGGATTCGGAAAAACTGAAGTCGCACTGCGCGCAGCCTTTGTCGCGGTAATGGGTGGCAAACAGGTTGCTATATTAGCGCCCACCACCCTGCTGGCTGAACAACATGCGCAAACCTTTGCCGATCGTTTCGCTGACTGGCCAGTAAAAATCGCCGAGCTATCGCGCTTTCGCACCGGTAAAGAAGTCACGCTAGCGCTCAAAGGTATGGCAGAAGGTACGATAGATGTTGTCATCGGCACCCACAAGCTGTTGTCATCGGATGTGAAATTTCAACGTCTAGGCTTAGTCATCATTGATGAAGAACATCGTTTCGGTGTGCGCCAAAAAGAAGCCTTGAAAGCCCTGCGCGCTGAAGTCGACGTGCTAACGCTCACCGCCACACCGATACCTAGAACACTCGGTATGGCACTTGAAGGATTACGCGATTTTTCTATCATCGCCACAGCGCCGCAAAAGCGCTTAGCGATTAAGACCTTTGTTCGCAGCGAATCAGACTCGGTGATACGCGAAGCGTGTTTGCGCGAACTCAAACGTGGTGGCCAAGTCTATTTTCTGCACAATGAAGTCGAAACGATTCAAAACCGAAAAGTACGTTTAGAAGAATTAATTCCCGAAGCGCGCATAGCGATTGCGCATGGCCAGATGCACGAGCGTGATCTGGAAAAAGTCATGCGTGATTTCGTATCGCAGCGTTTCAATATTTTACTGTGTACTACCATCATCGAAACCGGTATTGATGTACCCACCGCTAACACCATCGTGATGCATCGCGCTGATCGATTCGGTTTGGCTCAGCTACATCAGTTACGTGGGCGTGTCGGTCGCTCGCATCACCAGGCCTATGCTTACTTGTTGGTTCATGATGTGCATTCGCTGACGAAACAAGCAGATCGCCGTCTCGAAGCGATTCAGCAAATGGAAGAACTAGGCAGTGGCTTTTATCTCGCCATGCATGACTTAGAAATTCGTGGTGCAGGTGAAGTGCTGGGTGAAAATCAATCTGGTGAAATGACCGAGATCGGCTTCCAGCTGTATTCCGATATGTTGATGGCTGCAGTCCGATCACTCAAAAACGGCAAAGAGCCCGACCTAGCCGCGCCGCTATCAACAACCACAGAAATCAATCTGCATGTACCCGCTTTATTGCCTAGCGATTTTTGTGGTGACGTGCATGAACGACTTTCTATTTATAAGCGACTCGCCAACAGTCAGTCACTCGACGCGATCGACGACATGCAAGAAGAGATGATCGATCGCTTTGGAAAATTACCTGATGCCGTCAAAGCCTTAGTCGAGACACATCGTTTACGCATATCTGCAAAAACGGTAGGCATCATCAAAATCGACGCGCATGCTGAGTCGGCGACGCTGCAATTCGAACCTAAACCACCGATTGATCCGATTCGCATCATAGACTTAGTACAAAAAAGCAAAAACATAAAATTATCCGGACAAGATAAATTGAAAATCACCGTCGCCATGCCCGATTTGAGTTCGCGTGTTACCCAACTCAAATCCACCATACGCGCGTTGGTGTCCTGATTAACTTTACTTTATGCATAGGCAATGAAACTGATACTGCAAGGTCCTGGAGCAACTAGTCACACCGTAGAGCGAATCGCTGCCCTCGCTCACGCTACACGTATTACTGCGATTGCAGATTCTGCCTTTCGCTGTGATGGCGTAGTCGATACGCCCTCCGTTCGCGAGGCTGTAGAAAATAGCTGCATAGAAGAACACATCGATCATAGCTTTATCAGTAAAGACTATAGCCTTGACGATTTCCGTGTGCTAGTGATGGATATGGATTCAACCTTGATCACTATCGAGTGCATCGATGAAATTGCGGATATGCACGGATTAAAATCGGAAGTGGCGGAGATCACCGAATCAGCCATGCGTGGCGAATTAGATTTTCGTGCCAGCTTGACGCGTCGCGTCGCTTTATTAAAAGGGCTTGATGCATCGGCACTGCATCAGGTATTTGATCAACGACTGCGTTTATCTCCCGGCGCACGAGAATTACTCAAAGCCGTGAAAGCTGCAGGTATACGCACCGTGTTGGTCTCAGGCGGATTTACGTATTTCACTGACCGATTGCAACATGAACTCGCTATCGATTACACGCGTGCAAATGTACTTGATATCGTGGATGGCAAGCTCACAGGGAAAGTCATCGGCGATATTATTGATGCCACCATCAAACGACAAACCGTTGAACATGAATGTACTGCATTGAACATACCGACAAGCCATGCCATGGTCATTGGCGATGGCGCGAACGATTTGGAAATGATGTCGGTGGCTGGCTTATCGGTGGCTTACCGCGCAAAACCCGTAGTACAACAGAAAGCGGATGTTGCCTTGAATTTTTCTGGCTTAGATGGTGTACTGAATCTTTTCCGTTGATACTTCCGCACTGAGACTAAGCTGATTGATTTTTATGGATCATCAAATCTACTACGACGCTGATACTGAAGCCCAGAAAAATCTGCTCTGGTGGCTGTATGTCGGGCATGCGGCATCCGTATTTTTCTCTCTCGGCTTGCTTTCGTTTATTCCCTTAATCATCAATTACGTTAAGCGCAGCCGAACCGAAGACAGCTTTTTGTATAGCCATCACGCTTGGCAAATACGCTCGTTTTGGTGGTATCTGGTTTGGGTGGGAATCGGCGGCTTAGTAGCGCTATCAATCATCGGCATTCCGCTGGCGATGCTCATTTGGGGTGTAGCGTGGTTATGGAAAGCGTATCGATTGATTCGAGGTTTTATCGATCTTTCAGATAATCAAGCTATGCCAACCTAGCGAGTGCCTGCTCTAAATCAGCGATTAAATCGCGCGTATCTTCCAAGCCTATATTTAACCGCACCAGTTGACCTTGATGCGGCCATTGCTTGCGCATAGCTGCCATGCAATATGGCACTGCGAGGCTGTTCGCACCACCCCAGCTATAACCGATCTTGAATAATTTCAGGTTGTCGATAAAACGATCGGTTTGCGCTTCCGTAAAGCGCGGATCAAACAGCACAGAAAACAATCCTCCGGCACTCGTAAAATCTCGCTTCCACGTAGCATGCCCAGGGCAATCTTCGAAAGCAGGATGCAAGATATGAGCAATCTCAGAGCGCGACTTCAACCACGTAGCAATCTCGCGTGCGCTACGATCATGCGCTTCGAATCGCAGCTTCATGGTGGGCAGGCCACGCAAAACCAAGAATGTATCGTCAGCCGATACGCCCATACCCAGCCGCATGTGCGCTCGCTCTATTTTTTGATGCAAGTCTTTAGCGCGCGTAATAACTGCGCCCATCAATACATCCGATCCACCCGAGTGATATTTCGTTAAGGCCTGCATCACTATGTCTACGCCATGATCAAAGGCGCGAAACGCCAAACCTGCTGCCCAGGTGTTATCGAGTGCCACCAAGACGTTTTTTTCTTTAGCGACGCGACAAATTGCCGGTATGTCGGGCACTTCCATGGAAACCGATCCCGGCGCTTCAGTCCAAATCAAACGTGTGTTGGATTGAATCAGCTCAGCAATACCTTCACCTATCAGTGGGTCGTAATATCGCGCAGTGATGCCAAACGATTCGCTCAACCAATTACCTAGTTCGCGATTCGGGTTGTAGACATTATCTGGAAGCAGCACCTCATCGCCCGTACTGAGCAATGCAAGATCAATCATCGCAATCGCTGCTAAACCACTGGGCGCAAGTAAGCAGTGTGTGCCACCTTCAATCTCAGCGAGTCGCGCTTCTAATGTGAATGTGGTGGGTGTTCCATGTAGCCCATAGGTATAGGCATTTTTATCTTGCCAGTTGCGCGCACGCAGCGCGGCAACATCCTTGAAAATAACGGTGGACGCGTGATGAATGGCCGTCGGAAAAGCGGTAAAGCCATCCGGTGGACGATAGTCCGTAGTAGTTAGCAGCGTCTGTAAATGTTTTTTATCCATGATGCTCACAGAAAAACAGCGACCTTAATCAACGCTTGCCCATAGATCGTGAGCATCAGCAGCGGTCACCGTCACATCGATGAATTCACCTACCTTGAGTTGACGCGAGGGATCGTAAGGTAGCTTCACATACACCACGCCATCAATCTCAGGCGCATCGGCAGAGGAACGCGCAACTGCACCATTACGATCAACCGAATCGATTAATACTCGCTGAGTTTTACCCACTTTAGCTTGCAGACGTTCACGCGAAATTTTTTCTTGTAACTGCATCACACGGCCGCGGCGTTCTTCACGCACAGCGTCGGGTATAGCTTCGGCGAGTGAATTAGCTACCGCGCCTTCAACAGGCGAGTACGCAAAACATCCCAGCCTATCGATTTGTGCTTCTTGCAGAAAATCGAGTAAGTGCTGAAATTCTTCTTCAGTCTCACCCGGAAAACCCGCGATAAAGGTAGAGCGTATGGTTATATCAGGGCAGACTTTGCGCCACGCCTGAATGCGCTCGATATTTTTTTCACCGTTCGCTGGACGCTTCATTCGTTTCAACACATCCGGATGTGAATGCTGAAGCGGCACATCTAGATAAGGCAATACATGACCACCATTCATCAGCGGAATGATGTCATCGACATGCGGATAGGGGTACACGTAATGCAGCCGGACCCAGGCATCATAGTTTTTTGCCAGCTCACCTAATGACGCAACAAGCTCAGTCATGTGAGTTCGTACGGGCTTACCATTCCAAAAACCAGTGCGAAACTTGATATCTACGCCATAGGCACTCGTGTCTTGCGAAATGACCAGTAATTCTTTAACGCCAGATTTAAATAAATTTTCTGCTTCAAGCATGACATCAGCAATCGGTCGCGACACCAGATCGCCTCGCATAGAAGGAATAATGCAAAAACTGCAGCGATGGTTGCAACCTTCAGAAATTTTCAAATACGCATAATGTTTAGGCGTGAGCTTCACGCCCTGCGGGGGCAACAAATCAATGAAAGGTTCGTGCGGTTTGGGTAAATGCAAATGCACAGCATTCATTACTTCACCCAAGGCATGCGGGCCAGTCACGGCTAACACTTTGGGATGTATTTTTTGAACAATATCATCCCCCGCTGCATCTTTTTTACTACCCAAGCAACCCGTCACGATGACCTTGCCATTTTCATTCAATGCTTCGCCGATCGCATCGAGCGATTCTTGAACGGCTGAATCAATAAATCCGCAGGTGTTAACGATCACCAGATCAGCGCCGTCATAGGACTTAGCCGTTTCATAGCCCTCCGCGCGCAGCTGAGTCAGAATTTGCTCAGAATCGACTAAGGCCTTGGGACATCCAAGCGAGACAAAACCAACTTTAGGTGGAGTAGATGACATGAGGACTGAAAAGAAAATTCGCTGATAAGAAGTAGCGTGACCAAGCATTGTAACCTTACCGCTTTGTCACTTCGCTGTTCGGTGCTAGCTAAAAAACAAAAGCCGGGCTGAGTAAAATCTCAGTCCGGCTCTGCATAATTCAAATGACTTATTTTGCGTCGGTACCACTAGCGGCAGGCACGCCGGGGAAAGGGAAACCGCCAAAGACATTTTTAGCCTGACTTTGCATCTGATCTTGCATCTGCATGAACAAGCTCTTGCTCTGTTCAATGTAGTTACTCATCATGCCTTGCATCATCGGCGCTTGAACGCTCATAAACTGCGTCCACATTTCTGGGCTAAACGACTTCTCGTCGATCACACCACGGGAGTTTTCGGCCATCTTGTTTTGGATGTCGATAAACACTTGAATATTTTTTTCGAGATACGAGCCCATCATGCCTTGCATGGAATGACCGTAATAGCGAATGATCTGAGACAGCGATGAACTAGAGAACATCGGTTGACCGTTCGCTTCTTCTTCCAAAATAATCTGCAACAAAATACTGCGAGTCAGATCTTCTTCCGATTTAGCATCGACCACCACGAATTGTTCATTAGCCAAAACCAGCTGCTTCACATCAGCTAACGTGATGTAAGAGCTTGTCTGCGTATCGTACAAGCGGCGGTTGGGGTATTTCTTTATTAGGCGCTCCGACGCCTTTTTTGAGCTACTCATGGGGTGGTCCAGTTATTTTGCGTCGCAATGAAATGCCGACATTATGATCAAATTCCGCACGGATATACCGGTGTCGGGGGCCTATAGTGCACCAAAACAATGACTTAGGAAAGTATGTGCTGGGTAAATGGGCATTTATTGCGGCGCAGGAGCCGATTGCATTGCAAAATGCTATCAGGTCAGAGCGCGCCGCAGCATTTCAGTAAGGCAGACCCTCTCAGGCCTTAGCTTTTACGTAACGACCCGGCGCTGGTTCAATCGGTGGATGAGCTTTGTTGCCCAGCTTACGCGGCGCCTCTTTCTGCTCCCCGGCGTGACTGGCCAAGAAATCGGCCCACTCACCCCACCAACTACCCGGATGCTCGGTCGCCCCTTCCATCCAGGCACTCGCGGTTTCTGGCAATTTGTCGTTGCTCCAGTAGCTGCGTTTCTTTTTCGCGGGCGGATTAATCACGCCAGCAATGTGACCGGAAGCCCCTAAAACGAACCGATTATTTTTCCGCTTGCCGGCATTGATCAAATTGGTGCTCGAAAAAGCACTACGCCAGGGCACGATATGGTCTTCGCGCGAAGCGTAAATAAAACTAGGTACCTGCACCTTACCAAGATCAATCGTATCACCCTTAACTGAGAGCTTGCCCGGAACCTTTAAATTATTTTCCAGGTACATATTGCGCAAGTAATAGCAAAACATAGGGCCGGGTAAATTGGTGCTATCAGAATTCCAATACAGCAGATCAAAGGCCGGCGGCGCTTCGCCTTTAAGATAATTCGCCTCCACATAATTCCAGACCAGATCGTTTGATCGAAGGCTAGAAAACGCCGTAGCAAAATCACGCCCCGGCATCAGACCACCCTTGCCTATAGACTGCTCTCGTTGCGCGACCTGAGCTTCATCGACATACACATCGATAGAACCCACATCAACAAAATCCAACATGGTGGTTAACAAGGTCAGGCTGGCAACGGGTTTTTTGCCACGTGCCGCCATCGCCGCAAGTGCGCTTGCCAGCAACGTACCGCCAACACAGAACCCCAAAGCATTAACCTGCTTTTCACCACTAATCTGTTGCGCCACTTCGAGCGCATTGATCACACCTTTTTCTACATAGTCATCCCAACCCAGATGACCCAAGCTCTGATCAGGATTGACCCATGACACGACAAACACCGTGTGCCCCTGCTCAACGGCATAACGAATCAAGGAATTTTCTGGCTGAAGATCAAGGATATAAAATTTGTTGATACAAGGAGGCACAATCACTAAAGGACGTTGATAGACCTGCTTGGTAAGTGGGCGATATTGCAGTAGTTGAATAACGTCATTTTCAAAGACAACCGACCCTTCGCTAGCCGCGACATTACGCCCTACTTCAAAGGCGGTTTCATCGGTCTGCGAGATATGACCTTTGCGCATGTCCGAAAGCATCTGCATGATGCCGCGCTGCAGGCTCTCACCTTTTGAATCAATGAGTAATTGCTGTGCCTCGGGATTAGTTGCAAGAAAATTCGCAGGTGACATCGCATCAACCGTCTGCTGAGTCGCAAAGCGTATTTTTTTCTTGGTCTGTTCATCTACTTCGACAGACTCTGCCA
The DNA here is from genome assembly GCA_947454305.1 of Oxalobacteraceae bacterium. Taxonomy (GTDB): domain Bacteria; phylum Pseudomonadota; class Gammaproteobacteria; order Burkholderiales; family Burkholderiaceae_D; genus Pernthalerella. The sequence goes on from CANGJE010000052.1 coordinate 16,076, forward strand.
AGGCATTTAAAAAATGAGCATTCAGCAAATACGTGGCCGCATTAAACGCATACAAAGGATTCGCTTGCCATGCCGGTGCAGAAAAACGCCGATCAGTAATTTCAGGTTTTTTCGACTCCATTAACCCAGACCACAAAGCAGAAAATTTTTCCGTGTAGTCCTGTTGCAGCTGCATCAGCTTTTCCGGAGGCACCAACGCCATCACGTTTTGCGTCTCGCTATGTCCAGATATTCCTGTCATGCCAGACTGCATTAGGTTTATCATCGATTGCCAACCTTTGGGGTCGGACATCTGGGCCATCCAAGCTTGCGCGTCGTAACCTGGCTGTGTCTGAGCCTTGCTTTCGGATTTACTCATGCAATCTTCCCCGTCACTCGTTCTTAGGATTTCACGTATGCTGCTGGCTATCCTTTTTTAGGGAAATAGACACATGCATATCGCTGCAGTTGGATGGATTTATGTCGTGCTGATGATGGCTATTACTGAAGAATCAGTGATAGCAGCCATTATGACTTTTTTCTTTTATGGTGTGTTGCCAGTGTCGATCATTGTTTACGTCGCCGGCACGGGCAGTCGCAAACGACGTCGCCAGCAAGAACAACTACAAGCAATGCAAGAGCGACAACAAGCCGAGCAGAACGATACGCCGCAAGCTCATTGAGCTACTTGATCCAAATCATTGTCGCCATACGGCCCGTCACGCGATCGCGTCGAAATGAATAAAACTCAGCCGGTTCGCTCACCGTACAACGCTCTCCGCCCGCTACCTGTCTGACACCCACACTGGCCAGCACTAAACGAGCAAGGGCTGGCAAATTCGCCAAGTACTTTCCGGGCTTGCCTGCTACAGGTACAAAAGCAGAGGTGGCTAGTGGGCCCAAGTGTTGAAAAGCGGCCAGCACATCCTCGCCAACCTCAAAACGTTCAGGTCCTATGCCAGGCCCCAACCAAGCCACGATCTCATCGGCCCCAGCCTCGCGTAACTGACTTACCGTGTTTTGCAGCACTCCACTAGCCAAACCACGCCAGCCCGCGTGTGCGGCACCGACTACTTTTCCATTCGCATCGGCCAGCAGCACGGGCATGCAATCAGCCGTCATGATCGTGCAAACCGTACCGCCAGCTATAGCCATAATGGCATCGGCGCGCGGAGCAGCATCGCTAGCCGATACGCTCTGCGCATTCACCACCTCAGTGCCATGCACTTGCTCCAGCCAGATAGGATCGGCAGGTAAAAGGCTGCGCAGCAATGCCCGGTTTTCAGCAACGGCCTCTGGAGCATCGCCCACATGCGTGCCCAGATTCAGCCCGCCTGCGCCTTGCGCATCGTCATAGACACCCGTGCTGACACCGCCAGACCTCAGCGTGGAAAGCACGCCCACGCCCTCGGGCAGCTCAGGCCAGTGAATATCTAAAGTACGCATCGTTTAGCAAATGTCTGGCGAGATGTGATCAAAGTACCATGCCGGCCTGCTGTAGCAAATTGGACATATCCGCTGGCAAAGCGGCATGCCATTCACTATGAACACCGCTAGTTGGATGCACCAAGCCCAGCCGCTCCGCATGCAAAGCCTGACGTGGAAACACAGACACCAAATGCGCCTTGCCATACACCGCATCACCCACTATCGGAAAACCCAGTGATTGCAGA
>CANGJE010000053.1 GCA_947454305.1 Oxalobacteraceae bacterium
AAGGCAAAGAGATGGTTATGCCTGGAGACAACGTGTCGATCACGGTTAAGCTGATCAACCCGATTGCGATGGAAGAAGGTCTGCGCTTTGCGATTCGCGAGGGTGGCCGTACCGTGGGTGCTGGCGTCGTCGCAAAAATCATGGACTAATCTGCTCTGCTAAAGCAAGGTGGTGAATAGAAATGCCGCGAGCGAGTACTCGCTCGCGGATCGCTCTTTTAAGGAAGCATGATGGAAAAGCAAAAAATCCGCATTCGTCTCAAGGCATTTGACTATCGTTTGATCGACCAGTCGGCCTTGGAGATCGTAGACACAGCTAAGCGCACCGGCGCCGTGGTCAAGGGTCCTGTACCTCTGCCAACACGTATTCAGCGTTGGGACGTTCTGCGTTCACCACATGTGAATAAAACTTCACGTGATCAATTTGAAATTCGTACGCATCAGCGTCTGATGGACATCGTTGACCCGACCGACAAAACGGTTGATGCGTTGATGAAACTCGATCTGCCAGCTGGCGTCGACGTAGAAATCAAGTTGCAGTAATTAAAACGAAATTAGCTAGATGTGGTTGTTAACGTAATCATTGCGTTAACAGCTATCTCTGGCTATAATGTTCGGCTAATTTGCGAGTCGGCTAATTCAGTCGGCTCAGGTAGTACCAATATCAGCCCTGCCCAATCGTAGGCGGGAATGGAGAAAAAATGAACCAAGACCAAAACCAAGGCCGTGGCCTGGGCCTTCTTGGTCGCAAGGTTGGAATGATGCGCATCTTTACGGATGACGGCGACTCGATCCCGGTAACCGTACTAGATGTCTCAAACAACCGTGTGACGCAAATCAAAACGCCTGAAACAGACGGTTACGCTGCTGTTCAGGTTACTTTCGGCAAGCGTCGCGCCTCGCGCGTGAACAAAGCATCGGCTGGTCATCTGGCCAAAGCGGGTGCTGAGGCCGGTACAGTCCTCAAAGAATTTCGTGTGGAGTCAGCTAAAGCGGCCGAATTTAAGCCGGGCGACACCATTGCTGTGAGCATGTTCGAGGCTGGCCAAAAAGTCGATGTTCAAGGTGTCACGATTGGTAAGGGCTATGCCGGTACCATCAAGCGCCACAACTTCCGTTCCGGCCGTCAGACTCACGGTAACTCGCGTTCACATAATGTTCCGGGTTCTATCGGTATGGCGCAAGATCCTGGTCGTGTTTTCCCAGGTAAGCGCATGACTGGTCACATGGGTGATGTCACTCGCACAGTGCAGAATTTAGAAATCGCGCGTGTTGATGCTGATCGTCAGCTCATTCTCGTCAAGGGCGCAGTTCCTGGCGCAAAGAATGGTCAGGTCATCCTGATGCCGGCTGTCAAAGCCAAAGCAAAGAAAGGAGCCTAAGACATGGAACTCAAGCTCCTGAATGCACAAGGTCAAGCATCGTCTAATGTCGCTGCGCCGGATACTATTTTCGGTCGTGATTACAACGAAGCCCTGATTCACCAAGTCGTGGTCGCCTATCAGGCGAATGCTCGCAGCGGTAATCGTAAGCAAAAAGATCGTGAAGAAGTTGCTCACACGACCAAAAAACCATGGCGTCAAAAAGGTACGGGCCGCGCTCGTGCTGGTATGTCGTCATCGCCAATCTGGCGTGGAGGCGGTCGCACATTCCCGAATTCGCCAGACGAGAATTTCTCGCACAAAGTTAACAAGAAAATGTACCGCGCTGGAGTTTGCTCCATCTTGTCGCAGCTGGCACGCGATGGTCGTTTGTCTGTTATTGAAGAGTTCTCTGTTGAAGCGCCAAAAACAAAATTGTTAGCGCAGAAGCTCAAGACCATGGGATTAGATTCCGTTCTCGTGATCACTGATAGCTTGGATGAAAATCTGTTGCTGGCATCGCGCAATTTGGCCAACGTTCTGATTTGCGAGCCGCATCAAGCCGACCCCGTGTCGCTGGTGTTCTTTAAGAAAGTGCTGATCACTAAGCCTGCACTGGCGAAGATTGAGGAGATGCTGGCATGAGCGCAGTCATCAAACATAGCGAGGAGCGCCTGATGAAGGTGTTGCTGGCTCCGGTGATTTCAGAGAAGGCTACGTTTGTAGCGGAGAAAAATGAGCAAGTGGTTTTTCTCGTGACTCCAGATGCAACGAAGCTTGAAATCAAAGCAGCGGTAGAGATGCTCTTCAAAGTTCAAGTCGAGTCGGTACAAGTTGCAAATCGTGCGGGTAAAACAAAGCGTTCAGGTCGTTTCACTGGTCGCCGTAACAATACTCGCCGCGCATTTGTTTGCTTAAAGTCCGGTCAAGAAATCAACTTTACCGAGGAGGCTAAATAATGGCACTCGTTAAGTTAAAACCAACCTCGCCAGGCCGACGTGGTATGGTCAAGGTGGTCAACCCTGATCTGCACAAGGGTCGTCCATTTGCTGGTTTGGTTGAGAAAAAATCGAAATCAGCTGGCCGTAACAACAACGGTCACATCACTACTCGTCACTTAGGTGGTGGTCATAAGCATCACTATCGCGTTGTTGATTTCCGTCGCAATAAGGACGGCATTCCAGCGAAGGTTGAGCGTCTTGAATATGACCCAAACCGTAGCGCGAACATTGCATTGCTTTGCTACGCGGATGGTGAGCGTCGTTACATCATCGCCAGCAAAGGTATGGCGGTTGGCGATCAACTGATGAGTGGTTCAGAAGCTCCGATTAAATCGGGCAACTGCCTTCCTATTCGTAACATCCCTGTCGGTACCACTATGCATTGCGTAGAGATGTTACCAGGTAAGGGTGCTCAAATAGCGCGTACTGCTGGTGCTGGTGTCGTCTTGATGGCGCGTGAAGGAATTTACGCTCAGGTTCGTCTGCGTTCCGGCGAGGTTCGTCGTATTCACGTTGAGTGCCGTGCCACGATTGGTGAAGTAGGCAATGGCGAGCACAACCTGCGCAAGATTGGTAAAGCGGGTGCGATGCGTTGGCGCGGTATCCGCCCAACAGTACGTGGTGTTGCTATGAATCCTATCGATCACCCGCATGGTGGTGGTGAGGGTCGTACAGCAGCAGGCCGGCACCCGGTTTCACCGTGGGGTCAACAGACTAAGGGCAAGAAGACGCGTCGCAACAAACGGACTACGTCAATGATTGTCTCGCGCCGTGGTAAGAAATAAGGGGTAACACATGGGACGTTCATTGAAAAAAGGGCCGTTTTGCGACGCCCACCTGCTTAAAAAAGTCGAGACAGCGCAAGCCGCTCGCGACAAAAAACCAATCAAGACATGGTCACGTCGCTCGACCATCATGCCGGATTTTATTGGCCTGACGATTGCCGTTCACAACGGCAAACAGCACGTACCGGTTTATGTGTCCGAAAACATGGTTGGACATAAGCTCGGCGAATTTGCGTTGACCCGTACGTTTAAAGGTCACGCAGCTGACAAGAAGGCTAAGAAATAAGGTCAGATGATGGAAACTAAAGCTACCCTCCGCAGCGCGCGCTTGTCCGCCCAAAAAGGCCGACTCGTTGCCGACTTAATCCGTGGTAAGAAGATCGATCAGGCAATGAATATATTGACCTTCAGCCCAAAAAAAGGCGCAGTCATCATTAAGAAAGTGCTCGAGTCTGCAATTGCAAACGCTGAGCATAATGATGGTGCTGACATTGACGAACTGAAGGTTAAAACGATTTACGTCGAGAAAGGTGCTGTGCTTAAGCGCTTCACCGCTCGTGCTAAAGGTCGTGGCGATCGCATTTCCAAACAAACCTGTCACATATACGTGACAGTAGGTAATTAAGGGAGTCACGATGGGACAGAAGATTCATCCAACCGGCTTTCGTCTTGCCGTTACCCGTAACTGGGGTTCCCGCTGGTATGCAGGCAATAGCAATTTTGCCTCCATGCTCAAAGAGGATCTCGAAGTACGTGCCTTCCTTAAGAAAAAACTTAAGAACGCCTCCGTGGGTCGCGTGTTGATCGAGCGTCCTGCAAAGAACGCGCGCATTACGATTTTCAGCTCGCGTCCAGGTGTGGTGATTGGTAAAAAGGGTGAGGATATTGAAGTATTGAAGTCCGCCTTGGCAAAAATGATGGGCGTACCAGTACACGTCAACATCGAAGAAATTCGTAAGCCAGAAACGGATGCGCAGCTGATTGCTGATTCAATTGCTCAGCAACTTGAGAAGCGCATTATGTTCCGTCGCGCTATGAAACGCGCGATGCAAAATGCTATGCGGCTTGGTGCGCAAGGTATCAAAATTATGTCGTCGGGCCGTTTGAACGGTATCGAAATTGCGCGTACCGAGTGGTATCGCGAAGGTCGTGTACCACTGCATACACTTCGTGCTGACATTGACTATGGTTTTGGTGAAGCTGAAACTACATACGGCATTATCGGTATCAAAGTTTGGGTTTACAAAGGCGATCGTTTAGCGAGTGGCGAGACGCCTGTCATCGAAGTGGCAGCGGATGACGAGCGCAAGCGCCGTGCTCCACGTCGTGACGATGGTAAGCCTGCGGGTCGTAACACACGTGCTAAACGTGCCGATGCTCCGGCTGGTGAGGCTGCTGCCGCACCCACACCTGCTGCGGCAAAGCGTGTACGTGCAAAGAAGGCCGACGCTCCAGCAGCACCGGCTGATAAGGCGGGAGAATAATCATGCTGCAACCAGCACGTAGAAAATATCGTAAAGAACAAAAGGGACGTAACACGGGTATCTCGCATGAGCGTGGCACCGCGGTTTCTTTCGGCGAATTCGGCCTGAAGGCAGTCGGTCGTGGTCGTCTCACAGCGCGTCAAATCGAATCAGCTCGACGCGCAATGACTCGTCACATTAAACGTGGCGGTCGTATTTGGATTCGTATCTTCCCAGATAAACCAATTTCTAATAAGCCGGCTGAAGTTCGTATGGGTAACGGTAAAGGTAACCCTGAGTACTACGTCGCTGAAATCCAGCCAGGTAAAGTTTTGTATGAAATGGATGGTGTTGACGAAAATTTGGCACGCGAAGCTTTTAAACTCGCCGCTGCCAAACTGCCGCTGGCGACAACATTTGTAATACGCCAGGTTGGTCGATAAAAGGATAATTCATGAAAGCATCTGAACTCCAAGGCAAAGACGAAGCGTCGCTCAAAAAAGAGTTGAACGAGTTATTAAAAGCCCAATTTGGATTGCGCATGCAAATTGCAACGCAGCAGCTGCAAAACACTGCGCAGCTTAAGAAAGTGCGTCGCGACATTGCACGCGTGAAGACCGTGATACATCAGAAGGACGGCCAATAATGAACGCGACAGAAAAAAAATCGCTCAAGCGAACACTGGTTGGCACGGTGGTTTCCGACAAGATGGATAAGACGGTTACCGTGTTGATTGAGCGTCGTGTACGTCATCCTTTGTACGGCAAGATTATTGTTCGTTCGAACAAATATCATGCTCACAATGAAGGTAACGTGGCGAAATCAGGCGATACCGTAGAGATTCAGGAAGGTCGCCCAATTTCGCGCACCAAATCCTGGACCGTTACGCGTGTTGTGCAGGAAGCCCAGACAGTCTAACGCTTGCGTGTACTGCAATATGTAGTGCATAATGTCGGGCTTCGCTCATCTTTGATTGAAAAGATGAGCTTGTAGTAAAGAATTCGTAACTTTTTTGTCAACCCAATCAGCGCTTCCTAGTTCAGGGTGTGCTGGCGGGACCAAGACTGATCGTCGAGCGGCCCATCCGGGGCCGGGGACGGATTAAGTTGGGAAAGAGAAATCATGATTCAAACTGAAAGCCGGCTAGAAGTAGCCGACAACACCGGCGCACGTGTCGTTATGTGCATCAAAGTGCTTGGTGGTTCTAAGCGTCGCTACGCAGGTATTGGCGATGTGATTAAGGTCACTATCAAGCAGGCTGCTCCCCGCGGTCGTGTGAAAAAGGGTGAAATTTACAATGCTGTCGTGGTGCGCACTGCTAAAGGTGTTCGTCGTCAAGATGGCTCGTTGGTGCGCTTCGATGGCAATGCAGCAGTTTTGCTGAATGCCAAGCTTGAGCCTATCGGCACGCGTATTTTTGGACCGGTTACTCGTGAGCTGCGCACCGAGCGCTTCATGAAAATCGTGTCTTTGGCACCAGAAGTTCTGTAAGGAGCCGTCATGGAGAAGATCCGTAAAAATGATGAAGTCATTGTCCTAACAGGCAAAGACAAAGGTAAGCGTGGCTTAGTTCAACAGCGCGTCGACGCATTGCATGTGGTGGTCGAGGGCGTGAATGTGGCCAAGAAGGCAGTCAAGCCTAATCCGATGACTGGCGCTGTAGGTGGCATAGTGGATAAGACTATGCCTATTAACGTGTCTAACGTTGCGTTGTTTAACGCAGCAACCGGCAAGGCTGATCGTGTTGGCGTTAAGGTCGTTGATGGTAAGCGTGTTCGCGTTTACAAATCGACTGGCGAAGTTGTGAAAGCGTAAAAATCATGGCCCGTCTACAAGCAATTTACAAAGAGAAGATCGTAGCTGATCTGACTACTAAATTTGGTTATAAATCGGCGATGGAAGTGCCGCGCTTGACCAAAATTACCCTGAACATGGGTTTGTCTGAAGCTGTCGCTGATAAGAAAATCATCGAGCACGCAGTGGGTGACATGACCAAGATTGCTGGTCAAAAGCCAGTGGTTACTAAGGCTCGCAAAGCGATCGCCGGATTCAAAATTCGTGAGGGTTATCCGATCGGTTGTATGGTGACTCTGCGTGGTGCACGCATGTATGAATTTCTTGATCGACTAGTCACCATTGCTTTTCCTCGCGTACGCGATTTTCGCGGTGTGTCAGGTAAAGCCTTTGATGGCCGTGGTAACTACAACATCGGGGTGAAAGAGCAAATCATTTTCCCTGAAATTGAGTACGACAAGATTGATGCACTGCGTGGTATGAATATCAGCATTACCACGACTGCCAAGACCGACGACGAAGCGAAAGCATTGCTCGCCGCATTTAAATTTCCGTTCAGAAACTGAGGCTGCCATGGCAAAACTGGCACTGATTAACCGTGAACAAAAGCGCGCTGCACTGGTGAAGAAATACGCCGCCAAGCGTGCTGAGTTAAAAGCCATCATCGACGACCAGTCGAAATCGGAAGAGGAGCGCTACGAAGCTCGCCTGAAATTACAGGCGTTGCCACGTAACTCCGCTCCGACCCGTCAGCGCAATCGTTGCGCATTGACTGGGCGTCCGCGCGGCACATTCCGTAAATTCGGTCTGGGCCGTATCAAGCTCCGTGAAATCGCTATGCGTGGCGAGATTCCGGGTATGACTAAAGCTAGCTGGTAATAGGAGAATAATCGATGAGTATGAGCGATCCTATCGCCGATATGCTGACCCGTATCCGCAATGCACAAAGTGTGAACAAGGTATTTGTTTTGATGCCTTCTTCCAAGTTGAAAGTGGCGATTGCCCGTGTGTTGAAGGACGAGGGTTATATCGAAGAATTCAATGTAGTGGACCACGCTGGCAAGCCTGAGCTGCGCATTGAACTTAAATATTACGCAGGTCGCCCGGTAATCGAGCGTATCGAGCGTGTATCTCGTCCTGGACTTCGCGTTTACCGCGGTAAGGGCGATATACCGACCGTTATGAATGGCTTGGGTGTCACCATCATTTCTACGCCCCAGGGCGTGATGACTGATCGCAAAGCGCGCGCTACCGGTACCGGCGGCGAGATTCTTTGCTACGTGGCTTAAAGGGAGAAAGCATATGTCTCGAGTAGGAAAAATGCCGATCCCAGTGCCCGCTGGTGTAGAAGTGACGATTGCCGCTGAAAAAATTAGCGTCAAAGGTCCGCAGGGAACGCTGTCGCTGCCTTTGACTGGCCAAGTGACCATCAAGAATGAAAGCAACACCCTCACTTTTGCTCCCGCTGATGAATCACGCGAAGCAAACGCGATGTCTGGAACAGTGCGTGCACTCGTTAACAACATGGTGAATGGTGTTAGCAAGGGTTTCGAGAAAAAGTTGTCTCTCGTTGGCGTGGGTTTTCGTGCGCAGGCGCAGGGCGATAAGTTAAACCTGTCCTTAGGTTTTTCTCATCCTATCGTGCACTCCATGCCTACCGGCGTTAAGTGTGAAACACCAACACAGACCGAAATCATCATCAAAGGTATCGATCGCCAAAAAGTGGGTCAGGTTGCTGCTGAGGTTCGTGCCTATCGCAGCCCCGAGCCATATAAAGGCAAGGGCGTTCGCTATGTGGACGAGGTTGTCGTGATTAAAGAAACCAAGAAGAAGTAAGGGTTGAACATGGACAAGAAAGCATCCCGTCTACGCCGTGCCCGTCAAACGCGCGCGAAGATTGTAGAACTCAAGGTAAATCGCCTTGCTGTGCACCGTACCAACCTTCACATCTACGCCAGCATCATTGGCCCAGATGCCAAAGTTTTGGCCAGCGCATCGACTGCCGAAGTCGAAGTTCGTCAGGAGTTAGCGGGCAAATCAGGCAAGGGTGGCAATACAGCTGCCGCGGCGTTAGTTGGAAAACGCGTAGCAGAAAAGGCGCTCAAGGCGGGTATCGCTGAGGTAGCGTTTGATCGTTCAGGTTTCCGTTACCACGGCCGTGTTAAGGCAGTGGCTGAAGCGGCCCGTGAAGCTGGTCTGAAGTTCTAAGGAAAATTCACCATGGCAAAGATGCAACAAAAAATGCAAAGCGACAAGCCTGATGATGGCATGCGCGAAAAAATGATCGCAGTAAATCGCGTAACTAAAGTCGTAAAGGGTGGCCGTATTATGGGCTTCGCTGCGCTGGCTGTAGTTGGTGATGGCGACGGACGCATTGGCATGGGCAAGGGCAAGTCAAAAGAGGTGCCTGTTGCTGTACAAAAAGCGATGGAAGAAGCGCGTCGCAAGATGGTTAAAGTATCGCTACGCAATGGTACGTTACACCACACCGTACATGGTCGCCATGGCGCATCTTCCGTGATGATGATTCCTGCCAAAGAAGGTACGGGTGTTATCGCTGGTGGTCCAATGCGCGCGATTTTTGAAGTGATGGGTGTTACTAACGTTGTAGCTAAATCAAACGGCTCGACAAACCCTTACAACATGGTGCGCGCGACTATCAATGGTCTCGCAAAAATGAGCACCCCTTCCGAGATCGCTGCCAAACGTGGCAAGACGGTCGAAGAAATCCTTGGTTGAGGCGAACGACATGGCAAACACAGTCAAAGTAAAGCTCATTAAAGGCTTGATTGGAACTAGAGAAACTCATCGTGCGACGGTGCGGGGTCTGGGATTGCGCAAAATCAATTCAGTCTCTGAGTTGGAAGACACTCCAGCAGTCCGCGGCATGATCAACAAAGTATCGTATCTCGTGAAAGTAGTGTCGTAAGCAGAGCTTGCGATCGGAGAAATCATGGAACTCAACACAATTCAGCCTGCAGATGGCGCCAAACATGCAAAACGTCGCGTGGGTCGTGGCATTGGTTCAGGATTAGGTAAGACCGCTGGTCGTGGCCATAAAGGTCAAAAATCACGTGCGGGTGGATTTCATAAAGTAGGCTTCGAGGGCGGTCAGATGCCGCTGCAACGTCGCTTGCCTAAGCGTGGCTTTAAATCGCAAATGAAACCATTCAAAGCAGAAGTTCGCTTGTCCGAATTGGAAAAAATGCCGGTGAACGAGATTGATGTGTTGGCATTGAAAAAGGCTGGCATCGTTTCTGAATTGGCGCGCGTAGTGCGAGTGATCAAATCAGGCGAGCTGACTAAAAAAATTGTTATCAAGGGTTTGATCGCAACTGCCGGTGCGAAAGCAGCTATTGAAGCTGCTGGTGGATCAGTAGAGTAATAGCGGAACAGGCAAGGAATCAGTGGCGACCACTTCAAAATTAGCTAAAAGCGCGGCAAGCGGTTTTCCGTGGTCGCGCTTATGGTTTCTGCTAGGTTCATTGATCGTATTTAGGATAGGTGCGCATATTCCCGTACCGGGAATCGACCCAGTCCAGTTGGCTGCGTTATTTAACCAAAATCGCGGCGGCATCCTTGGCATGTTCAACATGTTTTCAGGTGGTGCATTGTCACGGTTTACGATTTTCGCGTTGGGCATCATGCCTTACATCTCAGCGTCGATCATCATGCAGTTACTGTCGGTGGTGTCACCGCAGCTGGAAGCATTAAAAAAAGAAGGCGAATCAGGTCGCCGCAAGATTACGCAGTACACGCGCTACGGGACATTAGTACTAGCTACTTTCCAAGCAGTTGGCATTGCTATCGCGCTTGAGTCCCAGGCTAGGTTGGTGATTGATCCGGGCTTGGCGTTTCGTTTTACCACCGCGGTAACGCTGGTAACGGGCACCATGTTTTTGATGTGGTTGGGTGAACAGATTACTGAGCGTGGTCTTGGTAACGGAATCTCAATCATTATTTTTGCCGGTATTGCAGCGGGTCTGCCAAATGCATTGGGTGGTCTGTTTGAATTAGTTCGTACAGGATCGATGAACGCGTTGAGCGCGATTTTCATCTGTCTCGTTGTAGCGCTGGTGACTTACTTGGTGGTGTTCATCGAGCGTGGTCAGCGCAAGATACTCGTGAATTATGCAAAGCGTCAGGTGGGTAACAAAGTGTATGGCGGCCAAAGCAGCCATCTACCGTTGAAGCTAAATATGGCAGGTGTGATTCCGCCGATTTTTGCTTCGTCGATTATTTTGTTTCCTGCCACGATTACCAGTTGGTTTACCTCAGGTGAGGCCGACAGCGTTGTAGTGAGATTTTTGAAGGATTTGTCAGCATCATTGGCTCCTGGTGAGCCGGTTCATGCGTTGTTATATGCAGCTGCAATTATTTTCTTTTGCTTCTTTTACACGGCATTGGTGTTTAACAGCAAAGAGACAGCAGATAACCTGAAGAAGAGCGGTGCTTTTGTTCCGGGTATCCGTCCAGGTGAGCAGACCGCGCGTTATATCGATCGCATCTTGACTCGTCTGACTTTGGCGGGTGCGGTGTACATAACGCTGATTTGTTTATTGCCAGAGTTTTTGATCGCGCGTTGGAATGTGCCGTTTTATTTTGGTGGCACTTCGTTGCTGATCATCGTGGTGGTGACGATGGACTTCATGGCTCAGGTACAAAATTATGTAATGTCGCAGCAATACGAATCCCTGCTGCGCAAGGCGAATTTCAAAGGCGGCATAGCGTCGCGTTGATATTAGAGACTAAGTACTTTATATGTCCAAGGATGACGTAATTCAGATGCAAGGTGAGATTCTTGAAAATCTCCCAAATGCAACCTTTAGGGTCAAACTGGAAAACGGGCATGTAGTACTCGGACATATTTCGGGAAAGATGCGAATGAACTATATCCGCATTCTTCCTGGTGACAAGGTGACAGTAGAACTGACGCCGTATGATTTAAGCAGGGCGCGGATTGTATTCCGTACCAAGTAATTAGCTAGTAAATTAGAAGACTGAAAGAAAGAGGGCCATCATGAAAGTGCTCGCATCAGTAAAGCGAATCTGCCGCAACTGTAAGATCATTAAGCGCAAAGGCGTTGTTCGAGTCATTTGTATCGAGCCGCGTCATAAGCAGCGCCAAGGTTAATTTAACGTTATTTATTGAGGAATAACGCATGGCACGTATTGCAGGGGTCAACGTCCCCAACCATCAACACACAGTAATTGGTCTGACAGCCATCTATGGCATTGGCCGTCCACGCGCGCACAAGATTTGTGCTGCGACCGGCGTTCCAGTGACTAAGAAAGTCAAAGATCTGGATGACAGCGAGTTGGAAAAACTGCGCGATGAGATAGGTAAATTCATCGTTGAGGGTGACCTTCGTCGTGAGCTATCGATGAACATCAAGCGACTGATGGACTTGGGTTGCTATCGTGGCTTGCGCCATCGTCGTGGCTTGCCATGTCGCGGTCAGCGTACTCGTACCAATGCACGTACCCGCAAGGGCCCGCGTAAAGCAGCGCAATCACTGAAAAAATAATCCCTTACCGGATTCTAGGAAATTATTATGGCAAAAGCACCCAACAACGCCGCTTCAGCTCGCGTTCGCAAGAAGGTCAAAAAGAACGTTGCAGAAGGAATCGCGCATATCCATGCGTCATTCAATAACACCATCATCACGATCACCGATCGTCAGGGCAATGCTCTGTCATGGGCGACTTCGGGTGGTGCTGGCTTCAAGGGCTCACGTAAATCAACACCTTTTGCAGCGCAGGTTGCAGCCGAAGCAGCTGGCAAGGTAGCGATTGAGTGCGGCGTAAAAAATCTAGAAGTTCGCATTAAGGGCCCAGGCCCAGGTCGCGAATCAGCGGTTCGCGCACTCAACAGCCTAGGCATCAAGATCACGCAAATTCAGGACGTAACACCCGTGCCGCATAACGGCTGCCGTCCTCCTAAGCGTCGTCGTATCTAAGCAAGTTTTTGCAGTATCTGCAGGTGACCCGCCGTTGTGGCGGGTTTTGTTCTGAAGACCACCGTCTGGCAGTATGCAGGCCAGACTAGCGCCTAACAGCTTTGCTGTTTGGGGCGTCATATCAAGGAGAAATCGTGGCACGTTATATTGGACCTAAAGCAAAATTATCACGTCGTGAAGGTACCGACTTATTCCTCAAGAGTGCACGTCGCTCACTTGAGTCGAAATGCAAACTTGATTCAAAGCCTGGCCAACATGGCCGCACTTCAGGCGCTCGCACTTCCGACTTCGGAAACCAGCTGCGTGAAAAACAAAAAGTTAAACGTATCTACGGTGTACTCGAGCGCCAGTTCCGCCGCTATTTTGCAGAAGCTGATCGTCGCAAAGGCAACACCGGCGAAACATTACTGCAGTTGCTGGAAGCGCGTCTCGATAACGTCGTTTATCGCTTGGGTTTTGCTTCTACTCGCGCTGAAGGCCGTCAATTAGTTTCGCATAAGGCGATCACGGTTAATGGCAACGTGGTTAACATCGCTTCGTACCAAGTCAAAGTAGGCGATGTGGTTGCGATTCGCGAAAAAGCTAAAAAACAAGTTCGTATTGCTGAAGCTTTGTCGCTGGCAGAACAAACTGGCTTCCCTCTGTGGGTGTCAGTCGATGCTAAGAAAATGGAAGGCTCGCTCAAGAGCTGGCCAGATCGTGCGGACTTCAATCAAGAAGTCAACGAGTCACTCATCGTCGAATTGTATTCACGCTAATTTCCCGGCGTCAGAGTCAGTGGTTCTGACGCCTTTCGATATTCCATCAGCCTTATCGGCGTAACGAGCCGAGGGTATTGAAAGGACATTCATGCATAACAATCTGTTGAAGCCACGCATTATTGAAGTTGAACCACTCGGTTTGGGTCATGCCAAAGTCGAGATGGAGCCGTTTGAGCGTGGCTATGGCCATACGCTAGGCAATGCTTTACGTCGAGTTTTATTGTCGTCGATGGTTGGCTATGCGCCGACCGAAGTGACGATCGCTGGCGTGGTACACGAGTACTCATCGCTGGATGGCGTTCAGGAAGACGTCGTCGATATTCTGCTAAATCTCAAAGGCGTGGTGTTCAAACTCCATAGCCGTGATGAAGTCATGCTAACGCTGAAAAAAGAAGGCGAAGGCGCTGTACTCGCATCCGATATTGATCTGCCCCATGATGTGGAGTTGATCAATCCGGATCACGTGATTGCTCACCTGACACCAGGCGGTAAGCTTGATATGCAAGTCAAAGTTGAGAAGGGCCGTGGCTACGTGCCTGGTAACGTTCGTCGTCTGGCTGAAGATGCAAACAAGACCATTGGTCGCATCATTCTTGATGCTTCATTTTCACCCGTTAAACGCGTATCGTACTCTGTTGAGTCTGCTCGTGTAGAACAGCGTACCGACTTGGATAAGTTGGTGATGAATATCGAGACCAACGGCGTCATTACACCTGAAGAAGCGATTCGTCAATCAGCGCGCGTGTTGGTTGATCAATTGAATGTCTTTGCCGCACTCGAAGGTACAGAAACGGCTGCTGAAGTGCCTTCGCGCGCTCCAACAGTTGATCCTATCTTGTTGCGTCCAGTGGATGATCTCGAACTTACTGTTCGCTCTGCTAACTGTCTCAAGGCCGAGAATATTTACTACATTGGCGATCTGATTCAGCGTAGCGAAAATGAATTGTTGAAGACGCCAAATCTGGGCCGTAAATCGCTCAACGAAATTAAAGAAGTACTTGCTTCGCGTGGTCTCACGTTAGGCATGAAACTCGAGAACTGGCCACCAGCCGGTCTCGATAAGTAATTCGAGAAAATTTCTCGACTGTTTAAATAATTTACCGGCCCGCGCACCGACTTAAATTCTCGAAAAGAGAATTTAGTTAAGCGATAGAAGAGCTGGATCTAATACTCTGAAAAGGAATTGTCATGCGTCATCGTCATGGACTTCGTAAGTTAAATCGTACTTCCTCACATCGCCTTGCGATGTTACGTAACATGACCGTATCACTGCTGCGTCATGAAGCAATCAAAACCACTTTACCTAAAGCTAAAGAACTGCGCCGCGTTATAGAGCCGATTCTCACCTTGGGTAAAACAGATACGCTGGCGAATAAGCGTCTCGCATTTAGCCGCCTGCGCGATCGCGAAATGGTTGTCAAGTTATTCGCTGAGCTGGGCCCACGTTACGCTAATCGCAATGGCGGTTATTTGCGTATTTTGAAAATGGGTTTCCGTGTTGGCGACAATGCACCTATGGCCTACGTTGAATTGCTAGATCGTCCTGAAGTGGCCGATTCTGCAGAATAAGCTAAGCTGTAATGCTCTAACATCAAAAGCCAGGCATGCCTGGCTTTTGTGCTTCTAATAACGCTACCTCAAAAATCACAGGGCGATGTAATGCATGTATTGAGTGTTCAGCATCTGCATAAATCCTACGGCCAAGGTGCTCAGAGACAAGAGGTCGTGAATGATTTGTCGTTCAGTTTGCGTCCAGGTGAGTGTTATGGATTACTCGGCCCTAACGGTGCCGGTAAAACCACTACGCTGAAATTGTGCTTAGGACTCAGTGAGCCCGATAGCGGAAGTATTATGCTTGGTGGTCATCACATTCCAGCCGAGGCACGCCGCGCTCGTATGCGTGTCGGTGTGGTGCCTCAGATGGATAGCTTAGATCCTGATTTCACCGTAGAAGAAAATCTTTTGGTGTATGGACGCTATTTCGGCATGAGCGATAAGCAAGTGCATGAACGTATTGATTGGTTGCTAGAGTTCGCTACGCTTACTGCCAAACGAAAAGCGCAAATAGGTGAGCTATCGGGTGGTATGAAACGACGTCTAACCTTAGCTCGAGCCTTGGTGAACGACCCCGATCTAATTTTCATGGATGAGCCAACAACGGGTCTAGATCCACAGGCACGGCACGTGATGTGGGAGCGGCTTAAAACTTTATTAGCATCGGGGAAAACCATATTGTTGACCACTCACTTCATGGATGAGGCTGAGCGCTTGTGCGATCGTCTCGCCGTGATTGATCAAGGGCAGTTAATTGCAGAGGGTGTTCCGCGCGAGCTAATTGCAGAACACATTGAGCCGCAAGTAGTTGAAGTCTATGGTGACAATGTGGCTGATTGGTTAGCCCAAGCGCGGTCACTTGCCGATCGAGTAGAGTTGAGTGGTGAAACAGCATTTTGCTACACCCGCCATACCGATGCCTTGCTCAAAAATCTTTCAGAACAAAGTGGCCTGCGTTATTTGCATCGCCCTGCTAACTTAGAAGATTTATTTTTGAAACTCACCGGTCGCGAGATGCGAGATTAATGGCGATCATGCGTAATCGAATTTATCAACTGCCCTCGTTCAGCCTGCGTTTTTTTTCAGTCTGGCGTCGTAATTTTCTTGTGTGGCGTAAGCTCGCCATTGCTAGTGTCATTGGTAACATCGCTGAGCCATTAATTACCTTAGTCGCATTTGGTTATGGTCTTGGTAGTCTGCTCAATGAGATTGACGGTGTTCGCTACATAGAGTTTTTAGCCAGTGGTGCAATTTCCATGTCGGTCATGATGGCAGCCTCATTCGAGGCGCTGTATTCAGCGTTCTCTCGTATGCATGTTCAGAAGACTTGGGAGTCGCTATTGAATACCCCGCTGGATTTGGATGACATTGTGCTGGCAGAGATGCTGTGGGCCGCGAGTAAGGCCATGATTTCTGGTATGGCGATACTGGGGGTACTCTTTTTGTTAGGTATAGGGCTTCATCCCACAACCCTACTTGTACCCCCACTGTTGTTTTTGGTTGGCGTTACCTTTGCATCGCTCGCCTTAGTGATTAATGCCATAGCTCGCGGCTATGATTTTTTTACGTACTATTTCACATTAATGTTAACGCCCATGATTTTTATGTCGGGCGTTTATTATCCAGCCAGCCAGCTGCCTTCATGGCTGCAACCGTTGGCTCAGATTCTCCCGCTCGGCGTCGCCGTTCAAGTTGTGCGACCATTGTTACTCGGCCATCTGCCTGAAGCTGCCTGGCAGAATATACTTATCTTAATGAGCTATTGTTTTTTCGGTTTTTATCTAGCCACCGTATTGACCCGACGTCGCTTGTTGAAATAGTCATCCACTAAAGCCCATGGATCAAGCATTACTCGTTTTAACTAATGTGCCCGACTTGGAGTGCGCGCAACTGATTGCAAGGACACTGGTCGAAGCGCGCTTAGCAGCGTGCGTCAATTTACTGCCAGCAGTGCAATCCATATATCGTTGGCAAGGTCAGATTGAAGAAGCGACTGAGATCACCTTGCTGATAAAAACCACGTCGCAACAGGCTGATAGTTTACAGAAGGCGATAGTGAAAATTCATCCCTATGATGTTCCAGAAATTATTGCTACGCCCATCGTTGCCGGTTATGCGCCTTACCTGCAGTGGATAGCTGCTGAAACAGCGAAAGATAATCATGCGTAAGTGGATTCGTTTGCTACTCAGTGTTATTTGCTTGTTTGGTTTGGTGATGGCTCCCAGCCATGCAGACGATGATTTTTTGCCGCCTGAAAAAGCGTTTCGCGTAAGTGCTCGCTTGATCGATGCAAAATCAATTGAGGTGAAATTTGAGATTGCAGAAGGCTATTACCTTTATCGCGAACGGCTCACATTTAAGGCAGAAGGCGCATCGATGGGTGCGCCTGATATA
>CANGJE010000054.1 GCA_947454305.1 Oxalobacteraceae bacterium
ATTTTGTCTGACTTCGTCAGTTGGCAGATCGTCTTTTATATTACTGCGCTGTTTATGCTGCCGGGTATGGTGACCACACTTGTGATTCGTGAACCCGCTATTTACGGTGAACCGCCACGCTCATTACGCGAAGCCGTCGTTGAGCCATTCAAAGAATTTATCCATCGCAGTGGTTGGTCACATGCCTTGTTGATACTTGCTTTTATATTTTTGTATAAGCTCGGCGATTCGATGGCCACGGCATTGGCTACGCCGTTTTATATGGAGCTGGGCTTTACTCGCACCACGATAGGTTTAGTCGCAAAAAATGCGGGCTTATGGGCGAGTTTGGCGGGTGGTATTTTGGGCGCTGTGTGGTTAGAAAAAACCGGTGTTAATCGCGGCTTGTGGATATTCGGTGTGCTGCAGGCCGTTGCCATACTCGGCTTTGCTTTGCTCGCGCAAACAAGCGTTGTCACACCCGGTGTAGAGCCTAGTACCTTAATGCTGGGTTTAGTCATTGGCTTAGAAGCGTTTGCTGTGGGCTTAGGTACCGCCGCTTTCACCGCATTCATTGCAACGACCACAGATCAACGCTACACCGCAACGCAGTTTGCTTTATTTACTAGTTTGGCGGCCGTACCACGAACCTTTTTTAATGCGCTAACTGGTTTTATTGTTGCGCAAACGGGTTGGTTTATTTTTTTCTTAATTTGTTTTGCCTTAGCCTTACCCGGCATGTTGCTGTTGCCGAAAATCGCACCATGGAATCCGATGAAGGAACCAGGAAGTCATTAATTGGTTTTACTGGTTGCTGGAATTGAAACGGCAATAATCGACATGTATCACTTGTATTAGAAAGTAAGCCTTAGCGCATGCTAAATTTTCTCTGGCTAGGATTTTTTTTGGTTGCTACAGCCAGTGCGCTGTGGCGATTGCTAGTCATAGGTGATGCCAGTGTGTTTGCGTCTATGGTCGAGAGCTTGTTTGCGATGGCTAAGCTTTCGGTGGATGTCATGATTTTATTGTTCGGCACCCTGACCTTGTGGCTGGGATTTTTGCGTATTGCAGAACGCGCTGGTTTAGTAAGCTCACTCGCACGCCTACTCTCCCCTTTGTTTGCACGCTTACTGCCCGGCGTGCCTGTCGGCCACCCTGCCCTCGGTTTAATCACCATGAATTTCACAGCCAATGCGCTGGGCTTAGATAATGCCGCGACGCCTATTGGTTTAAAAGCCATGCGTGAATTGCAGTCGCTTAATCCTGATCCCGTCGTAGCAAGTGATGCGCAGATTATGTTTTTAGTGTTGAATGCTTCGTCACTAACCTTGTTGCCGGTTTCGATATTTATGTATCGCGCGCAGCAAGGTGCGCCCGATCCCACGCTTGTATTTTTGCCGATACTGTTGGCCACAACAGCATCCACACTCACGGGTCTTTTTGCAGTGGCTTTTGTGCAGCGATTAAAACTACTTGATCCCGTAGTTTTGCGTTTTTTGGGTGGTGCAGGTTTGCTGTTGGGGCTGACGATGGCGGTCTTGGCTAGCCTGTCTTCAGTTGCATTAGCTGCCTTATCGTCGGTGTTGGGAAATGCGATCTTGTTCGGTTTGATTCTGGCGTTTTTATTGGCGGGTGTTTGGCGGCGTGTTCCTGTGTACGAAGCCTTTGTTGAAGGGGCTCGCGAAGGATTTGAGGTCGCAAAAAATTTACTGCCGTATTTAGTCGCGATGCTGTGTGCGGTGGGCGTGTTGCGCGCTTCAGGCGCCTTAGAATTTTTGCTGGAACTCATTCGAGTGGGCGTTGAACATATCGGTTGGGATCAACGCTTTGTCGATGCCTTGCCCACGGCGCTAGTCAAACCGTTTTCAGGAAGTGCTGCGCGCGCTATGCTAATCGACACCATGAGTTCGCATGGCGTTGATAGTTTTCCGGCGCTGCTCGCTGCGACAGTGCAGGGCAGCACAGAAACTACCTTTTATGTATTGGCAGTCTATTTTGGCGCGGTGGGAATACAGCGTGCACGACATGCTGTTGCATGTGCGTTACTGGCTGATTTGGCCGGTGTGCTGGCATCCATTGCAGTGTGTTACTGGTTCTTCGGCTAACCGGACAGTTCTATTTAGATTACGCTGGCCAGTCGTAGTTAATGATTAGCGGCGAATGATCGGAGAAGCGTTCATCTTTGTACACCGATGCGCTTTTCGATGTGGTTGCTATCGCAGGTGTCGCGATCTGATAATCAATCCGCCAACCTACATTGTTCGCCCAAGCTTGTCCGCGATTACTCCACCACGTGTAGGCCTCACCGGTTGTTTCAGGGTGGAGTATGCGATACACATCACGCCAATCAGCTTTACCAAGCACGTCACTCATCCATTGGCGTTCTTCTGGCAAAAAGCCAGAATTTTTTTGATTGCTTTTCCAATTCTTCAGATCGATTTCTTTGTGCGCGATATTCCAGTCACCGCAGATCACCACTTCACGACCTGATTGTCTAAGCGATAGTAGATGCGGCATAAAGGCATCCATGAAACGAAACTTAGCCTGTTGTCGATCATCGCTAGACGAGCCTGACGGGCAGTAGAGTGATATCAACGTCAACTTTTCAAAGTCGACTTGTACATAGCGACCCTCAGCATCAAATTCAGCATTGCCAAAGCCCGTCGTTACCGAAAGGGGTTTTTCGCGCGAATAAACGCCGGTGCCGGAATAGCCCTTTTTTTCAGCATAGTGGAAATGCCCGTGATAACCCGCGGGCGCTAAAAAATCGGGCGACATATCGCCGTGTTGAGCTTTTAGCTCTTGCACACAAACGAAATCAGCTTGCTGTTTATGCATCCATCCGAAGAAATTCTTTTTGGCGGCGGAGCGTATGCCGTTGAGATTGGCTGAAATTATTTTCATAATGAATAAAAGCGAAAAGAAATTGCAAAGCAGAATGCGCGCAAGCATAACCGATTCGGGCGCAGGTCTCTTAGGCGTTAAAATAGCGACTTTAGGAACAGAGCGAAGGTGAGCGAGTGAATAAGCTGCGTGAAGAATTTATCGAGTTTTCGGTGGCGGCGGGTGTGCTGCGTTTTGGTGAATTCGTTACCAAGGCCGGTCGCCTCTCACCTTATTTTTTTAATGCCGGCTTATTCAATGACGGTGAGCGTCTAGGTAAGTTGGCTGAATTTTATGCGCAAACCTTGTTGGATTCGGGTGTTGAATTTGACATGCTGTTTGGCCCTGCTTACAAAGGCATCACACTGGCATCAGCCACTGCGGTAGCGTTGGCCGCGAAAGGCCGCAATGTGCCGTTTGCCTATAACCGCAAAGAAGCCAAAGACCATGGCGAAGGCGGCACTATCGTTGGGGCCAAGCTCAGCGGCCGCGTTGTCATTATTGATGATGTGATTTCTGCCGGCACCTCAGTGCGCGAATCGGTAGATCTGATACGTGCACAGAACGCGACTCCGTGTGCCGTACTGATTGCGCTAGATAGAATGGAAAAAAGTGGCGCAGAAGGTGCGCTATCGAATTTATCCGCGGTGCAGGAAGTTGAGCAAAACTTTGGTATGCCCGTGCTACCTATCGCGAACCTGAATGATTTATTTGCTTATCTTTCAGGCCCGGGTGCTAGCTCAGAACTCGCCGCATTCCGCACAGCGGTGGCGACGTATCGCGAAAGGTACGGCGTTGCATGACAGAGCTTTTGAAGAAAATTTAGGCCAAGACTGCGCGCCAAATTAATTCAATGCGCTAGGTGAAATCATCCTCGCGTTGATTGCGAATGGCTAGGATCGTAATATTTTTTACATCATCTATCTCGAACAGGGCCACGTAGCCGCCGCCGAATGAGATAACAAGTTCGCGAATAAACGGATTGTCGTGCGATGCCTTGCGACATGACCAAGGAAAATCGGCCAAGAGCTCCATGCTTTTAGAGATCGCTTTGCGTGCACGTTTTGCTGCAGCCAAGTCTCTCTCGGCAAGAAAACTAAAAAGTCTTTTCAGATCTTCTCGAGCGCCACGCGTGTAGCGAACCTGAAAAATCATTACCGATTGCGTTGAGTGTCAATGATCTGATCCAGTTCAGTGAGTACTTCGTCGGTACTGAAGTACTCGCCAGAGTGTCTGGCCTCCGCAGCGGCAGCTAATCCCCGCTCTATGAAAGTGCGCTGCAAGTTGCGGCGCTGTACTTGATAGCGAATGGAATGCTCGACGAAACTCGACAGACTCTCCTCTGACTCAAGCACCTTTTCTGCTGCCTCCCTCAAGCTTGGATCTACTCGTACTGAGGGGAAATTGGATGACTTCATGCTGGCACCTCACGCATTGCAATTGCGATGCATTATGCGCTGGGTTGGAAGACCTGGCAAGGAGGTCGTAAAAAGCTTGGAGGTCTTGTCAGACCTTATTGGTAAGGCTGGAACAGATTGAACTGGGAAAAAATGTAGCTCAGAACTCGCCGCATTCCGCACAGCGGTGGCGACATATCGCCAGCGCTATGGAGTGAGTTAATTAGCGGGCGATAAAAATATCGTACTTCACATACGCATCATTTTTAGCGCGTTTGAGTTCAACCATCTTACCGACGCCTTGGACTTGATTCATCCAATTGTATTTTTCAGCTGAGGTTTGAAACTGAGGTGTAGTAATGAAATAAGGCATGCCTTTTTCATTCAGCACTTCACCGCGCGCCAGCGCTTCGCCAGCTTCTTTTGAGCCGACCACAACACCGCCATACGTCATATAGATTTGTGCGCCGTCATCAGTTTCGATTGTTAAACGCACGTCCAAACGCAGTGCGCCTGAGGGTGTGGTGCGTATCCAATCTCCACCCGGTGCGATAATTTTTCCAGAGATGCGTGGGCCTTTTACCCAGCCACCCGGAAGAATATTAACGACGGTTAGAGCGCTATCGATCGCTTTGCGTTCAGTCGGAATATAGACCGTCATTAAATATTCAGTACTAATCTGGGACGTTTGTGCCTGGACGTTATTTACAATGCCGGCAAAGCTCAAAGCCAGTAGTAACAACGCATAGATTTTTTTCATTTTTATTCTCAGTGTGTAAAAGTAGGAAAGCTGATTTACATCAGCCTAGTTTTTTCTTCAGTAGTTCAGTTAATTGCGCAGGGTTAGCTTTGCCTTTACTGGCTTTCATGGCTTGACCAATTAGCGCATTGAAGGCTTTTTCTTTACCAGTTCTAAATTCTTCAACGGATTTTGCATTGGCGGCGAGCACTTCATCAATAATTTTTTCTAATGCGCCGCTATCCGAAATTTGTTTCAAGCCTTTGGATTCAATTAAATCATCCGCCAATGTGGCAGAGTCAGAGCGCGCATCCCACATGCCGGAGAAAACTTCTTTGGCAATTTTGTTAGAGATAGTTCCATCAGCGATGCGCTTGAGAAGCAATGCGAATTGCGCTGCGCTGACGGGTGAGTGCGCGATATCAATACCTTCGCGATTAAGCGTGGAGGACACCTCACCCATCAACCAGTTAGCCGCAGGTTTAGCTTGCTCGCGACCGGCAGTGGACACCACGGACTCAAAATAAATGGCCATCGCTTTCGATTGCGTCAGCACCATGGCGTCGTATTCTGATAATTGATAGTCGCGCACAAAACGCTCGCGCATCGCCCCTGGTAATTCGGGAAGTGACGCTTTGACGCGTGCGATCCAATCGGCCGCAATGACGAGTGGCGGCAAATCCGGATCAGGAAAATAGCGATAGTCCATCGCATCTTCTTTGCTGCGCATGGAGCGCGTTTCTTTTTTATCGGGATCGTAGAGGCGCGTCTCTTGAGTGATTTTGCCGCCATCTTCGATCACTTCGATTTGACGGCGCACTTCGTAGTTAATCGCTTCTTCCAAAAACCGGAAAGAATTCAGATTTTTAATTTCGCAGCGTGTGCCATACTCTTTTTGGCCGACGGGTCTAACTGATACATTGGCATCGCAACGGAACGATCCTTCTTGCATGTTGCCATCGCAAACGCCGAGCCAAACGACGAGTGAGTGCAACGCTTTTGCATAAGCCACGGCTTCAGCGGCGCTGCGCATATCGGGTTCGGTCACGATTTCAAGCAAGGGCGTGCCGGCGCGGTTCAGGTCAATGCCGGTCATGCCGTGATAATCCTCGTGCAAGGATTTTCCAGCATCTTCTTCCAGATGCGCGCGCGTTAACTGCACCGTTTTAAGTTCAGCTTTACCGTTGATTTCAACAACGAAGGATAGCGTGCCGCCTTGAACCACAGGGATTTCAAATTGACTGATCTGATAGCCTTTCGGTAGATCAGGATAAAAATAATTTTTGCGCGCAAAAATAGATTCAGGTGCAATCGTCGCGCCAATCGCTAAGCCAAACTGAATCGCACGCTCAACCGCGCCCTTGTTTAAGACCGGCAGCACGCCTGGTAATGCCAGATCAACTGGGCAGGCTTGCGTGTTCGGAGCGGCGCCGAAAGCGATGGACGCGCCACTGAAAATTTTGGATTCGGTGGTGAGCTGTGCATGTGTTTCCAGCCCGATCACGACTTCCCATTGCATAAGGATTCCTTTAATTCTGTGTAGGTCGCTGCTTGTGCCAATCTGTCGCAAGCTGATACTGATGTGCGATGTTGAGTAATTTAGCTTCAGTAAAATAATTACCAATCAATTGCAGGCCAACGGGGCGACGCGAATTTTTTTCGCCCTGACCAAAGCCCACCGGAATCGACATACCAGGCAAGCCAGCCAAGCTGGTAGAGAGTGTGTAAATGTCAGCCAAATAATTAGCCACCGGATCATTGACTTTCGATCCAAGATCCCATGCAACGGTAGGTGCTACGGGACCCATAATCACATCACATTGTTTGAAAGCTTCTTGAAAATCTTGAGCAATCAAACGACGAATTTTTTGCGCTTGCAAATAGTAGGCATCGTAATAACCATGTGAGAGCACGTAAGCGCCAACCAAAATGCGTCGTTTAACTTCGTCACCGAATCCTTCCGCGCGTGTCTTGCAATACATGTCGGATAGGTCGGTGTAATTTTTTGCTCGATGACCGTAACGCACGCCATCAAAACGCGAAAGATTGGACGACGCTTCGGCGGGTGCGATCACGTAATACACAGGAATCGCTAGTGAGGTTTTGGGTAGTGAAATCTCGACTAAGGTGGCGCCTAATTTTTCATATTCTTTTAATGCGGCTTGCACGGCATCAGCGACATCGCTGGCCAGTCCTGTGCCCAAATATTCTTTAGGTACACCTATCTTTAATCCTTTGATCGAATCAGCAAGATGACGCGAAAAATCTTCCGGTGCGCGTTCTATCGATGTCGAATCGCGCTGATCAAAACTAATCATCGAGTTGAGTAGTAGTGCGCAATCTTCTGCGGTCCATGCCATCGGGCCGCCTTGATCGAGCGACGAAGCAAAGGCAATCATTCCATAGCGAGACACGCTGCCATAGGTGGGTTTAATGCCAGTAACGCCACACAGTGCAGCGGGTTGTCGGATCGAGCCGCCTGTATCGGTGCCGGTCGCGGCGGGCGCGAGGCCGCCTGCGATTGCAGCCGCAGATCCGCCCGATGATCCGCCGGGTACAGCCGTGGTGTCCCAGGGATTTTTCACAGCGCCGAAAAATGAATTTTCGTTGGATGAACCCATGGCGAATTCATCACAATTGAGTTTTCCTAGCGTCACCATGCCTGCATTGCGGAACTGTTCCACCACAGTTGCATCAAATGGGCTGATGTAGCCGGAAAGCATTTTGGAGCCCGCTGTTGAGGTCCAGTCGCGCGTCACGAAAATATCTTTGTGCGCAATCGGCAGGCCGGTTAGTGCGGTGACCTCGCCGCGCGCGATGCGGGCGTCAGCGTCTTTGGCTTGCGCCAGAGTGAATTCAGGCTGTACGTTAATAAACGCATTCAGCTCGCTAGCGGAAATGCGCTGTAAATAGAGCTGCGCCAGTTCGACGGCTGAAATTTTTTTGCTTTTCAGCTGTGCGGATAGTTCTGTCAGTGTGTGCTTATGCATGAACGAATGAGCTGCCGTGAAAATGGGCCGCGCCGCTAGTTTGCGACGACGGTGAGGGGCTAATCAATGACTTTGGGGACTAGGTATAAGCCGTCTTGGGTCGCTGGAGCCGGCTTTTGATAGTCATCACGGCGGTTGGGCTCCGTGACTTTGTCTTCGCGCAAGCGTAAGGCAACGTCATCCTTCCAGGCAGCAATCGGATGCGACAATGGGGCGACTCCCGAGGTGTCGACGGCGCGCATTTGCTCGACCAGAGCGAAAATGCTGTTCAACTTGTCGAGCGCATCATCGGCTTGCTGACCATTGAGGTCCAGTTGTGCCAGCTTGGATAGCCGGGCGATATCGTCTAGGGTCAGGGACATGAGGCGGGTCGTCGTTTGATGTGCAGTGCGGGGATTAAAAAATGGAGAACAGCGCCAAGATCGGCTTTCGGGCAAGAAAGAACGCTAATCATTTCATTTTTTAGCGTTTCTGACAGCCAATTTGCACCGCATTATAAGGTAGAATGTCAGGTTAAAGGCCGCTAACGCGTCCTGCTAAACGGTATCGGCGGTGTTGTGCCGTATCGTCGGGCAAACCAACGTTGTTGGCCTCAGTGATTCAATGCACCCGGCGCCAGCGGCGAGCTTCAAACCCCCGGCAGGACAGTGTTTTTGCAGCAGATGGGCAATTTCTCAGCCGGTATTTTCAAAATCCGGCGCATAAGGACACGATTACATGTTTGGATTCCTCCGTAGCTATTTTTCGAACGATCTCGCCATTGATCTGGGTACCGCGAATACCTTGATTTATGTTCGCGGACTGGGGATTGTTCTGGATGAGCCCTCCGTGGTCGCGATTCGCCAGCAAGGCGGTCCAAACGCCAAAAAGAATATTCAGGCTGTCGGTAAAGAAGCCAAGCAGATGTTGGGTAAGGTGCCTGGCAATATCGAAGCTATTCGCCCTATGAAAGACGGCGTGATTGCCGACTTTACCGTCACCGAGCAGATGCTTAAGCAGTTCATCCGCATGGTTCACGATACCAAGCTCTTCAAGCCTTCACCGCGCATCATTATTTGCGTTCCTTGCGGATCGACTCAGGTTGAGCGACGCGCGATTCGTGAGTCGGCGCTGGGCGCCGGAGCTTCTCAGGTATTTTTGATTGAAGAGCCAATGGCCGCTGCCATCGGTGCTGGTCTGCCGGTGTCGGAAGCAACCGGTTCTATGGTGGTTGATATTGGTGGTGGTACCACCGAGGTCGGCATCATTTCGCTGGGCGGCATGGTTTATAAAGGTTCGGTCCGTGTCGGCGGCGATAAATTTGACGAAGCGATTGTCAATTACATCCGCCGTAACTACGGCATGTTGATTGGCGAACAGACTGCTGAAACCATCAAAAAACAAATCGGTTCCGCATTCCCTGGAACCGAAGTCCGCGAGATGGAAGTTAAGGGCCGTAACCTCTCTGAGGGTATTCCGCGCTCCTTCACCATCTCCAGTAATGAAGTGCTGGAAGCGCTGACAGATCCACTCAATAGCATCGTTTCGGCGGTTAAAAACGCTCTGGAACAGACCCCACCAGAACTCGGTGCGGACATCGCCGAAAAAGGCATGATGTTGACCGGCGGTGGCGCCTTGTTGCGTGATCTCGACCGCTTGTTGATGGAAGAAACCGGCTTGCCTGTTCTAGTGGCCGAAGACCCATTAACCTGCGTGGTGCGCGGCTCAGGCATGGCACTCGAGCGCATGGATAAACTCGGTTCCCTCTTCTCCTACGAGTAAATGCGCGTCGGCTGTCCGTTCCGCTCTCTCAGCCGCACTCCCCGACCCCTTTGCAAAGCCACTGGCCTGCTTCCCGGACTTCGGGGAGGTGGGCGGGTCAGCGCACAGTTGTATTTCCAGCCTGCACTAATTGCCTTCAATTGGTTTAAAGTTTCACTCTGATGGAATACACCCCACCACCACTCTTTAAACAAGGTGCCTCAGCGCGCGCCAAGATGCTCTTTTTTGCGCTGATTGCCGTGGGGCTGCTCATGGCTGATTCGCATTTGAAAGCGCTGGCAGCCGTGCGCCAAGTCGTCGGCGCGGCTTTATATCCCTTGCAGGTGGTGGCCATGTTGCCGCGTGATGCGATCTTCGCAGTCAGTGATTATTTCACTTCACTCACCACGCTAAAAGCCGACAACGAGCGCATGCGCGAACAGCAGGTTTTGAATGCGCAACAATTGCAGCAGAGCCAAGAACTACTGGCCGAGAATGCTCATCTACGCAAACTACTCGCCGCTTCTGAGCGCCTGACCTTGAAGTCAGTGATGAGCGAAATTTTGTATGACGCGCGTGATCCTTTTTCGCGCAAGGTCATTATCGACCGTGGATCTAGTCATCAGATTCAGCCTGGCCAACCTGTTATTGATGATCTAGGTGTGATTGGCCAAGTCACTCGCGTTTTCCCATTCACGTCTGAAGTGACCCTGCTAACTGATAAAGACCATGCGATACCGGTTCAGGTGTTGCGCAGTGGTGTGCGTAGCGTAGCTTATGGCCGTGGTCAGACAGGTGTACTTGAATTGCGCTTCATGGCATCGAATGCCGATATTCAACGCGGCGACGTGTTGCTGACTTCAGGCATTGACGGTGTTTATCCTACCGGATTGGCCGTTGCAACGGTGGTATCAGTTGATGCAAAAACTTCTGATGCGTTTGCACGCATTTTGTTGCAACCGACTGCAGGAATTGCACGTCATCGTCAGCTGCTGGTTTTGCTGGCCGATGCTAAACAAATGCCTGCCCCTCCACCGCCCGTGGAAGCACCGATTCAAACCGACGCCCGCAAACGACATAAAGATCCGGAAGCCCCATGATTGATCGCGACCATATTCTGCTGCCCGTCAATCCCGCCTTCATCGGCTTTAGTTTGGTGGCGGCGTTTTTCATGAATTTATTCCCCTGGGGCGGTTGGGGTTGGGTGCCCGATTTTGTTGCGCTGACCTTAATTTTCTGGAGTATTTACCAACCTCGTAAAGTCGGTATCGGCATTGCATTCTTAATGGGCTTGGTAATGGATGTGCACAGTGCTTCACTGCTCGGTGAAAACGCACTGGCCTACACACTGCTGTCGTATTTCGCGATCACGATTCATCGTCGCGTGCTTTGGTTTCGACCCTCAGTGCAGGCGCTACACGTACTGCCCTTATTAGTCGTAATGCAAATCGTACAAATGCTGATACAACTGGCTGTGACCGGTAAATTTCCGGGCTGGTTGTATTTCGCACAAAGCATCGTCGCCACCATCATTTGGCCCGTCGTTTGTTGGTTATTACTAGCGCCGCAACGACGTGCCGTGGATCGCGATGAAACACGTCCTATCTAATCTCATCACCGCACATAAAACACAGACCGTTCGACACGGCCAGCAATGACAGAAATTAAAGATACCGAACGCGAACTACAACTGTTCAGGCTGCGCCTGTCGGTGGCCGGCGTGGTCGTTTTTGTTTGCTTTGGTTTGTTGATGCTGCGCTTTCTTTGGTTGCAAGCAGTTCGGCACAGCGAATATTTTGAGCGTGCTGAAAGTAATCGTATCTCTGTCGTTCCAGCGGTGCCAAATCGTGGGTTGATTGTTGATAGAAACGGCGTCGTCTTAGCGCGTAATTTTTCCGCCTACACACTCGAGATTACTCCCGCCAAAATTGAACGCAATCTCGATGTGGTGATTGATGAGTTGGCACAGTTGGTGGATATACAGCCGAAAGATCGCAAGCGATTCCGCCGTCTGATGGAAGAATCGAAAACATTTGAAAGCCTTCCTATTCGTACGCGCTTAAGTGACGAAGAAGTTGCGCGCTTTGCAGCGCAGCGTTACCGTTTTCCGGGTGTCGATATTCAAGCGCGTTTGTTTCGCCAATATCCTCTCGGGCAAACAGCATCACACATGATTGGCTACATCGGCCGCGTGAATAAAACAGAAGCCGAGCGATTAGAAGGTGGTGATGATTCAGCCAATTACCGTGGTACCGAATATATCGGTAAAGAAGGTATAGAAAAAAGCTACGAGCGAGAATTGCACGGCACCACCGGCTATGACGAAATCGAAGTCTCTGCAGGTGGGCGAGCTGTACGTAATTTATCGCGTACTGCGCCGACGGCGGGTAACAATTTAATTTTATCGGTCGATATTGAGCTGCAAAAAATTATCGAACATGCTTTTGGTGACAGGCGCGGTGCTTTGGTCGCGATCGAGCCATCGACCGGTGACATATTGGCCTATGTGTCGATGCCGACCTTTGATCCGAATTTATTTGTTGAAGGTATTGATGCCAAAAGTTGGGAAGAGTTGAATACCTCACTCGACAAACCGCTATTGAATCGCCCCTTGATTGGTAGTTATCCGCCCGGCTCGACCTTTAAGCCGTATATGGCATTGGCATCATTGGAATTAGGTAAGCGCACTCCGGAAGCCGCCATTTTTGATCCCGGCTATTTTTGGTTCGGCAATAATAAATTCCGCGATGATAAAGAAGGCGGCCATGGTCGTGTCGATATGTATAAATCGATCGTTCAGAGCTGTAACACCTACTACTACAATTTGGCAAATGACTTAGGCATTGATGCGATTCATGATTTCATGAAGCCTTTGGGTTTTGGGCAGCTGACCGGCATTGATCTTGAAAACGAACGTCGTGGCGTGCTTCCATCACAAGAATGGAAGCGCAATACCTACAAAAAACCTGAGCAGCAAAAATGGTATGCCGGTGAAACGATTTCTGTCGGTATTGGTCAGGGATATAACTCATTCACTCCGCTGCAGTTAGCGCATGCTGTTTCTAATCTCAGCAACAACGGCGTAGTTATGAAGCCGCATTTGGTGAAGATGGTTGAAAGCGGTACCACCAAAGCGCGTAAGCTCACCGTGCCTAAAGAGAGTTATCGGATACCGCTGAAACAAGACAATATCGATTTCATTAAGCAGGCTATGATAGGTGTGACCAAAGAAGGTACGTCAGCACGTTCATTTGCGAATGCGCCGTATATTTCTGGTGGTAAGACCGGTACTGCTCAGGCAGCAGCCTTGAGTCGAAATGTTAAATACGACGCTAGCAAAATTTCAGAGCGATTACGCGATCACTCCTTGTACATCGCATTTGCACCCGCTGACAAACCAAAGATTGCTTTAGCCGTTATCGTCGAGAATGCAGGTTTTGGTGCTGCTGCTGCTGCACCGATAGCGCGCTTAGCGATGGATTACTACCTGACTGGTAAGCGGCCTGATGAGCCCGCTAAGCCAGTGGCTAAAGTCGTTGATCCTTCACAGCCAGCGCAGCCAGCGACAGCGAAGCCCGATGTAACGAAGCCGGTTTCGAAAGCGGCTGACAATGCAGCACAGCCTGCAGCCGTTAAAACAGATGCGACGAAACCTGTTGTTAAAGCTGGCGACCCAACACAGCCAGCCACAGTTAAGTCTGACACGACCAAACCCAGTACACCCAAGCCTGTTGAACCCAATCGAGGGGCGCCACAATGATGTCTGGTTTTCAAGGAGCGCGTTATCCGGTGCTAGAAACCGTCAAGCGGCGCTTCTTTATATTTGATCGCTCACTGACGATCGTTCTTGGCTTAATACTTTTGTTGGGCTGTCTCGCGGTATCGTCGGCGGCATGGAATTTCCCTGGGCGCTTTGAAGGTCATTTGCGCAATATCGCCGTGGGCATCACGGTGATGTGGATCGCGGCCATGATTCCGCCGCAAAAATTAATGCGCTTTGCAGTGCCGATTTATGTTGTGGGCCTTTCGTTATTAGTGGGAGTCGCGCTGTTTGGATTAATTAAGAACGGCGCTAGACGCTGGTTGAATATCGGCGTGATTATTCAGCCATCTGAAATCATGAAGTTGGCATTGCCGTTAACACTCGCGTGGTACTTTCAAAAACGCGAAGGCATGATTCGTTGGCGTGACTTCTTGATGGCAGGTTTGTTATTGGCGATGCCTGTAGGCTTGATCATGCGTCAGCCGGATTTGGGTACCGCTGTGCTGGTTACCTCGTCCGGATTTTTTGTGATTTTTCTGGCCGGGTTATCCTGGCGTTTGATCATTGGCTTAGGAGTCGCTGGTCTGGCGAGTTTGCCTTTAGTGTGGACTTTGATGCATGACTATCAAAAGCATCGCATCATGACCTTGATTGATCCAACCTCAGATCCTTTAGGAAAAGGCTTTCACATCATTCAATCAACCATTGCGATTGGTTCGGGTGGATTGATTGGTAAGGGTTGGCTCAACGGTACGCAGTCTCATCTTGAGTTCATACCTGAGCGAACAACCGATTTTATTTTCGCAGTATTTTCTGAAGAATTTGGTTTGCTCGGTAACGGTGTACTGTTAGTTCTCTATTTGCTCTTGATTGGTCGTGGCTTGATCATTGCAGCGAATGCGCCGACACTTTTTTCTCGCTTGCTGGCGGGCTCGCTGACCCTGTCGATATTCACGTATGTGTTTGTGAATATGGGCATGGTGAGTGGCATCCTCCCTGTAGTGGGCGTGCCGCTGCCGTTCATGAGTTATGGCG
Organism: Oxalobacteraceae bacterium; assembly: GCA_947454305.1. GTDB lineage: Bacteria > Pseudomonadota > Gammaproteobacteria > Burkholderiales > Burkholderiaceae_D > Pernthalerella. The sequence goes on from CANGJE010000054.1 coordinate 14,527, forward strand.
GAACCGCGTTTGTCACATTGAGCTTAGGTGTGGGCACGCTGATGAGTATTCAGCGTCACCGTACCTTGGTGCAGACCTGATGAGGCAGCTATGCGTATTCAAATCACGATGAACAAGCGTAGCATGCAGCGCAGTTTGGTAGCGGTAAGTATGGCGCTATCAGCACTTGTTTTATCCGGTTGCACCACAGTTGATTTAACTGCGCGCGATGAGCCCATACGCAGCACGGCACCTGCTGCCCCCTCTGCTGCTTCTTCATCGACCAGTGTTACACCGGTGCCACCGACAACAGAAGCAAAAAAGCCTGGCGGCTATTACAAAGATGATGGTCCGGGCGATGGCATACCTGAGGGTTTAGTTGATACCCCGGACGCTGAACCGAAAATCGAGCCCATCGCTAAAGGCCCCAGTAAGCCGTACACCATACTGGATAAAACTTATGTGCCGATCACGGATGACCGGCCGTATATTCAACGTGGGAAAGGTAGTTGGTATGGAAAAAAATTCCATGGCCAGCGCACCGCCTCTGGCGAAATCTATGACATGTTCAAGATGACAGCCGCGCATCCTACCTTGCCGATTCCTTCGTATGCGCGAGTAACGAATCTGCGCAATGGTAAGCAGGTAATCGTTCGCATTAATGATCGCGGACCGTTTCATGCGTCGCGCATTATTGATATGTCATACACCGCTGCGTTGAAATTGGGTTTTATTCAAATCGGCAGTACGGAGCTTGAAGTCGAACGCATCTTGCCCGATGAAATTGCGCGCATGCAGGAAGATAAGCGCCGCAAAGGTGCTCTCGCTACAGCAAGCGAGTCGGCTGATCCAATGACGCGCTTAGCGAATGGCAGCACGCCGCCAGTAGCTGCTGAGACTGGGGGGATTTTTTTACAGTTTGGTGCATACGCTCAAGTACACAACGCCGATGCAATGCGCATTCGATTGCTGGCGGGATGGCCGCAAGATTTGCCCGAGCCTGTTATTGTACAAACGGGGGGGCTGTATCGTTTGCATAGCGGCCCGTTCACTTCACGTGAGACGGCAAAAACAGCCGCTGATTTGCTAAAAGAAGTTTCGCAGATCCAGACGTCGATTGTTCAGAAATAATTTCTGTTATTACCGATCGTTTTATTCGTCGCTAGTTTGCATTTTCAGCGCCAACTCATACAACGTATTTTTCTTTAGTCCGGTTATGCGCGCAGCCAGCGCCGCTGCTTGGCTTACTGAATTATTTTCCAAAAGAATACTCAACACTCGCTGTGCTTCCGACAGATCGGGCCCATCGCTGACGACCGCCGCTTCAACCAACAACACGAACTCTCCTTTTTGATGCTCGGGTGCTTGAGCTAACCAATCGTGTAACTCACTTAATTGGCAGCGATGAATTTGCTCAAATAATTTTGAGAGTTCACGCGCTACGACCACGCGACGTTCTCCGCCTAAATTACTAGCCAAAGCGTGTGCTGTTTCGAGAATTCTATGCGGAGCCTCATAAAATATCAGCGTGGCTGGGGTACGCATTAGGCTCGATAGCAGTTGAGCACGTTGACTAGTTTTGCTCGGCAAGAAACCGACAAAATGAAATTCATCGGCCATTAAGCCACTAGCTGATAAAGCAGCAACACCGGCGCTGGCGCCCGCAATCGGAATCACACGTAAGCCAGCGTCGATAACAGCATCAACGATGCGTGCACCCGGATCAGATATGGCCGGCGTGCCAGCATCGGAAACTAAAGCGATACGCTCACCTTTGCGTAGTCGAGCTATGATTTTTTCTGCGGACTCGCGCTCATTATGCTGATGAGCAGAAAACAAGGGCGTTGACAAGCCGAGCCGTGACATTAAAAGTCCGGTGTTGCGCGTATCTTCACAAGCAATGGCGTCAACTAGTGAAAGCACCTTCAATGTACGCAAGCTCACATCCGCGATATTCCCTATCGGTGTAGCTACTACATACAATGCACTTTCAGGAAACTGCTG
>CANGJE010000055.1 GCA_947454305.1 Oxalobacteraceae bacterium
ACGCTGGCGGGCCTGCCCGCTACTAGAGCATGGCCCATTACCCAGCCACCCAATTTAGTTTGAACAGCGTCGTGTGCGTTGTTCAAAATGGCCCCCTGAGGAGCTACATCAAATTGGCTATAACGATTGTGAGATACGCCACCGGCACTCGGTGTTTGAATGTTCACCACCGGCACGCCATTGGTGGCATTAATCACTAAGGCTTGTTGTGCGCCGGGTGCAGCACGGTTAGGAATGATCTGTGCGTGAGCAGTGAGTGGAAAAGCAAGTGAAGCAGCAAGGGAGATAGTGAATGAAGCAGTGAATGATGCGGATACTGCGATAAATCTAAAGTTAGAAATGTAGGTGGTTGGGTGGCGATAACTAACGCTGCTTGCGCTGCTTACGTTACTCGCATCACCTACGTTTCTCGCACTACTAGCTCCGCTAAACCCATGCGATCGCTTCACATGCTCACCCACCACCACTAAAGCACCACGCACTGCACTCACTACCCAGCCATAACATTGCTTGTTCATGAAGGACTCTCTGAAAGAAGTCGTCGCTCACATTTGCAATGAATCGACGATAGGCTAATCTCTCAGCATTTTTAATTAGGTAGATGAATAATTTTCAAACTTCGTATCGCTGTTAATAAGGCTTACGTGGATAATCTGCTTATGAAAAAAACTGTGGCAAAAATAATGAGAGTGTTAACTTATGAAATTCGAAAATCGAACACTTGATAAAAATTTAGATATGCAAAGTGTTATGACAATTTAATTTAAAAATTAGTGTGTTCGATTTCCGGTCACTTGTACTTCAGCTGAATATGAGTGAGGCGGTCGAAAAAAAACCACCCGAGCGGTTGGTTTTTTAAATGCTTTGACAGCTTATCGCATACATTAATTTTATTTAGTGACAACTAATTGCGCCCGTTTACCGCTTTTGAATGTGTACAGTGTTAGCGTGCCATGCTTCATATCGCCGCGCGCATCGAATTCAATTTGCCCTGTAATGCCCTGATAATTTGTTTTGGTAAGTTCAGGTAGGTATTTCGCAGGCTCTACCGAATCTGCTTTCTGCATTGCAGAGACCAGGACCATCACAGCGTCATATACATACGGTGCATACAGTTTGACATCGGTGCCGAATTTTTTGCTATAAGCCGCGCGAAATTCATCCAAACCTTTTTTCTGATTATCTTCGACTCCTCCAGCTTCTGCGCACACGACTTGGCCATCGCCCATACCATCACCGGCGAGCGAAGGCAATTGCTCGGTACAGATACCATCGCCACCCATATACTTCGCTTGTATACCTAGCTGTTTCATTTGTCTCAGCATAGGGCCTGCAACGGCATCCATCCCACCAAAGAAAATTAAGTCAGGATTTTTTCCTTTGATCGCTGTGAGAATAGCGTTGAAGTCGGTGGCTTTATCGTTGGTGTATTGACGACCTACGATGTTGATACCAGCTGCTTTAGCTGATTTTGCAAATTCATCGGCGACACCCTGACCGTAAGCGGTACGGTCATCAATGATGGCGACATTTTTTGCGTGCAGCGTGCTGGCTGCATAGCGACCGAGTGCGCCGCCTAACTGTCCATCATTAGCAACGACCCGAAAAGCGCCTTTAAAACCTTGTTGCGTGTATTTGGGATTGGTTGCAGATGGAGATATTTGCGGTATCCCTGCATCGTTGTAGATTTTAGAGGCGGGTATCGTTGTGCCAGAATTTAAGTGGCCGATTACGCCATTAACTTTTGCATCAACTAATTTTTGTGCAGCAGCGGTACCTTGCTGAGGTGTGGCAGCATCATCCTCGCCGAGTAAAACAAACTTTATTTTTTTACCGCCAATGCGAAGATTTTTTGCGTTAAGCACGTCAACGGCCATGCGAGCGCCATTTTCATTATCTTTTCCCAAATGGGCGATTTGGCCAGAGAGGGGTGCTACATGTCCAATTTTGACGATTTGTTCTTGTGCGTTGGCCGATGCCGCCGACATGAAGAGAGGGAAGAGTAAAGGTAGCCAGCGCATGAAATCTCCTGATCAGAAAAACTTGAATAAAACAGAATGAAAGTCTAAAACCAAAGCCTCGAACTCAGGCTTTATTATCTTCGATTTATTCTGACGTGCGTTTTGCCGCCTAACCAGTGCGCGGGCTGCGTATCGAATCGCCTAGCAAGTTACCTAGATTTTGGAATGGCTTACCTGAGCCGGCGCAGAAATCATAGCGCGTGTGATGCTGGTTCGGGCCATTCCGGTAAAAGCAAAATCGAGCTCGGGTTGACGTCCGGACACAATTTCAGCAATTGCACGTCCAGAGCCGCAGCCCATGGTCCAGCCCAGCGTGCCATGTCCTGTATTTAAAAATAAATTCGAATACTTTGTTTTGCCGATATAAGGAATGTTCGACGGTGTCAGCGGGCGCAAGCCGGCCCAATACTGGGCTTGGCTGTAGTCGCATGCATCAGGAAATAATTCTTTGGTACGACGCGTAATAGCTTCGCATCGCACTGGATTTAATGCGCGTGAATAGCCATTGATCTCGCAAGTACCTGCAACCCGCAAACGATCGCCTAGTCTGGAAATCACTAGCTTGTGACCATCGTCAGTCATCGATACACGAGGGGCTAGTGCATTATCGATGACAGGGTAGGTAGCTGAATATCCTTTGCCCGGATAGATCATCAAATCAATCCCCAGCGGTTTTAACAAATGGGTCGAGAAACTGCCCATCGCCACCACTACGCTATCGCCACGTATCGTTTGATGTCTTCCATGTTCATCAATGATCTCAGCGCCGACGATGCGCGCTGATGCGCCGGTACCTTCGGAGATTAAGCGCGTAACAAACGTATTGAATCGAAATGTTACGCCCGCTTCGGCACATTGAGATGCTAAGCCAGTGGTGAATTTATGCACATCACCCGATTCATCAGTGGCAGTGAAATCACCGCCCACAATTTTGTGACGTATAGGAGCCAGTGCTGGTTCGATACGAATGACTTCGCTTGTATCGATCGTTTGACGAGGGCAGCCCAGATCGCGCATTAAATTGGCGGCTGGAAGTGATTGTTGAAATTCTTTTTCGTCGGTATAGAAATGCAAAATACCGCGCGTTTCGCAGTCATATGCAATGTTAGTTTCGGCACGAACTGTTTGTAGTGTTTGCCGACTGTATTCGGCAATTGCGATAATTTGTCGTATGTTGTAGGCCATGTGACTGGGTGTGCATTGGCGCAGAAACTCCATGCCCCAGCGCCATTGCAGCCATTCAGGCCGCAAGCGAAACAACAAAGGCGCATCTTCGCGGCCCAGCCATTTCAATAATTTAAGGGGTGCTGATGGATTGGCCCAAGGTTCGGCGTGCGAAACAGAAATTTGGCCGCCATTAGCGAAACTAGTTTCTTGGGCTGCTCCGGGTTGACGTTCGAGTACGATCACTTCGTGACCGGCTTTTTGAAGAAACCAAGCAGAGGCTGTTCCAACAACGCCTGCGCCTAGTACGATGACTTTCATGGATTATTTCCGTGGCATACAGCAGCAATAAGTGCTGTTGTGTTATTAAAAACAGAAATTCTAAAGAGACTTAGTCGTTATGTGGCGTCATTTGCGCCACTGTGTTTATGTTGTTTGGCTATTTCAACTCAAAAAATGTTTAGTCCGCGTTCTTAGTACTTGTTCTTAGTGCGTGTCTATTGTTGCAGTCGAAGAAATTCTTCAGCAACGACCGTTCTGACTTGCTCAAGCAAGCGAGAATCTAAATCGCTGGCTAATTGTTGAGCAATCGAGATGACTAATTGATCGCTCGCCGCCGCTGTCGCAGCGGGGATCACGCCAGCCAATGCTGTCATTAATTCTGCTTGCAGTTTTGCTCCAACGGCGAGCGGCACATGCTTTTGCATTGCAGCCTCTATCAGAAGGGGTATCTGCACAGAAAGTTCCGCAAAAATTCTATGAGTTATTTCTTCTTCAATTTGCGCTAGCAATTCAACATCATCGGCGACAGGCTGATCTACTGTTACTACGTTTTCTTGATCGCCAATGATATCGGTAAGAATCGGAATTTCGTGATCATGTGGGTTTGATGTCGTCATGAATTGTCTGCCTCAAAATGGGTGAGTGCATAACCTCGGGTTTGATAGTGCTTATAGCGACCGCGACCCGCGGCCAAATCTTGCTCGTCAGTTGATACGATTTCGAACATTCTCTCAAATCGCGCAAAGTGATCAGGCGTTTGCGTCGATAAATTAATTAGCACTTGATGATGTGGCAAATTTTCATTCGCATCGCAACTCAGTATGACCGGCGTTTGCTGAGCTAATGCATCGCTGGCGACGACATGCGGAATGAAATCGTGTTCCGAGAACGTCCATAGCGCCTGATCGAAATCGCTTAATTGTTGCGAGTCTTGTAAATGCACCACGACCTTCATGCCGGTAGTGCGTGCCTTACGTATCAAACGGCAAGCATACAACAGCTTGTCCGGTACCTTGCTGTGGAAGTCAACTCGGGTCATGGCTTGGTCAGTTAACTAGATGTCATGCCGCTATGGCGCAGCAAGGCATCGATATTCGGTTCGCGGCCGCGAAAGGCAGTAAATGATTCGAGTGCAGGACGAGATCCGCCCACCGAAAGAATTTCGCGCTGAAACGCCAAACCAGTTTCAGCCAAACGGTTGGGATCACCTTGTGCCTCTTCGAATGCACCATACGCATCAGCCGATAAAACTTCCGCCCATTTATAACTGTAATAACCCGCAGCATAGCCGCCGGCAAAGATATGCGAGAACGAATTTTGAAAGCGATTGAAAGCAGGTGGAATGATGACGGCTACTTTATGTCTTACTTCCGCCAACAAATCGGCCACTGACTGCATTCCGTTTGGATCGTAGTCATCATGCAGGTGCATGTCGAACAGAGAGAATTCAACTTGGCGCAGCATTTGTAAACCGGATTGAAAATTCTTCGCTGCGATCATCTTGTCGTACAAAGTACGTGGCAGCGATTCACCTGTATCAGCATGGGCTGTCATGTGTTGCAGCACGTCCCATTCCCAGCAAAAATTTTCCATGAATTGCGAGGGCAACTCAACGGCATCCCATTCGACACCGGCAATTCCTGAGACACCCAATTCATCAACAGCGGTCAGCATGTGATGTAAACCATGACCAAATTCGTGGAACAAAGTAATCACTTCATCATGCGTGAAGTAGGCGGGTTTTTTTACGCCATCGACAATCGCTGGTTCGGTGAAGTTGCAGGTTAAGTAGGCAATCGGTGTTTGCAGGTTACCGGCTACATTTTTACGGCCACGAGCATCATCCATCCAGGCGCCCCCACGCTTGCCATTGCGCGCATACAGATCAAGATAAAACTGTCCTATTAGGTGGCCTTGTTTTTCGATTCGATAAAAAGTTACATCGCTATGCCAAACTGGGCTTGCGTCACGCTTAATCTCTACGCCAAACATGGTTTGAATTAAACGGAATAAACCATCGATAACTTTATGTTCGGGGAAGTAGAGTTTGACTTCTTGTTCTGAAAAAGCGTAACGTTGTTCGCGTAATTTTTCAGAGGCATAGGCTAAATCCCAGGCTTCTAATTTATCAATACCTAATTCATTTTTGGCGAAGCTGCGTACTTCAGCTAAATCATTTTCTGCGAATGGGCGCGCACGGCGTGCCAGGTCTTGAAGAAATTGAATCACCTGATGTGGCGAGGTCGCCATTTTAGGCACTAGTGATACTTCAGCAAAGCTTTGGTATCCCAGCAGTACCGCTTCTTCTTTACGTAATTTAAGCAGGTCAACGATATTTTTTGTGTTGTCCCATTCTGGCTTTTCACCTAGCTCGGAAGCCTTGGTTGAGATGGCACGATAGATAGTCTCGCGTAGCGAGCGATCATTCGCATATTGCAAGACCGGAAAATACGAAGGAAAGTGCAGCGTAAAACGCCATCCGGTTTTTCCTTCGCGTTCAGCCGCCGTATGTGCGGCTTGTTTTACATCGTCGGGCAATCCTGCTAAACGCGATTCATCGGTTATCAGCAATTCATACGCATTGGTGGCGTCGAGTACGTTTTCAGAAAAGCGTGTTGATAGCGCGGCATGTTGTTCTTGAATTTCTGCGAAACGAACTTTTTTATCGTCAGAAAGTTCGGCACCCCCTAAACGGAAATCACGAATAGCGTTATCGATAATGCGTTTCCGTGCAAAATTAAGCGTGTGATATTCACTGCTCGCTTGCAGCGCTTTGTATTTTTCGAAAAGCTTAAGATTTTGTCCAAGCTCAGTCCAGAACTCAGTGACTTTAGGTTGGTTCTCGTTGTAAGTGGCGCGCAGTTCTGTGGTGTCGACCACCGCATTAAGATGACTAACTACACCCCAGGCTCGACCAAGACGTTCGGTGACAGATTCCAGAGGTATTACAAAACTATCCCACGTGGGGGTAGCGGTAGAAGTTTCTAAAGCGTTGACTAACTGGCGTGCTTCGGTAAGCAGCGTATCGATGGCCGGAGTGACGTGTTCATGGTTAAACAAATCAAAACGGGGTAGATCAGAAAAATCGAGTAAAGCATTAGCAGTCATGATGATGGGGTTCTTTAATTAAATAGTACGTGTTCAATTTCTTTCAGCGGCTTCTAAGGTATTCACTAACAGCATGGTGATGGTCATAGGGCCGACACCACCCGGCACGGGAGTGATCCAGCCAGCGACCTCAGCGCAGGGGGCGTAATCAACATCGCCGCAGAGCTTGCCTGCATCGTCCCGATTCATTCCAACATCAATCACTACCGCTCCTGGCTTGACCATATCGGCCGTCACGATGTTCCGCTTGCCCGTAGCTACCACCAAAATATCGGCATTACGTGTGTGATGCCCCAAATCGCGTGTCTTAGAGTTGCAGATGGTGACGGTGGCACCCGCTTGCAAGAGCAGCATCGCTTGCGGTTTACCTACAATATTAGAAGCACCCACCACCACGGCATTCGCTCCACGCACGGGATAGTTAATTGATTCCAGCATTTTCATTACGCCATACGGTGTGCAGGGCCGAAACAATGGCTGGCCCGTCATCAGTAATCCCGCGTTATTCACATGAAAGCCGTCGACATCCTTTTCAGCGGCAATCGCCTCGATAACTTTGTGCGCATCGATATGAGCAGGAAGAGGTAACTGAACCAAAATCCCATGGATGCGCGGATCGTGATTCAGCGCCTCAACACGGGCTAACAGATCGGCTTCGCTAAACGCAGCGTCGTATTTTTCAAACACTGAGTGGATGCCGGCGTCCTCGCACGCCTTAATCTTGTTGCGAACGTAAACCTGAGAGGCTGGGCTATCGCCAACCAAAATGACTGCAAGGCCGGGCTGACGACCTTGGCGGGTGAGTGTGGCGACTCGCTCAGCGACTTGTGAACGTAGTTCTTTTGATAATAGATTTCCGTCAATGATGTGAGCAGACATGGCGATAAGTAGGGATGAAAAGGCAAACCCCGATTATAGAGTCCGGCCCATTTTGATGCCGGCCAAAAGGCGGGTTTGAGTCTATTTATCTTGGACTTTGAGTCGGTATATTCGTGCCCGGCCGATTATTTTCTTTTTGGCTATATATCACATTATGAAATCAATTACCGTATTTTGAAAAACTCTGGAGTGCTGCTACACTTCCAGAATAGTTATAAACCGTCCAGAATGGACCGGATTTGAGTCTAGGACTTAAACCGATATTGACCATCAGAATTACAAGACGCAAGGAGATCCCTCATGTCTGCACAGCTCGACAACATACTGGCGCAAGCCGCTAACGATCCTGATGTTATGGAAACGCAGGAGTGGCTCGATGCCCTCGAATCGGTCATCGAGCACGAAGGTGCAGAACGCGCGCATTACCTGCTGGAGCGTATGGTGGATCTGGCGCGTCGTCGTGGTGCACACATACCTTTCTCTAGTCATACCGCTTACGTTAATACGATACCCGCGCACTTAGGTGAGCACTGCCCGGGTAATCTCGAATATGAAGAGCGTTTGCGTTCGTATATGCGCTGGAATGCGATGGCGATGGTGGTGAAAGCCAATCGAGCTGATGGTGATTTGGGTGGACACATCTCCAGCTTTGCGTCGCTAGCGAATATGTTGGGTATCGGCTTCAATCATTTCTGGCATGCGCCGACCGAGCATCACGGCGGCGACCTGCTCTATATACAAGGGCATTCTTCTCCAGGCATTTATGCGCGTGCTTTCTTAGAAGGCCGCATTAGCGAAGAGCAGATGCTGAACTTCCGTCGTGAAGTGGATGGTAAAGGTCTGTCGTCTTATCCGCATCCCAAACTCATGCCTGAGTTCTGGCAGTTTCCTACGGTGTCTATGGGCTTAGGCCCACTGATGGCAATCTATCAGGCGCGTTTCTTAAAGTATCTTCATGCACGTCAGATCGCTGACACTGCCAATCGTAAAGTGTGGGCATTTTGTGGCGATGGTGAAATGGATGAACCCGAGTCCATGGGTGCGATTGGTATGGCCGGTCGTGAAATGCTCGACAACCTGGTATTCGTCATTAACTGTAATTTGCAGCGCTTAGATGGACCGGTGCGTGGCAATGGCAAAATCATTCAAGAACTCGAAGCCGATTTCCGTGGCGCTGGTTGGAATGTCATCAAAGTGATTTGGGGCGCTAACTGGGATGAGTTGCTCGCGCGGGATAAAGAAGGCGTGCTGCAACGTATCATGATGGAAACCGTCGATGGTGAGTATCAAAACTACAAAGCTAAAGACGGTGCGTATGTCCGTAAGCATTTCTTTGGTAAACATCCTAAGGCATTAGAACTGGTTGCCAACATGTCAGACGATGACGTCTGGCGTTTGTTGCGTGGTGGTCATGATCCCCACAAAATTTATGCCGCGTACAAACAAGCGCAAGAGCATCAGGGTCAGCCAACTGTCTTATTAGTCAAGACAGTTAAAGGCTATGGCATGGGTAAATCCGGTGAGGCACGGAACACGGCTCACCAAACGAAAAAACTCGATGATGAAGCGATTCGCGAAATGCGGGATCGCTTTGGTATTCCCGTCTCGGATGAGCAGTTGCACGATGTGCCATTTTATAAACCGGCTGACGATGCCCCGGAAATGAAATATCTGCATGAACGTCGCCGTCAGCTCGGTGGTTATTTACCGCAGCGTCGTCGTCAAGCTGATGAAAAATTAGTTGTGCCACCGTTGTCTGCATTTCAATCGGTACTGGATGCAACTGCTGAAGGTCGCGAGATTTCAACGACTCAAGCCTACGTACGTGTACTGACCGCGTTGTTACGTGATGCAAGTTTAGCTCCGCGCGTCGTACCTATTTTGGTTGATGAAGCGCGTACCTTTGGTATGGAAGGCTTTTTCCGTCAGATCGGTATTTTCAATCAACAGGGTCAGTTGTATGAGCCAGTAGATAAAGATCAGGTTAGCTACTACCGCGAAGATAAGGCCGGACAAATTCTTCAAGAGGGTATCAATGAAGCGGGCGCAATGAGTTCGTGGATTGCTGCAGCTACGTCCTACTCGACGAATAATCGCGTCATGATTCCGTTTTATATTTTCTATTCGATGTTTGGTTTGCAGCGCATTGGTGATTTGGCTTGGGCCGCAGGTGATATGCGCGCGCGCGGATTTTTGTTGGGCGGTACATCCGGTCGTACGACATTAAATGGTGAAGGTCTGCAGCATGAAGATGGTCATAGCCATGTGTTGGCCTCGACTATCCCTAATTGCATGCCGTATGACCCAACCTTCGCACATGAAGTCGCTGTGATCATGCACGATGGTCTCAAGCGCATGGTGGAAAAACAGGAAGACGTTTTCTATTACATCACGCTGATGAATGAAAACTACACTCATCCGGGTATAAAGCCAGGTCAGGAAGAAGGCATCCTGAAGGGTATGTATCTGTTGCAGCCATCCGCTAAGAAAAGCAAACAGCGTGTGCAGTTGATGGGTTCCGGCACCATTCTGCGAGAAGTCATTGCTGCAGCAGAGTTACTAGAAAAAGATTGGGGTATTGCTGCAGATATTTGGTCAGCACCTTCGTTTACCTTGTTGGCGCGCGACGGCCAAGATGCTGAGCGTTGGAACATGCTCAACCCCACCGCAAAAACTCCGCGAGTACCGTTTGTCACGCAATCACTGCAAACAAGTCAGGGCCCCATCATTGCGGCGACCGATTACATGCGTACCTATGCAGAGCAAATTCGTGCATTCATGCCCAAGGATCGTAGCTACAAAGTACTCGGTACTGATGGATTTGGTCGTTCCGATACGCGTGCAAAATTACGCGAATTTTTCGAAGTGAATCGTTATTTTGTCACTATAGCGGCGCTTAAAGCATTGTCTGAGTCAGGCGCTGTTGAGGTCGATGTAGTTGCCAAAGCGATTCAGAAATATGCGATCGATCCTAACAAACTGAATCCTGTAACGCAGTAAGTCGAGTTTCTATTTAAAAAAATTGAACGAGGTCTCATCCAACCGGATGAGACTATTCTCCGCAAAAAAATATCCGGTGATTACGGAGCAAGAACATGAGCCAAATTGAAATCAAAGTACCCGACATTGGTGACTTCAAAGAAGTTGAAGTGATTGAGTTGTTGGTAAAAGTAGGCGATGTGGTCAAGCCAGAACAATCCTTGATCACCGTTGAGTCTGACAAAGCCAGCATGGAAATCCCTAGCAGTCATGCAGGTATTGTTAAGGAATTGAAAGTTAAGCTAGGCGACAAAGTCGCTATGGGCTCAATCGTGCTGATGCTCGAACCTAGTGATGCCGCTGTAGCAGCTGCACCAACGCTAGCTCCCGCAACACCTGCTGCAGCCACTCCTGCAAAAGCAGCGCCTGCCGTTGCTTCAGCTCCTGCTCCTGTAACGCCAACGCCCGCTGCGATTGCAGCACCTGTCGTGACGGCAGCAGATGGACAGCGTCCGCATGCTTCACCCTCAGTGCGTAAGTTTGGTCGCGAGTTAGGTGTAGATCTCGCACGTGTGCAAGGCACTGGACCTAAAGGTCGCATTCTTTTAGAAGATGTTCAGGGCTTTGTTAAAGGTGTCATGGCAGGTTCCACGGTTGCTTCCGCCGCAGCGGGTGCAGGTACTGGCATGGGTATGTCGTTACTGCCTTGGCCATCATTGGATTTTTCGAAATTCGGTGAAACTTCCCTTGAGCCTTTATCGCGCATCAAAAAAATCAGTGGACCGAATCTGCATAGAAATTGGGTGATGATTCCGCATGTCACCCAGTTTGATGAAGCTGATATTACGGAGCTGGAAGAGTTTCGTAAAAGTTCAAATGACTCACTCGGTAAGTCTGGCGTTAAATTAACGATGCTGGCGTTTGTGATTAAGGCGAGCGTGTCAGCGCTGAAAAAATTCCCAGCATTTAATTCGTCACTCGATGCGAATGGCGAAAATCTGATTCTCAAGCAGTACTACAACATCGGTTTTGCGGCCGATACGCCGAATGGCTTAGTGGTGCCTGTAATTAAAAATGCCGATAAAAAAGGCATCGTTGAGATTGCTAAAGAAATGGGTGAGCTCTCCGCTCAAGCGCGCGAAGGCAAACTTAAACCTGCTGATATGCAAGGCGCGACTTTTACGATTTCTTCACTCGGCGGTATTGGCGGCACAGCATTTACGCCCATCATTAATGCGCCTGAAGTAGCTATCTTGGGATTGTCTAAATCAACGATAAAGCCCGTTTGGAATGGTAAAGAGTTCGTACCACGCCTGATGATGCCGCTCTCGCTTTCATACGATCACCGCGTGGTTGATGGTGCGATGGGTGCGCGTTTTTCTGTGTATCTGGCCGAGTCTTTAGCGGATATGCGTAAGACCTTGCTGTAATCAGCGCGAAGATTCGACTTATGACCACCTGCGTAGTGGTACGCAAAAATAATGAAATAGCGATCGCTGCGGATTCGCTGGTCACGTTCGGTGACACGCGACTATCGAATGCGTATGAAGCCAATGAAAAGATTTTTTCTGTGGGTGATTCGTATATTGCATTGGCAGGTACCACCGCTCATTTTCCTGTGATGAAAAAACTTCTCACGGATATGGGCGATGATTGCCGCTTGGGATCGCGCGATGAGGTGTTTGATACCTTTTCGCGTGCGCATCAGATTTTGAAAGAAAAATACTTTTTGAACATTAAGGAAGAAGAGGACGATCCGTATGAGTCCTCTCAGATCACGACATTAATAGCTAATACTCACGGTATCTTCGGTGTGTATTCCTATCGCGAAGTATTCAGCTTCGATCGTTTTTGGGCGATCGGTAGCGGTAAAACATTTGCGTTAGGTGCCATGTACGCTGCCTATGATTCGCTAGGTAGTGCACATGAGCTTGCTGAGCTGGGTGTGAATGCAGGTGCAGAGTTTGATAAAAGCTCGGCGCTGCCTTGTCGTGTGATCAGTTTTCCGATGACAGCTTAACGGAGCCAGCTATGAGCCTGATGGAAATTCACGTACCTGATATTGGTGACTTCAAAGAAGTCGAAGTCATTGAACTATTGGTTAAGCCGGGCGATAGCGTAAAGCCTGAGCAATCACTAATTACGGTTGAATCCGACAAAGCCAGCATGGAAATTCCATGTACGCATGCGGGTGTCGTCAAAGAATTGAAGGTGAAAATAGGCGACAAGGTTGCCGAAGGATCGTTGCTGCTAGTGCTAGAAGTAGCGCAAGACACGGCATCTGCAACGCCACCTGCAACTGCACCTGCTAAATCAGCAGCGCCCGTGGTTGCAAGTGCGCCAGCAGCACAAGCTGCACCAACAGCACCAGCAGCCGCTAGTTTTGCAGGTAATGCCGATATCGAGTGCGATACCTTGGTGTTAGGTGCGGGCCCCGGTGGTTATACCGCTGCGTTTCGTGCGGCCGATTTAGGCCAGCGTGTGGTTTTAGTTGAGCGTTATCCCGTATTGGGCGGTGTGTGCTTGAACGTAGGTTGCATTCCTTCCAAAGCCTTGTTGCATGCCGCAAAAGTAATTACCGAAGCCGAGGAAATGTCGCACTTTGGTATTACGATGTCCAAACCGCAAATTGATATCAATGCTCTGCGTGGCTGGAAAGAGAGCGTCATTAAAAAACTCACCGGCGGTTTAACCGGTTTGGCTAAAGCGCGCAAAGTGCAAACAGTGCAGGGCAAAGGTACATTTACTTCACCTAATACCGTGACAGTAGAAACGCCTGAAGGGAATAAAACCATCGCGTTTAAAAATGCGATTATCGCGGCGGGTTCATCTGTTACGCGCATTCCTGGTTTTCCGTATGACGATCCACGGTTAGTAGATTCGACAGGTGCGCTCGAGTTACGACAAATACCGAAACGCATGTTAGTGATTGGTGGTGGCATCATCGGACTGGAGATGGCGTGTGTGTATGACGCGCTAGGTTCCAAAGTAACTGTTGTGGAATTTGCTGATGGTTTAATTCCTGCAGCTGATCGCGACATGGTTAAGCCACTGCACAAACGCATTGAAAAACGCTACGAAGCCATTTATCTAAAAACTAAAGTTACTCGTCTTGAAGCGAGAGCGAATGGTTTGTTGGCCGTCTTTGAAGGTGAACAGGCGCCAGTTGAGCCGCAGTTGTATGACATGGTCTTGTTAGCGGTTGGACGTCGCCCGAACGGTAAAGATATCGCCGCTGAAAAAGCCGGCGTCATCGTTAATGATCGGGGCTTCATTCCTGTCGACAAACAGCAAAAAACCAATGTGCCACATATTTATGCGATTGGTGATATTTGTGGTGACCCTATGCTCGCGCATAAAGCCACCAATGAAGCAAAAATTGCTGCTGAAGTCATTGCCGGTCACAAGGTCGCGTTTGATGCTTTAACTATTCCTTCGGTGGCCTATACCGATCCTGAAATTGCATGGATGGGCGTGACTGAAACAGAAGCCAAAGCTAAAGGCATACCGTTTGAAAAAGCCAGCTTCCCTTGGGCCGCTTCCGGTCGCGCGCTCGCCATGGCTCGTGAAGAAGGCGTCACTAAACTCTTATGGGATCCCACCACGAAGCGCATCATCGGTGCCGGTATCGTTGGTGTGAATGCGGGCGAGCTATTAGCCGAGACCGTGCTGGCTATGGAAATGGGTGCGGATTTAGAAGACTTGGCGCTCACCGTGCATGCACATCCGACCTTATCAGAGACGCCCATGTTTGCTGCTGAGATGGGCTTAGGGAGTATTACGGATTTGTATATTCCGGCTAAGAAATAAGGCAGTGATGCTGAGGTAACGAAAAAGCCTGCATATGCAGGCTTTTTTTTGAAGAATTGACCCGTCCTAAATAGCGTTGACACTTTTTTGAATTTGAAAGGGAAGTGTCAGATGGGTGCTTGGATTAAGCGTACACAGCGCGATTACACGATGGCTTTTAAATTGGCAGAAAAAATAATTCGACAGTCAGACCATAGCTTTCAATCGATCATGCCTCTTGTCGTGCGAGCGGTATCACATCCGACAGCAAGCTCAGCATCAAATCAATTTCATCGGTACTTAGATTCAGTGCCGGCATAAAGCGCAGTAAATCTGGGCGCGGTGAATTGAGAAGAAGACCCACGGGCTCGAGATCACGCGCGATTTCAACGATCTTGCCACCGATGGGTGACCCTAATTTCAGTGCGCGCAGCAAGCCTTCGCCGCGTTCACCATCCATACCGTGTTGATCGCACAATTTCAGTAAGCCCGCTTTCAGGTAATTACCTTTATCGATAACGGACTGAAGAAAGCCGGGCTCTAGCAAGGTTTCAAGTACAGCGATACCGACCGCTGTCATGAGTGGGTTACCGTTGTAGGTGCCGCCTTGATCGCCGGGCTCAAACACAGCAACTGCTTCTGTGCACAGTAAAGCCGCCAGCGGTACGCCACCACCGATGCCTTTACCTAAGGTCATGATGTCAGGCTCAATATCCGACAACTGATAGGCAAATAATTTACCCGTGCGACCCATGCCGGCTTGCACTTCATCTACGATGAGTAAAATATCTTTTGCTTTAGTGAGTGCGCGCAAGCCCTGCATAAATTCGCGCGATGCAGGGATCACACCACCTTCACCTTGTACCGGCTCTAACATCACGGCAACGGTTTTATCGTTAATTAGTGCTTCAACACTTGCCAAATCATTCAGCTCAGCTTTTGGAAAGCCCGGTACTTGCGGCGCAAACATCGTGTCCCAACCCGCTTTGCCTGAGGCAGACATCGTCGCCAGAGTGCGACCATGAAAGCTGTGGTTAAACGTGATGATTTCGTAGCGATGCTGATTGCTTTTATTGGGGTTGAGTTTG
>CANGJE010000056.1 GCA_947454305.1 Oxalobacteraceae bacterium
GAGCTTTCGAAAAATCATACTCATCGCGCATGGCTGTCACCTTTGTTTATAGTATTTTGTCTCTTGGGCTGTGGCTTTTCTTGCGGAGATGATGCGAATGACATTATCTGCATCTCGGTAGCAGTGACACACCATGATCAATCGCAAAGAAAAACTATGTCCCAATAATATGAATCTCTCTTCATCGATTGAGTGATCAGGATAGTCAATCAACTTGGCGTGCTCATCATAAAAAACGGACTTCGCTTCTTCAAATGAAATTCCGTGCTTCTTAAGATTGCTCGAAGCCTTACGGGAATCCCATTCGATTCAGAGTCAATTTATATGTACATTGTAAGTACAACTTCTGATGGGTGCAACTATTACTCCCAAAGACAATGCGATTGCACCCATAGATGCAAAAAGCCCCCGTTATTGCTAACGAGGGCTTTGCTTACTTGGTTGCCTAGGGCGAAATCGAAATGCGATATCGTCTACAGCGCAGGGTAATCGGTATAGCCTTCCTCGCTGCCACCATACCAGCCTACGTATCGAGCTTCGTTGTAGGGGCCGCCATTTTTAATACGTGCTGGCAGATCCGGATTGGAGAGAAATGGTCGGCCGAATGCCACCATATCTAATGCACCTTCTTCCACCATTTTCTGTGCATCGACCGGATCAATGCCACCATTACCCATCAAGCAGCCTGTGTAATGTGGGCGCACCGTTTTCAATATCTCGGGCATATCGGGTGTGCCGCCCCAAGCGTTGGTGTCTGCCACATGCAGATAAACCAAGCCATACGACTCAACCATTTTCGCAACCGCGGTGTAAGTCTCTTTGGCATTTGGGTCGCGTGTATTGTTGTAACCGGCAAAAGGTGAAATACGAATGCCGACTTTGGATGCATCCACTTTGGCCAAAATCGCTTCGATCACTTCTTTCAAAAACTGCAGACGTCCTTCCAAACTGCCACCGTATTTGTCAGTGCGCTGATTTAACGTGGCGGATAAAAATTGGTGTGGCAAATAACCGTTTGCAGCATGGATCTCTACACCGTCACAACCTGCCTTGATTGCGTTGACTGCTCCTTTTGCATAGTCAGCAATGGTCTCTTCAACTTCTGCGAGGGTCATTGCGCGTGACGGCGTTGCGGCGATTTGCGCATAGCGACCGTTAGCCATCAAACCATAGACTTGCAAGGAACCTAGATCATCGTTTACTCCCGAGGGCGACAAAGGTGCTTCGCCATTCAAGATAGCTTCCGAGCCGACACGACCGCAATGCCAGAGTTGCATAAAAATTCGTCCGCCAGCTTTATGCACCGCGTCAGTTACCACTTTCCAGCCAGCTACCTGCGCGTCGCTGTAAATACCGGGTGCTTTTTCAAACGCACACGATTTTGGTGTCACATTGGTCGCTTCACTAACTAAAATGCCGGCTGAAGCACGCTGGGCGTAATACACAGCGGAGATAGGCTGAGGCACATCGCCATCGCCAGCGCGACAACGGGTTAACGGTGCCATGGCAATGCGATTAGGCAGCGCATGCCCTTTTAAATCCATAGGCGAAAATAATGTCGACATAAATAATCCTTTGATGGCGTCAAGCGAGGGAATAAAACAGACTTATAACAAGTGCAATCTAAAAACAGGTAATATCTTATTCACAATAATAATCAGAGTTTAGCAGCAATTAAATCGATCAGTCGATTATCGGCATCGATTCCAGTGACCTTCTAAATTAATAATTAGGATCTTATATGGCTCTGAAAAAACTGGCGCATTTTTCGGTGCGGACCATGGAACTGGAATTATCCAAAAAGTTTTATACCGAGATACTAGGATTTCAAGTGGGCTTTCGCCCGGCGTTTCCTTTTCCCGGCATCTGGCTTTATCAGGGTGGCGATGAAGCTGAGTTTGGAGTGGTGCATTTAATCGGCATCGATAAAAATGACCCCGACGGTCTTAAAGCCTATTTAGGCGATAAAGATGAAAGCTCGCTTCATGGTAGCGCTGCGGTTGATCACATTGCCTTCATCGCCAGTGATTTATCCGATATGCACCGCCGCCTGCAAGACAACAGCGTGCCTTATCGAGAGCGCACGGTGCCGGGTCTGGGTTTGCACCAACTTTTTATTGAAGATCCCTCCGGCATCACCATCGAATTGAACTACCCGGCGGACGAAGTTAAGCAGCCAGTATCAAACGACCAGACCAATGAATCCGTCTAAAAAAGCAATAATTATTGGTGGCTCCATAGGCGGACTGTTTGCAGCAAATCTATTGCTTCGTGCTGGATGGGATGTACACATCTATGAGCAAGTCGCAGCCGAACTCGAAAGCCGCGGCGCTGGAATTGTCACGCATCCTGAATTATTAGATGCCCTCCGTGAAGCGGGTGTTGTTGTCGATGATTCTTTGGGCATTCAAGTTCAAGATCGCATTACTCTCAATATTGATGGCAGCCGAATCGGGACTTTGCATTACCCGCAAATTTTGACCGCATGGGGTCGGCTCTTTGCATTGTTGAGTGCCGCCTTTCCCGCTGAACGCTATCACGGCGGCAAAGTCCTGAGCACGTTTCATCAAGACTCGAACAGCGTAACAGCTCAGTTTGCCGATGGCGAAAGTGTTAGTGCTGATTTACTCATTGCGGCTGATGGCTTGCGCTCAATTGTGCGCCAGACATTGCTAGCAAACGCCAGCCCACAATACGCAGGTTATATTGCCTGGCGCGGCATGGTAGAAGAATCAGTCCTATCCGATCGCGCCTTGAAAGAGATGTTTCCGTATTTTGCGTTTGGTTTGCCGGAGCATGAGCAAATGATTGCTTACCCTGTTGCCGGCAAAAATAATACTGTTGAGCCAGGTAAGCGTCGCTATAACTTTGTTTGGTATCGCCCCGCTGATGAAGCGACTACCTTGCGCGATATGGTGACTGATGCCACTGGAAAAATCTGGCCTGATGGCATACCGCCGCCGCTAATACAAGCCCACCACTTGGCTCACGCCCGCGCTGCAGCGCGAAAGGTACTGGCGCCACAATTTGCTGAAATGATTGAAAAAACCGAGCATTTATTTTTTCAGCCCGTGTTTGATCTCGAATCCAAGCAGCTCGCTTTTAGTCGTATCGCACTGTTGGGCGACGCCGCTTTTGTTGCGCGCCCCCACGTCGGCATGGGAGTCACTAAAGCGGCGGAAGATGCGAGGTCGTTGGTGCGGGAGCTGACAGCCCATGATGACCTTAGCACTGCGCTCGATCGGTACCAGACAGACCGCCTTACGAGCGGCAAATATATCGTCGCCAGAGCCCGAGGATTGGGTGCCTATATGCAGGCACAAATCAGCACACCGCATGAACGGGCGATGGCAGAAAAATACCGTAGCGCTGAGATAGTGATGGCTGAGACTGCAGTGTCTCTCCGCAGCCGTTAGATGCTGGCCTTCATAAATAATTTTAAGAAGCTTTGACACAGCCTTCTTGCTTTAACACTCAATCAGTGGCGGCGGATCAACCAACGCTGACGATTTCGGATCTAGCTGTCATTACCGTCTAGTAGATAGGTGCTCAAATTTAAATGGCTGTCTAAAATCAGGATATGACTTAGATGACATTACAATGCTATTGAGGAATTTTTACAAAGCTTTCGCTTAATCTTATAAGACCAAATAGCCAGGATTTGCCATGCAATACGATACTCAGCTAAATAATCACGGGCTGAAATACAATCCTTTCAAAGCGCTCGTTACACCCAGACCCATTGGTTGGATATCAACCTTAAGTAAAACGGGTGTACTCAACTTAGCTCCGTATAGTTTCTTTAATGCGGTCAGCGACAGACCGCCGATGGTTATGTTTTCATCCATCGGCCGAAAAGATACGCTCATCAACATAGAAGAAACGGGTGAATTTGTTTGCTCGATCGTGAGCCAAGAACTGCGCGATGCGATGAATATGTCCTCTGCTGCGGTTAATCATGACATCAATGAATTCAAGTTAGCTGGCGTGACACCTGCAGACTCCTTTTATGTCAAACCACCTCGAGTCGCAGAAGCACCCGCAGCGCTCGAATGCCGCTACTGGAAAACTTTGCCGCTTCCTGCTCCGGAAGGTCATCCCGAATTAGCTTATTGGCTTGTATTTGGAGAAGTGGTTGGCATTTATATCGACGACAACTACATTAAGGATGGAATTTTCGATGTGGCGGCAGCACAGCCGCTAGCACGACTCGGCTATATGGATTACTCGTTCGTTGCTGCGGAAACCATGTTTACCTTAAACCGCCCTCAAGTAGAAAATAACGGCACTACAGCAACGCTGGTACCTGGCCCATGGGATGGAATTTTTCGCTGATATTATTTTCTGGGCAATGAAATTTTTTATTAGCTGAGCATCTATAAGAACAACTCATCCCAACCCTTCATAGACGACATCAATCAGATTTCAGGGTGCGTAACCGTATCTCTACTCAGCAGGCTTTTCCAACACATGCCATCCAAAGCTAAGTAGGGGCAGCATATCTTTTGCAAAGCTTGAAACTTCATTAACCAAATCTTTCGAACAAATTATTGATCGCGGCAACTGCTTTCTAATAATCCATCCCTTTAGCTTGATGGCTTGTTCGACTTCTAGTGGCACATTATCAAAGCCGCGAGGAATGCGGGCTAAGGTATGCGAGTAATCAAGCTCATATCCCTTTCGCTTTAGCGACCTTTCAAGTGACAGCCAAGCCTTCGGATTGTCCAAAATTCCTTGTCTGAGTTTTTTAAGAATATGGGCTTCCGGCTGTAAATAACCTGCGGCGCACCTACTACCCAGCGGATCTAAACGAAAATACAAAACACCCGAAGAATGCTTATCGCCAGTTCGAGTAAACAGGCCGCTGGCATGCATGTTGTAGGGATGCTTTGCTTTTGAAAATCGAGCATCGCGATTAATTCTAAAGAGCGATCGTTTGGGATCGCCCCATAAAGGCACCATTTTTTTAGTGAGGCTTTCTGATAAAACATCAGTAAAAAGCTTCATAGGTTCACGTATAAATTCTTCGTACTCTGAACGATGTTCATCAAACCAAATCTTAGTTTGATGAACAGTTAAGTCTTCTAAGAATTTGAACGCCTTAGGGCTAAACCCGGGAAAATTACTCATTAAAGCAAACACCTTTTTTCAACAAACTTCTTTTGGGTTGAAGCTGGGTTTTTGAAAAATTCTAGTTAGGATTAGGCTGAGTTAAATAAAGGATAGGAAACTCACAAATTAAAAAACCACCCGAAGGTGATTTCTATTCAGCTTAATGACTAAGACCAGCATCAAACCAAACTAGGTAAGATTTTCAAAAATACCCGCAGCCCCCATACCTGTACCCACGCACATCGTCACCATGCCGTATTTGAGTTTGCGTTTACGCAGGCCGTGTATGACGGTGGCTGAACGAATAGCACCCGTCGCGCCAAGCGGATGACCCAACGCTATCGCGCCACCTAAAGGGTTTACTTTGCTCATATCGAGACCCAAGTCATGACTGACAGCGAGCGCTTGCGCGGCAAAAGCTTCGTTTAGTTCTATCCAATCGAGATGATCTAGCGTCAAGCCGGCAGAGGCTAATGCCGCTGGAATCGCTTCCTTCGGACCGATACCCATAATTTCTGGTGGCACGCCACGCACTGCAAACGACACGAAGCGCGCTAATGGAACGAGGTTGAACTGCTTCAGAATTTTTTCGCTAACTATAATAAGAACACCTGCTCCATCCGATGTTTGCGAGCTATTCCCTGCTGTCACTGAACCCTTAGCGGCGAATACCGGCTTGAGTTTTCCTAGCGCTTCCAATGTGGTGTCAGGACGAACGCCTTCATCATCAGTAATCGTTTGTGTGTGTGTATCGATCTGACCGCTGCTTAGATTAGGTAATCGCTGAATGACATCAATAGGAATAATTTCACCGGCACGCTCACCACTCAATTGCGCTGCATGCGCTTTACGATGCGATTCAAGCGCGAATTCATCTTGAGCCTGACGCGAAATTTTCCACTGCGTTGCGACTTTCTCTGCAGTCAAACCCATGCCATAGGCCATACCAATATTTTCATCGCTGAACACGCTCATATTGATCGATGGGTGATAGCCCATCATAGGCACAACGGACATAGACTCAACACCGGCGGCGATCATGACATCCGCTTCACCAACACGTATGCGATCAGCTGCCATCGCTACGGCAGATAAACCGGAAGCACAATAGCGGTTAACGGTGACACCACCTACGGTCTTGGGCAAACCTGCTAGCAGTACAGACATACGCGCGACATTCAACCCTTGCTCTGCTTCAGGGAATGCGCAGCCGACAATCGCATCTTCAATCAGTTTAGGATCAAGCGTTGGCACCTGCGCTAAAGCAGCTTGCAATGCGTGCACCAGCAAATCATCAGGGCGCATATGACGAAACACTCCACGCGGCGCTTTGCCTATGGGAGTTCGCACGGCGGAAACGATATAGGCATCCTGAAGTTGTTTAGTCATGATGAATTCCTGTGTAATGAATCAGCAATAGCTCTGCTTTAATTTCGTACGGGTTTACCGGTCTGCAGCATGCCCATGATGCGCTCTTGTGTTTTTGGATGCGCTAACAATGCCATAAAACCTTTGCGCTCTTTATCCAACAACCATTGCTCACTCACCTGACTTCCAGGATCTATATCGCCACCACACACCGTATCGGCGATGAGTGTCGCGATATGTTCGTCATGCGCAGAAATAAAACCACCATCGCGCATATTGATGAGTTGCGCCCGAATAGTGGCGATGCCATAGCGGCCCGTTACTGGAATTAGCGAGGACAAAGGAGGACGATAACCCGCTTGAGCTAATGCTACCGCTTGCGCTTTAGCGACATGCAGTAATTCATACGGATTGAGCACAATCACATCACCACGCGAGAGATAGCCCATTTTTTTAGCTTCGGGTGCCGACTTAGATACTGCTGCTGTGGCTGCTGCTGTAAATCGATTTTTTAAAAATTGAAAAATGTCATTTCCTTTGGCTTCGCGTGCAGAACGTAAAGCGATCTCTTTCAAGCCACCGCCCGCTGGCATCAATCCAACGCCTACTTCAACTAAACCGATATACGACTCCAACAACGCGACACGACGACTAGCATGCATTAATAATTCGCAACCGCCACCCAAAGCGATACCACCGACTGCTGCAACGACTGGCACATTGGCATATTTAACGCGCATCATCGCGCGTTGAAAATTTGCTACAACTTGATCGATCGCTTTCAAACCACCCGACATAAAGACAGGCAACATAGCCTGCAAATCAGCACCCGCGGAAAACGCACCACCTTCGGCCGAATCGGCCTGCCAGATAACGAGTGAACCAAAATGTTGTTCTGCTTCGGTGACAGCACGCTCTATACCGGCGATAACTTCTGGGCCCATCACATGTAACTTGGTTTTAAACGACAACACCAATACATCATCGTCTTGATGCCATAACCGTACGGAGGCATCTTCATGCAAAGTCACACCTGCTGTTGCGCCGGTAGCTAACGATTCACCGACTAACGATGCGCGGAATAATTGTCGTTGATAGACGGGTAACGCGGATCTGGCTATATATGATTTTTGCTTGGGGGACCACGATCCCTGCTCGGTATGCACAGCTGTGCGCCCATCAAATACCCAAGCGGGCAACGGCGCATTGGATAACGCATGGCCTTCGTCAATATCCTGCTTTACCCATTGCGCTACTTGCTGCCAACCCGCTTGCTGCCACAATTCGAAAGGGCCTTGCTTCCAACCAAAACCCCAGCGCAGCGCAAAATCAATATCCCGCGCTGTCTCGGCTACAGACTCAAGATGCACGGCGATGTAGTGAAATGAATCACGGAAAATCGCCCACAAAAATTGAGCTTGCGGGTTGGTTGATTCACGCAGTGATTTCAGACGTTTAGCAGGATCCTTTTCTTTTAAAATTCGGCCGATTAATTCATCGGTTTTAGCGCCTGAGGCAACGTAATCTTGTTTAGCGGCGTCGTAGCGCAAAATATCTTTGCCTACTTTTTTATAAAAACCAGCGCCACTTTTCTGCCCAAGATTTCCACCACCGACGAGTCGTTCAAGTACGGCTGGTGTGTCATAAACTGAATGGAAAGGATCATCAGGTAATTTGTCTTGCATGGTGCGAATCACATGACCCAAAGTATCCAAGCCAACCACATCGGCGGTGCGGAATGTGCCTGATTTAGCACGGCCTAATTTTGCGCCGGTTAAATCATCAACCACGTCATACGAAAGACCAAATTTTTCTGCTTCATGCATGATCGCAAGCATGCCGAACACACCCACACGATT
This sequence comes from Oxalobacteraceae bacterium, assembly GCA_947454305.1. GTDB lineage: Bacteria > Pseudomonadota > Gammaproteobacteria > Burkholderiales > Burkholderiaceae_D > Pernthalerella. The sequence continues at coordinate 8,340 of CANGJE010000056.1, forward strand.
GGCAATAAAGTTAGGCGTATCAATCGCACGCACTACGCCTTTACCTAGTGTGGTAACAAGAAAGCTCTCTAATTGATCGAGTATCGAAGGCTGAGTAGCTGCGGTAGGAATCAGCTCTACCAAATGCATGTAGCGCGGAGGATTGAAAAAATGTACGCCACAAAAACGTGAACGCAAATCATCCGCTAGACCAGTCGATAGATCGGTAATCGATAAACCTGAAGTATTAGTAGTAAAAATCGTGTGCGATGGAACATGCGTAGCAATTTTCTCGTACAGCGCATGCTTCCAATCCATGCGCTCAGCAATGGCTTCAATAATCAGATCGACGGACGCTAGTTTTTGCAGATCGTCGTCAAAATTCGCAACCTCAATCAATTCGGCCTGTTGACTTTGCGCTAGCGGAGCAGGATTAATTTTTTTCAGATGCTCCAATGCGCGCTCGGCTAATACATTACGCGATTGATCAGGCTTACCCGATAAATCAAACAAAATGACAGGCACTCGAGCATTAATACAATGCGCTGCAATTTGCGCACCCATCACACCCGCACCAAGAATCGCGACTTTCTTAATCATGACCTTAGACATCGATACGTCCTTTTCGATTAATGCTGATTAAAATAAGCCAGCATCTAGCGCCATCAGATTATCTGAACCAGAACGTGCTTGTCGTATCAACATCGCTGTTTCAGGTAAGAGACGCGCAAAATAAAAGCGAGCTACCGCTAACTTCGCTTGATAAAAATCATCGCCACTGTTTTGTTTTTCTAGCGCCAGCTTGGCCATACGCGCAAAGAACCAAGAAAACACTAAATGTCCCACAACACGCATATAGGGCACTGCTGCTGCTCCAACCTCATCACGATTCATGAACGCTTTCATACCGATTTCCATACTGAGCTTGGTGATTTTGTCGCCGATATCAGCGAGCGGCGTAACAAACTCTGACATGGCTTCGTCAGTACCGTTTTCTTCCACGAAGCTTTTTATTTTTTCACCAAACTCGCGTAGCTTCTCACCGTTATCCATCAGCACTTTGCGACCCAGCAAATCGAGTGACTGTATGGTGTTAGTGCCTTCATAAATCATATTGATACGCGCATCGCGCACGTATTGCTCCATTCCCCATTCTGCAATGTAGCCGTGGCCGCCATACACTTGCATGGCCTCAGATGTTGCTATCCACGCGTTATCAGTCAGGAAGGCTTTCACCACGGGCGTCAATAGCGCGACTTCATCAGCCGCTAGCTTGCGAACTTCTTCATCGGGATGATTCAGTTCACGATCAATCATCAAAGCAATATACGACGTAAATGCACGACCGCCTTCTGCATAGGCACGCGCAGTCAACAACATACGGCGCACATCAGGATGAACAATAATTGGATCAGCAGCTTGTGATTCTGCTTTCGGGCCCGTCAGGCTACGTCCTTGAGTGCGATCGCGTGCATAGCTCACGGCATTTTGGTAAGCCACCTCTGTCAGACCCAGCGACTGCATACCTACACCCAAACGCGCTGCATTCATCATCACAAACATTGCGTTCAATCCGCGATTGGGTTCACCGATCAACCAACCCGTCGCATTGTCTAGATTGATTTGACAGGTCGCATTGCCATGAATGCCCATTTTATGTTCGATAGCGCCACAAAAAATAGGATTGCGCTCACCTGGATTACCACTCGCATCGGGTAAAAATTTAGGTACGATAAATAATGAGATGCCTTTCGTACCTGGTGGCGCATCGGGCAAACGAGCCAACACTAAATGTACGATGTTGGACGACAGATCATGTTCACCAGCAGAGATAAAAATTTTGCTGCCTGTGAGATGGTAACTACCATCCGCCTGTGGTTGTGCGCGCGTTTTTAGTAAACCTAAATCAGTGCCGCAATGGGATTCAGTCAAACACATGGTGCCGGTCCATTCGCCCGACACTAACTTTGGTAAGTACAATTTTTTTTGCTCTTCACTACCATGTGCATGCAAACACTCATACGCGCCATGTGACAAACCGGGGTACATGGTCCACGCCTGATTTGCTGAATTGAGCATTTCGTAAAAACCATTGTTCAAAACAATCGGCAAGCCCTGCCCGCCATAAGCCGGATCGCACGATAGCGCAGGCCATCCCGCCGCTACGTACTGCTGATACGCCTGTTTGAATCCGGCAGGAGCAGTGACGGAATGCGTAGCCGCGTCGTAATGACAACCCTCGCGGTCGCCTGAATGATTCAGCGGAAAAACAATATCGGAGGCAAATTTACCGCCCTCTTCTAATACTTGATTAATAGTGTCCGCATCCATCTCAGCATGAGCAGGCAATGAACGAAGCTCATGCTCAACATTGAGTAATTCATGCAGGACAAAATGCATGTCGCGCAGCGGCGCTTGATAATTTGGCATGGGCTTCTCCTGATGTTTTATACGTGTTTCGGAATTCGACTAAATAGGGGTGATCAGCGTACTGACTTTACTCATATCAAAGGGGGTTTTCTGGCAGAACGTTGTACAAGCGATGCGCTAGCACTACGATACGTTCTGCACACTGGCAATCAGGCGCTCAAATCCTGCGTGCGCGCGCGTCACACTGCCGGGGCTACGAATAAAGCGTGCATCGTGGTGTAAGGCCAGCACTAATCCATACATTTCAAAGACCAATTGCTTCGGATCGGTATTGGATTTCAAATGATGCTCATCGATCGCTTGCTGAGCGGCTCGGTGCAAGGCGCGCTGCCAGCTATCGACCATGTCGACCAAATGATCGCGAATGGGGCCCGGCCTGTCGTCGTACTCAACAGCGCCACTGATATAAATACAACCGGAGGCAATTTCTAGACTAACTCTATCGACCCAACGCCTGAAAAGACTTTGCAAACGTGGCAAACCACGTGGCTCGCGAATACTGGGATAAAAAACGTCTTGCTCGAATTGATGGTTGTAGAGCCTCAGCACATCAATCTGTAAATCTTCACGCGAGCCAAAGTGAGCGAATACGCCGGACTTGCTCATATCCATACGATCAGCCAAGACACCAATCGTGAGACCCTCCAAGCCCTCGCGACTGGCCATTTCGAGTGCGGCACCCAAGATCGCAGCGCGGGTCTGCTCCCCTTTACGCAAGGGTTTCTGAATGGTTTCGGTCATGCGGACTCCCGGAGGTAGGACTTTGCAAAAAAATAGAACGAGCGTCCTATTATGCACTGATTATGAATTTCAGCGCCTACTTTGATCGATCGAGTTGTCGACGGTCGCGCTTGGTCGGTCGGCCGCGCAGGGCCTCGGCCGGCTCGATATAAAGCCGGCGCTGCTCGGCTTGCTTTTCTCGCCGTTGAATACTTTCATCTGTTTCGGCATACAGCTGTCGCGCAATCGTTGCCGAGCCGCGCTGAGAAGACACGCCGAGCACTCGCACTTGCCACTCGGCGCTGCCATTATCAATGTCGATCAAATCATTCAGATGCACCTGGCGAGACGTCTTGCAGCGATCATCATTAATTTTTACTCGACCCCGATCAATCGCCTCAGCCGCCAGCGAGCGCGTTTTAAAAAACCGAGCCGCCCACAGCCATTTATCAATTCGTACTTGCTCACTCATGGATAACACGCAGTTCTACGATAGGCAAAAATAAATCTGAAGACATACCTATCATTTGGTGTACCTGCCAGCACTAAGAATTTGAAAAATACTTTTATACATCAGGTAAGCGAAGCGATTAAATACGCGACGAATCCATGAATATTTTTTTACTTCCTCGAGCAGCACTGGCACACCTTCATGTACGCCTTGAATGATAGCGGCGCGCAAGATGCTAGCAAAGTCTTCATCTCGCACAATGATGTTTGCCTCATGATTCACAAACAAAGATAAGCCATCAAAATTACTCGATCCTACCGTAGCCCAGAGTGCATCGATGACAGCCACTTTTGCATGCAACTGCGTTTTACGATATTCAATGATTCGAACGCCCACATTCAAGAGCCGCGGATAGAATGATTGTGCGACGGCATCTTGCAATCGAAACTGACCAACTCCAATCAACAATGTGACGGTCACGCCGCGTTCAGCCGCCGACATCAATGCTTTTCGTAATTTACGACCCGGCGCAAAATAAGGTGTTACCAGCCAAGCCTCACGGCGTGCATGACCTAGCGCCTGAAGAAATGCGCATTGTATGGCGCTTCGATTACGAAGATTATCTCTAACGACTAATGCCGCCTGTGCGACTTCCTGCAAAGGTTTTAAGCGCGACGCATACTGCTGTCTAAGATTTTGAAGTCGACGTCGTAAACCTTGTGGCTGCTGTCGCGCCCAAAGCCTAGCAACTTCGGTATGCAAGGCATCCACCAATGGCCCAGAAATACTGATCGCAAAATCCCAGCGAGGCGCAGGCAGTGGCACGTGATGAGTATCGTCTGATACTAAATCATCATTAATATTTAATCCGCCAAGAAAGGCTAAGCGTCCATCGATGACCACAATTTTTCTATGTAACCGCGCCAGCCCTCGTCTAAACCACGGGTTGAAACAAGCAAAGCGAATACCTACTGCTTCGAGATCATTGCGCAACTCTTGCGTGGCCATTTCACCGGTGCCCAGCCAGTCGACCAATACATGCACATTCACACCGCGGGCAGCAGCGCGCATCAGCGCCGCTTTGACATGATGACCGGTGACATCGAGCGCGAAGATGTAGGTCTCAAGATAAATTTCACTATGCGCACTATCTATCGCCAGCACCAGTGCCGGAAAAAATTCTTCCCCGCGATGCATAAGTGATAGACGATTATTGTGACTGTAGCTAGTTGCTCGCATGTGAATTTTCGGCTACATCGTCGGCATGCAATTCAATAGCATCTGCCGAATTTAGCAGCCGTAAGTCAGCGATAATGGGCGCATGATCTGAGAGCCGCGCCCAACCAGCACCGTGCAAAACTTTGGCAGCTTCAACGGTGAAGCCACGCATATAAATACGATCTAATTGCAGCACCGGCATCGCTGCTGGGAACGTTCTCGCAGGTGTCTTACGCGGACCGCGACCAGACAAGCGTCGCAAATACGCACCAAAGCTACGTGCTGTGATTTGATGATCAAACACTTCGGTCACGCTTAAACGTTTACGCAAGCTGTCGCTCAGGGCATTGGTCCAATCGTTGAAGTCACCCGCAATCAACAAGGGGGCTTCAGCCGGAGCCGTACTAATAACAGCATCAATCAATGCTTGCATCTGACGCAAGCGGCTACCTGCAAATAATCCCAGATGCACCACATAACAATGCACCTTTGTTTTTTCAATTTGCAATACACAATGCAAAATGCCGCGCGACTCGAATGCGTGATCGGACACATCATGGTTACGCGCGGAAGTGATTGGATAACTCGATAACAAAGCATTACCGTGATGACCATGGTCATACACCGCGTTCATGCCATAGGCACTGTGCTGATGATCATCGGCTAAAAATTCATGCTGGCCTTGATGCGGCCAATTCGCTGAATGACGTAAAGCTAGCAGATCATGCCGACCCTGCACTTCCTGCAAAAAAACCAGATCAGCAGACAAGCCTGTAAGCGCTTGTTTGATTGCGTGAATACGCGGCCGCGCTCCTAAGGTACTCACACCCTTGTGAATGTTGTAGGTAACGATGCGAAGCTTCATGTCTGAGTGGCAGGCCCTGTGTTCAGATACTGCGGTAATTGAAGAATTGCTTCAGCATTGGAGGGAGAAAAACAGCGGTCTGCTGCTGCCCGCCAAGGCAACCACTGATGGTTCAAATGCTCGCGCTCAGCCAGCGTGATCGTCATGTTACTCGGTACTTGCAAACCAAATACATGCTCAGTGTTATGCGTAACACCTGGCGCATAACGATGTCGCCAGACGGGATAGATCTCATAAATATTGGAAAGGTTCCAGTCGATTAGCGCCGACTCAGGTATAGCCGGAGTACCGATCTTCAGACCGGTTTCTTCAAAGACTTCGCGAATCGCAGTCTCGCGCAAGGGTTCATCAATGGCGTCTTTAGAACCCGTCACCGATTGCCAGAAACCCGGCTTATCAGCCCGCTCTAGCAGTAAGACTTGAAGGTCTGCCGAAAAAATAACAACTAATACTGATTCGGGAATTTTATAGTCAGGCATTTCAGGGTGCGCACAAAAATGACACAGCAATTATGCCCTGCTTAGCACGCGCAGTCCTGCAAGCACTAAAGCGTGGCACCCAAACCGGTTGGGTGCCAGCCAACATTAGCTCTTGACCGCTGGCTCCACGCTGCGCAGACGAATATGTAATTCGCGTAACTGCTTTTCGTCGACTTCGCTCGGTGCTTGCGTTAACAAGCACTGCGCACGCTGCGTCTTGGGGAAAGCAATCACATCGCGAATCGATTCCGCACCCGTCATCATGGTGACAATACGATCTAAACCAAAGGCCAGACCACCATGCGGTGGCGCGCCATATTGCAAAGCGTCGAGCAAGAAGCCGAACTTCATTTGCGCTTCTTCTTCACCGATATTAAGCGCAGTAAATACCTTGCTTTGAACATCGGCACGATGAATACGCACCGAACCACCACCTAACTCCCAGCCATTCAACACCATGTCGTAGGCTTGCGCAATCGCTTTACCCGGTGCGGTACTGATGAAATCTTCATGGCCTGCTTTCGGCGCAGTGAAGGGGTGATGCAGCGCATTCCAACGATTCGCGTCTTCATCAAACTCAAACATTGGGAAATCAACTACCCACAATGGACGCCAGTCTTCATCGAACAAGCCA
>CANGJE010000057.1 GCA_947454305.1 Oxalobacteraceae bacterium
AGCGTGCTGTTGAGATCGGCAAAGCCGGTATAGGTAAAGCTTTATCGGATGGCAGGGCTGATCAGGCGTTTTCCATGCTCACGAGTTTTTGTAAGTGGCTAGGCTCGGCGCATGTACAGTTGTCTTTGAATGAAAAATTGCAGATTTGGGAAAGCCTGCTAGATTGTGCAGGACATGCGAGCCTCAGTAAAGATCAGCAAAGCTCGGCTTTCGGGCAGATCTACTTTTCGGCGTGTCAAACGACGGACCCTGTGCCGGATGAAGTGCTGCAACTCGTGCGACACGTTCATGCGAAATGGTTTTGCAAATTTTTCCCCGATGGATCGGTTTTCATCAACGCCAATCCCTGTCAGTCATTTAGGTTTGTTTCGCAGTATCTGCAGGTTAGTCAGTCTCTTGGAAATGAAGAAATGGATACAGTCCAAACTGCTTCCCCACCGAAATCAGTTGCATGGCTGGGGGCGTGTATAGAATCAATTCGTGTGCACGAAAATAGTAGCGATTGCTCGAAGCAATTCAAAGTTATTGCCTTGAAGCTGAGCGAGGACTATGAAGAAATTCCACAGATTTACCGAGCCACACTAGTACTGGATCTGATTGAGTGCATAAAACAGTTTACCCCTGAAGTTGCGCTTAATTTGATACCCCTGATACTTCCCTTCATCAAGGCTGCAACAGAAGAAGAGATGAGTGCCTATTCAAGTGCATTGAACGGTGTGACACAGCGCCTACATAAATCTGCTGCTAAATACGATTATGGATGCCATGTGATGTAAAAAGAAAAAGGCCGGTACGATACCGGCCTTCTTGATTGCACCGTTTTACTATTAATCGCGGAAATTTTCAAATTCGAGTGGAAGATCCGTTACTTCTTTTTTCAGCAAAGCGATGGTTGATTGCAAATCATCGCGCTTGGTACCCGTCACGCGCAGTGCATCGCCCTGTATGCTCGCCTGAACTTTAATCTTACTGTCTTTGATAATGCGTTGAATTTTCTTGGCTGATTCCGTCTCAATGCCGTTTTTAATCTTAATGATTTGTTTGACCTTGTCGCCGCCAATTTTCTCAATTTTTCCCAGATCAAGAAAACGGACATCCACATTCCGTTTTGCCATCTTGGTCGTCAGCACGTCACGCACTTGGCCGAGTTGAAAGTCACTGTCGGCATACGCTGTTAGCTCATGTTCCTTTTGCTCGACGCGAGCGTCGCTGCCTTTAAAGTCAAAGCGGGTAGTAATTTCTTTGTTGGCTTGATCAACGGCGTTTTTAACTTCAACCTGATCTGCTTCGGATACAACGTCAAATGATGGCATGGGGTGATCCTCCTGAATGCGGCATATTTTAGCTGAAAATTTTTATGCCGCAGCCCAACGGTATAATCGGCCGGCTATGAATACCGCTACTCCACAGGTCCCAACGATCGCTAGTCACTGGCCGCTTCAGGCCTTAAACACCTTTGGTATTGCCGCAACCGCGCGCGCTTATCTGCGGGTGTCGTCGTTTGCGGATCTGCAAGCCGTTCGCGCTAATCCTGCTTTATCGACATTGCCGCGCTTAGTGCTGGGTGGTGGAAGTAATCTTATTTTGAGTGGAGACTTTGATGGCTTGGTACTGCATCTAGTTAATCAAGGAAAAAGGATAGTGAGTGACGATGACACTCACATTATCGTAAGCGCTCAAGCGGGTGAGAATTGGCATGAGTTTGTGCAATGGACTCTTTCGCAAAACTTATCCGGGTTAGAAAATCTTTCATTAATACCCGGTAGTATCGGCGCAGCACCCATACAAAATATTGGTGCGTATGGAAGTGAGCTGAAAGATTTTTTTCATTCACTGACTTACTTTGATTTTTCTACTGGTGAGATCTGCGTGCTTGATCGTGAAGCGTGCCGTTTTGCGTATCGCGATAGTATTTTTAAACAAGACTTGCGTGATCGCGCGGTGATACTCGACGTTAGTTTTGCGCTGCCTAAGCACTGGCAGCCTAATCTGAGCTATACCGAATTAGAGCATGAGCTAACAACGAATGGAGTAGTGGCACCGACTGCGCGTGATATTTCAGAGGCTGTGATTGCGATTCGTCGCCGTAAACTGCCCGATCCATCAGTCATCGGTAACGCAGGAAGTTTTTTTAAAAATCCAGTCGTTTCAAAAGAAGTGCATGCCGTTCTGATTGAAAAATATCCTCAACTAGTAAGCTATGTTCAGGCCGACGGTAGCGTCAAGCTGGCGGCGGGTTGGATGATTGATCAGTGCGGCTGGAAGGGTAAATCCTTGGGTGCTGCAGGTGTTCATGAAAAGCAGGCGCTGGTCCTTATTAATCGAGGGGGCGCGAGTGGTGCTGATGTGTTGAAGTTGGCGCGAGCGATACAAGAGGATGTGCGGCAGCGCTTTGGTGTGACGCTAGAGATTGAACCTGTGCTCGTCTAAAAAAAATCCCGGTCTGGCCGGGATTTTTTAGTATGGTCAATTAAATATCTTCAATTAAGTATCTTCAACGCTGTGCGATTAACCAAAGTGACAAACATAATCGACAGGTTCGGCCACTTCGATGTCAAAACTTGAATTACCCGGTACGCTAAAACTCTGCCCACCTTCATAGGTTTTCCAGTCAGCTTCGCCTTTGATGCGCGCTCTGCATTTGCCGGCTGTGATTTCCATGATTTCAGGAACGCCGGTATTAAATACTAGGGTCGATGGCAAAATCACGCCTACTGATTTTTTGCTTCCATCAGCGAGAATAACGGTGTGTGAAATGCACTTACCATCAAAGAAGATATTTGATTTTTTAACGATCGATGCATGGTCGAATTGAGTACTCATAATAATCCTCGTAATTTTTTAGTTAATTTTTCGCGTTATTTTCCACGTTTGATGCGCGCATTCGCAGCGATACGCATACGCAAGGCATTCAATTTAATGAAGCCGCCGGCATCAGCTTGATCATATGCGCCGCCATCTTCATCAAAGGTAGCGATCGTCTGATCAAACAGCGAATCCGTTTTTGAATCACGCGACACCACAATCACATTGCCTTTGTATAGTTTGATACGAACCCAGCCATTCACATTTTTCTGCGTATGATCGATTAGAGTTTGCAGCGCTAAACGCTCAGGCGACCACCAGTAGCCGTTATAAATCAGTGAGGCGTAACGTGGCATCAAATCATCTTTAAGATGGGCGACTTCACGATCCAGGGTGATAGATTCAATCGCGCGGTGGGCGCGCAGCATGATGGTGCCGCCAGGTGTTTCGTAGCAGCCGCGCGATTTCATACCGACGTAGCGATTTTCTACCAGGTCAAGGCGACCAATACCGTGCTTGCCGCCGAGACGATTGAGTTCGGTGAGTACGGCAGCAGGCGAAAGCTGTTTGCCATTTAAGCCAACGATATCGCCATGCTCAAATTCGACGTCCAGATACTCCGCTGCGTCTGGTGCGGCTTCAGGGCTAACGGTCCAACGCCACATGGCTTCTTCAGCCTCGGCGCCAGGATTTTCAAGGTGACGACCCTCAAAGCTGATATGCAACAGGTTGGCGTCCATCGAGTAAGGCGCGCCGCCTTTTTTGTGCTTCATGTCGATGTCGATTCCGGCATCTTCGGCGTATTTGAGTAATTTTTCGCGCGAGAGCAAATCCCATTCGCGCCATGGAGCAATGATTTTTACATTCGGCATCAGCGCATACGCGCCTAATTCAAAACGAACCTGATCATTACCTTTGCCGGTAGCGCCGTGGGAAATAGTATCCGCACCTGTTTCACGCGCGATATCGATTAAGCGCTTAGCGATCAGTGGACGAGCAATCGATGTGCCAAGCAAATATTCGCCTTCGTACACCGTGTTAGCGCGAAACATAGGAAAGACAAAATCGCGCACGAACTCTTCACGCAAATCATCGATATAAATATTTTTTGGATTGATGCCGAACTTCAGCGCTTTTGCACGCGCGGGTTCCAGCTCTTCACCTTGGCCCAGGTCGGCGGTGAAGGTGACGATCTCGCAGTGGTAATTATCTTGTAGCCACTTGAGAATGACCGAGGTATCCAGTCCGCCCGAATAGGCGAGGACGACTTTGTTGATGTCGCTCATTTGCTTGTTTCCTTGATTTTCAAACGAATTAGAGAGTACTTAGTTAATACGAATTTTTTTGCTAGTCAGTAGTCGGAGCGTAGCGGAGTTAAATAAAGCGCTTCACTATTTTTAAACTCGGCCGAGTACTAAATATTCGAGTAATGCTTTTTGTACATGCAGGCGATTTTCTGCTTCTTCCCAAACCACTGATTGCGGGCCATCGATAACTTCGGCGGACACCTCTTCGCCTCGATGCGCTGGTAAGCAATGCATGAACAAAGCTTCTTTGTTAGCGCGCTTCATTTTGGCACCATCAACGATCCATCCATCAAACGCTTTTAGTCGCGCAGCATTTTCTTGTTCGTAGCCCATACTGGTCCACACATCGGTCGTGACTAAATCGGCACCGTCACACGCATCGGCTGGATCTTTGAATAATGTGTAGCGTTGATTGGCTGGTGATACCAAGGCAGGATTGATGTCGTAGCCTGCAGGCGTCGATACATTGACATGAAAGCCAAATACTTCCGCTGCTTGCAGCCAGGAGTACAACATGTTGTTAGCATCACCGACCCAAGCAACAGTTTTGCCAGTAATCGAGCCACGATGCTCAATGTAAGTAAACACATCAGCAAACACCTGGCAGGGATGATGTTCGTTAGTTAGGCCATTAATGACGGGAACGCGTGAGTTGCGCGAAAAGCGATCAATGATTTCTTGCCCAAAGGTGCGGATCATGATGATGTCGCACATGCGTGACATCACTTGTGCAGCATCTTCGACGGGTTCGCCACGACCTAACTGACTGTCGCGCGTATTTAGATAGATGGCTGCGCCACCCAGCTGATGCATGCCCGCCTCAAACGACAAGCGGGTGCGTGTTGAGTTTTTCTCGAACACCATCACGAGCGTACGATCCAACAGCGGATGGTAGGGCTCGTAGTTCTTGAATTTGCGCTTGATGATCTTCGTGCGTTCGATGAGGTACTCATACTCATCAAGCGAGAAGTCAGCAAACTGCAGATAGTGTTTGATTGCCATAAATGAAAAACGGCGGCTCCGGGCTGGAAGCCACCGTATCGTTTTAACTCCTTGGATTATAAGGGGTTTCAGCCATTCTGGGCAGTCTCCCCAGAGGCTCAATACAATTTCTGTGAGGCTTCGTGCAACAACTGTCGGTAGAGCTCATGACGAGAGGGGTTGATTTGTCCCGCTTTCACCGCAGCCAGTAGGGCGCAATCGGGTTCGTTGACATGATGGCAGTTATAAAAGCGGCAAAGTCCCAGATGGGCGTCGAATTCCGGGAAGGCGCGTTCCAGCATGCCCTCGCTCAAATGATAGAGCCCAAATTCCTGAAATCCCGGTGAATCGATAATGCTGCTGTTTTCGTCCAATGCCAACAGACGGGTGAACGTGGTGGTGTGTTTGCCGCTATCTAAGCGTTGCGAAATTTCAGTGACCGCCATGTCGGCATCCGGAACCAGCAAATTCACCAGCGATGATTTACCCATTCCCGATTGACCGATCAATATGGTTGATTGTCCGGTAAGTAGAGGTAAAAGTTTCGCGCGCGTTTCTTCAGGGTGTAGACGCGCACTCATTTCATGGACGGGATAACCCAATTCAGCGTAGAGCTTTAAACGATCACGTGCCGCGTTCAAACGCGGCTCAAGATCAATTTTATTCAGTAGTAAATGCGCTGCGATACCCGTGGCGTTCGCAGCCACTAATGCACGTGAAATCAGATCATCACTAAATCCGGGTTCAGTAGCAACGACGATGAATAACTGGCTAACGTTGGCAGCTAATAATTTGGATTTGTACTGGTCTGAGCGATACAGCAGGGTAGTGCGAGGAAGAATTTCTTCGATCACGCCCTGATCCGGTGAGGTTTCTTTGAAACGTACTCGATCACCCGTGGCGATATCACTTTTTTTTCCGCGCGTCACACACAGATACAGCTTACCTTCCGACTGAGCTAAATAGTGTCGGCCATGTGCAGCAATGATAAGACCGTTATGCTCGGTCATGAATTAACTGAAGTGGTGAACAAACACATCATCAATTTTGGCGGCGCAGATGAAATCATTTTCAGAGATACCACCCTTGCCGTTGTTGACTGAATGGGTGCTGTAATGAACCATGCAGTAGTTGTACCCAACTAATAATTCAGGATGGTGGTCTTGCTCATGAATGAGAGTAGTGATGGCATTCACAAACGCCATCGTCTGGTGGTAATCAGTGAATCGAAACCGACGAACTAGTTGGTCTTTATCTAGCGCCCACTCTGGTAAAACAGTGAGCGCTTGCGTAATGCGTTCAGGCGTGGCCGACTGCTCCAGATGACGGCAAGATTGCTGTAGCAGTTCGGCCCGATTCATGCGGTCATCAGCTTGCTAGCAATCGCTGAATACGCGCGCTGGCCGGCGGGTGTGAATCGTAAAAGGCAGAATGTAGCGGGTCAGGCGTCAGCGTGGAGGCATTGTCTTCGTAGAGTTTTACTAACGCAGACACCAGATCCTGAGAATTACTATGTTTGGCAGCGAAGGCATCAGCTTCAAATTCATTTTTGCGCGATGTCAGCGACAGCAAAGGCGAAAAAAGAAAGGTGAACACCGGTAGCGCAAACATAAACAAAATCAGCGCCATCGCATCATTACTCGCATCCATCATGGGCAGCACACCCAATCCCAGATAAAACCACGTTTGATTTTTTAAGTATCCCAGTAGCGCTAAAAAGCCTAGTGAGATGATGAACATGATGGCTATGCGCTTAATCACGTGATTCAGCTTGAAGTGCCCCAACTCGTGTGCGAGCACTGCTTCAATCTCATTCGGTGCCAGACGTGAAAGTAAGGTATCGAAAAAAACGATACGTTTCGCTGAGCCAAAGCCAGAAAAATACGCATTGCCATGAGCACTGCGGCGTGAACCATCCATGACGAATAAGCCTTTGCTGGCAAAACCAACGCGCTGCATCAATCCTTCGATACGGCTCTTCAAACTCTCGTCGGCCAGAGGCGTAAATTTATTAAACAAAGGCGCGATCAGATTTTGATACAGACCCAGCATGAGTATTTGAAATCCGCACCAAATCAGCCAGGCATATAACCACCACAATGATCCTGTTTGCTCCATCACTGTCAGGGTGACCCAAAGCAGCGGTAGGCCAATCAGAGCGCCGATCAGTGTGTGTTTGATCATGTCAGAGAAAAACAGGCTGGGAGTCATTTTATTGAAGCCGAATTTTTCTTCCAAACGAAATTGTTTGTAGTAATCCAGTGGCAGATCAATGATTTCTGAAATGATAGCAACGGCAGCGATCAGGCCAATTTGATACAACATGCCCGGGCCAGTGAAACTTATCAGATTGATTGACAGCCATTGCAAGCCACCGAGCAGCGTGAAGCCTATTAGTACAGCAGCATTCACCACCAACAGCACTAGCTTAAGCTGAGTCTTGGCAATCGTGTAATCAGCTGCCTTTTGATGAGCAGCTAAAGGAATTTTTTGTGCAAATTGCTCAGGTACCGCAGCACGATGTTGTGCAACATAGCGGATATGGCGTGTTGACAGCCACATTTTGACCATTAGCGTCGCCAGAACAAAGGCGGCAAAAAGCAGGGAGAAGCTTTGTGGATCCATGTGAGAAAATGGTAACTATTGTTAAATGCAGATTAAACCTCTTAGAAAGCAGATTATGTCACAAGCACCAGAAGTCGATAGCGGGGCAGTCGGCGCTGTAACACTCGCTATTCCGAATGAAATGAATTTGGTCTGGATCGATATGGAAATGACCGGCCTCAACCCTGATACCGATCGGGTTATTGAGCTAGCCGCCATTGTGACGGATGCGGAGTTGAACGTCCTCGCTGAAGGGCCAGTTTTTACGATTCATCAGTCCGATCAAATTTTGGATGGCATGGATGCGTGGAACAAAGGGACGCATGGCCGTTCTGGCCTGATTGACAGGGTAAAGGCATCTACGACAACGGAAGAGCAGGCATCGGTTGCCATGATTGAATTTTTAAAAGCGTACGTCCCGGCCGGTAAATCGCCTATGTGTGGCAATTCAATTTGTCAGGATCGTCGTTTCATGGCGCGCCACATGCCCACCTTGGAAGAATTTTTCCATTATCGAAATATTGATGTGTCTACGCTCAAAGAATTATGCCGGCGCTGGAAGCCTGAATTAATCGCTGGTTTTAAAAAACATCAGCTGCACACAGCATTAGCGGATATTCGTGAATCAGTCGAAGAGCTCCGTTACTACCGCGAGCATTTTATTAGTGTGTAAATAGTTTGCCAGTTATATAAATTTTTATGGATGTGGTGTCGCTATGTTAAAGCTTAGAAAATCTGAAGATCGTGGTATTGCCAATCATGGTTGGCTCAAGAGTTATCATTCGTTTTCATTCGCCAGTTATTACGATCCGCAATACACGGGCTGGGGAAATCTATTGGTGATCAATGAGGACAGAGTCGCTCCCGGTCGAGGGTTTGGAAAGCATGGCCACCAAAATATGGAGATCATTAGCTACGTTCTCTCAGGTGAGTTAGCGCACCAAGACAGCATGGGGAATGTGAAAAGTATTCCTCCGGGTGATGTGCAACGTATGAGTGCGGGCACAGGTGTGATGCATAGTGAGTTCAATCATGCGCCTGATCAAACCACGCACTTTTTGCAAATATGGATACAGCCGAACGTTGCCAACATTCCGCCAAGTTATGAGCAAAAGACCGTTCCAGCAACGGCAAAAGAAGGTAGTTTGAAATTGATTGCTTCGCCGGATGGCGCGGGAGATTCTGTCGTCATACATGCTGACGCTAAGCTGTATGCCGGTTTATTCGATGGCGATCAGCAAACACAGTTAGCGCTCGATCCTAAACGTAAAGCCTATGTTCATTTGATCAAGGGTGATCTTGAAGTCAATGGAGAAAAATTGACGACAGGTGACGCGCTAATGATTGAAAAAGAACATCAACTGCATCTCACTCAGGGTCATCAAGCCGAAGTATTGGTATTTGACTTAGCGCCCTGAGCCGAGATGTTTAAGTTTGCGTTCAGCGTTATCAGTGTAAATTAGCTTTACGTCGTTGTAGCCAAAACCGATGTATCTGGGGGATAGAGGCTTCAATCTCAACGGCGAGTTTGTGACATTTAGCCGGGTCATCGATCTGGCTAATTTCATCATCGCCAATTTCCTCCGCGCCTAGTAAATGTATCGCGCGAAGTAATTCTGCTTGCGGTGATTGCAGTAGCAAATCCCATGTCTCATCGCGTAGTGACATCCCTTCAACAAATCCCCAGGCCCAGGCTTCTGCGTCGAGTATGGATTGACCTTTCCATTGGTGTTCGCAAAACAGCGGCTCGAAATCATTCGGTGCGACTTCAAAGGTAAGCTTAATGTCTTCCAGTGTGCGGAATATCAATTGCTCAATATGCTTGGCTTGTTCCGGATTACGGAATTTCGGCCTATCCTCGGGCTCAGGACCCCATACCCGCGGTAACCACTCATCAGGTCGTATGGCGTCAGGGCCGAGTGCAATGCAGGTTAGGAAGCCATGTAAGGCGTCCATTGTCATTGCTTCATCGCTGCATCGGTCGGATAACAGGAAGCGGTCAAGTTCGTCGAACTCTTCTTCTGATAATAATTGTTCGTTGGACATGAGACTCTCGAATTAAGGAATAGAGAATAGTGTAACCGCTTGAGGCATGGACCATGGCTTTGTCATCGGATTCATACTATTCAGACTACAATCGAACGCATGAATTTAACTCCGGAATATACCTTTGCTGGGCTAGGGCCAGATACCGTGCTGGATGCTCTCGACACGGTGGGCCTGCAGGGTGATGGTCGCTTGCTTGCATTGAACAGCTATGAAAACCGCGTCTATCAAGTGGGTCTGGATCAGGGCGCGCCTATCATCGTCAAATTTTATCGTCCGAATCGCTGGAGCGATGAAGCCATCACTGAAGAACATCAATTTTGTGCAGAGTTAGTTGCCGATGAAATACCGGTCGTCGCGCCAATGATCGTACAAGATGAAATGCTGCATCGATATCAAGGTTATCGCTTCGCTGTCTTCGTTCGTCAAGGTGGACGAACCCCTGAATTAGATCAACCGGGTCGGCTGGAATGGATAGGTCGTTTCATGGGCCGTATTCACGCGACAGGCGCCAGAAAAAAATATGTTCATCGATATAACTTAGATATAGCGAGCTTTGGCGAACGACCCAGAGCTTGGTTGTTAGCGCATGATTTTATTCCACAAGAATTGCGTCAGAGTTGGATGAGTATTACTGAACAAGCGTTGCAAGGTGTTCGCCATTGTTATAACCGCGCAGGTGATGTGCGTCTTTTGCGGCTGCATGGTGATTGCCATACCGGTAATTTGCTGTGGACCGATCAGGGGCCGCATTTTGTTGATTTTGATGACAGTCGCATGGGCCCTGCCATTCAAGATCTGTGGATGCTGCTGTCGGGCGATAGAGCAGAGATGAGTCGGCAGTTGAGCGATGTGCTAGCGGGTTACGAGAGCTTTTTTGAATTTGATCAGCGTGAGTTGTATTTGTTAGAAGCGCTGCGCACCCTTAGGTTATTGCATTATTCAGCTTGGTTAGCCATGCGTTGGGAAGATCCGGCGTTTCCTATGGCTTTCCCCTGGTTTAATACAGTTCGTTATTGGCAAGATCGTATTCTCGAGCTGCGTGAGCAAGTCGCCTTGATGGATGAACCTCCTCTCTGGCCAATTTGATCGAGGTCAATTTTTTTACAGTGCGCTTTGCTAGAGTCATGTCAATTCAAATCACTCTAGGGAGTTGCCATGTTTAAAAAAATTCTAGTGCCAACTGATGGATCACCTATCTCTGAAAAATCAGCCAAGGCGGCGATAGAGTTTGCGGCTATTAACAAAGCTAGTATTGTCGTATTGTCCGTGGCGCAGTCATATCCTTATATGTTGATGCCCGAGGCTGGCGCGATGCTAGATTTGTCGATATACGAAGAGGCGCAAGATCAAGCAGCGCAGGCGAATGCCACTAAGATAAAAAGCCTGGCCGAGAATGCCAAGGTGGATTTTGAAATTATTGTGATGCGCGGAATTCATCCTTACGAAGAAATCATTGCAACGGCAAATGATAAACACTGCGACGTGATTTGGATTGCATCGCACGGTCGTCGCGGTCTCGACAAATTATTATTAGGTAGCGAAACTCAGCGCGTATTGGCGCACTCGATACTGCCGGTCGTGGTGTACCGCTAACGAAGTAGTTAGTGCGTCATGAGTACGGGTATCGTCATCGATAACAGAATTTCCCGAGTTGCACCGCCGAGGACCATCTCGCGAAAGCGAGTGTGTCCATAGCCACCCATCACGATCAGATCCATGTTTTCATCAGCGCAGTACGACAATAGGGCCTCACCTTCGTTGACGCGTGTGTCTCGAGAGATGACATTCACGTTGATGCCGTGACGCGATAAGTACAACGCGATATCAACCCCTGGTTGTTCGCCATGTGTTTCCGGAGTCACAGTGGGATTGAAGATCACGATATCTGTACGGCTGCTGCGCTTGAGCAGTGGCAGTGCATTCATGATGGCGCGTGTAGCTGTCATGCTAGCATCCCAAGCAACCGCTATCTTCTTTGGCAAAGAACTGAATTTGCGCGCATGCGGCATGATCAATACTGGGCGCACGCTGTTCATCACCACCGATTCTGGAAAGTCGGCCATCACTCCCGGTACTCCACACGCCGGATCAAACTGACCCACCACGACTAAATCCGCATAGCGAGCCTGCTGTGTCATTCCACCTACGGCATCATCATCCATCAACCGTGTTTCAACCGACGTCACGCGTGTTTCTTTAACCAAGGCAGTGAAATTCTCTAAACTTTGCTCAGCATACGTGCGTAATTTTTGTAGGTGATGATCAAAAGCGGGATCGTTCTGATTAAATGCGCCTTCCTCAAAAACTAAATGAGAAATGCCTGTCATAGCTGTTCCGATTAGGTGTGCTTGTTCATCTTCGGCGATAGCTGCTGCCAGCCGTATGCGTTCGCTGGACTGAGCGGTTTGATCAACATGCACCAATATAGATTTGTAAGACATGAAGACTTCCTTGTTATTCGCAGATGCTGAGATAGATGCTTAACGAGATGCTGAGCGACGAACCAAATTTAGTTGAACCAAAAATTAAACCGAGTAAGCAGCGTTCAGATGGTAGATGAGAATAACGATGGGATGCTTCTTAAAATTTGACTCAAGTCAAATATCGCTCAGGCAGTTTCAGGCTGACCCTTGTCGAGGCATTGCACGCGTAGATAAACATTAACGCTCGGTCAGTTTTGATTTAAATCAAGGTAATTGCCTAGTAGTCTCACTAGACTCGGTCCGACCTAAGAACTACGCTCACATTAGATGCGTGGAGGGTGCGGAGCTAGAAACAGATGTCTACATTACTAACAACCCTCCCGAATGTTCAGCGGGTGGAGTTTGACGCTACATTGATTAGACGTCTTTCTCAGACTGGCCCGCGCTATACCTCATATCCTACCGCCGACCGATTTAATACTGACTTTGGTTATCGCGATTACCAACAGTCCGTCAGTCATGTGCGTTCCCGCGGAGGGCATCATCCTTTATCGCTTTACATACACATTCCTTTTTGCGATACGGTTTGTTATTACTGCGGCTGTAACAAGATAGTCACTAAAAATAAAGAAAAAGCAGCTATCTATCTGGACTATCTTAAAAAAGAAATCGCGATGCAAGGCAAGTTGTTCGCTGGGATTAATCAGATTGAACAACTGCATTTTGGTGGTGGTACTCCGACGTATTTATCGGATGATCAGATGCAGGAATTGATGGGGCACATACGTCGTTGGTTTCACATGTCCGATGACGAAAGCGGTGAATATTCGATTGAAGTCGATCCGCGAAGTGTCAGCCCTGATCGCATTCATCAATTGCGCCTTCAAGGATTTAATCGCATTAGTTTGGGTGTGCAGGATTTTGATCCTGATGTGCAAAAAGCTGTGAATCGGCTGCAACCGGAGCAGCAAACGCTGGATGTTATTCATGCCGCGAGAGTCGCTAAATTTCGCTCTATCAGTATTGATTTGATCTATGGCTTACCTAAGCAGACGATGGCAACGATGGAGCAAACGCTGTCGCAAGTGATTGCCGCCAATCCGGATCGTATCGCTGTGTATCACTACGCTCACCTGCCACATCTTTTTAAGCCACAACGTCGTCTCAATGAAAAAGACCTACCTAGTTCAGATACCAAGCTTGATATGCTGGCGCTGTGTATTAAGAAACTCAATCAGGCAGGTTACGTTTATATCGGTATGGACCATTTCGCCAAGCCTGATGATGAGCTTACTGTAGCGCAGCTTCAGGGTCGCTTACATAGAAATTTTCAAGGGTATTCAACCCATGCCGAAGCTGACTTAGTTGCCTGCGGTGTTTCAGCGATCAGCTCGGTAGGACTTTCCTATAGCCAGAATGTAAAAACGCTGGATGAGTATTACGCAGCGCTGGATAACGATCAGCTTCCGATTGCTAGAGGTTACAAATTAACGATGGATGATTTAATTCGACGCTTCATCATTCAAATGTTGATGTGTAGTTTTGAATTATCAGTCAGCTCGCTTGAGCAAGCTTATCCAATTAAGTTTAATGACTATTTTGCATCTGAGCTGGAGCAGTTACAAGAATTCGCTGAAATGGGTCTGCTGACCATTGATGATGAATGGATAAGCGTGACTTTACGCGGGCGTCTGTTAATACGAAATATCTGCATGGCCTTCGATCATCATCTACAGCAAGCCCGGAGGTTACAATCGGAGACAACGCGTTATTCTCAGACTCTTTGATCTTCTGATGTGAACTTACTTGCGCTAATACCCGTTTTTCTTATCGGCCTTTTAGGCGGCGTGCATTGCGTTGGAATGTGCGGCGGTATCGTCGGTGCATTTTCTGTCGCTGGCCCTCTTGCGAAGGCTTTTCCCATAGCAGTTGTTACCCAAACGCCCTCAGTAGCTTTTGCGCCTGAGGGGAGTTTGCGCGTATTGGCGTTTAATCTGGGACGCATAGCCAGCTACATGGTGGCGGGCGCTATGGCCGGTTTATTAGGTAGCATCCCAGCGCTGATTCATATAACGACACTGCAAAGCATAGGCTACTGGTTGGCGAATGTGCTGTTGATTGCACTCGGTCTCACACTCATGAATCTCTGGCATGGCTTAGCGCGCGTTGAGTCGCTGGGGTTATGGATGTGGCGTAGGGTGCAGCCTTTGATTCGTCGTTTTCTTCCGGTCGAAACCATGTGGCAGGCAGCGGCATTGGGTAGCCTTTGGGGTTGGGTACCTTGCGGCATGGTGTACAGCGTGCTGATGACAGCGCTGCTCACTGGCTCTGCATTGAATGGAGCATTGGTGATGTTGGCGTTTGGTTTAGGCACATTCCCTTTGTTATTTTCTATGGGATTGTTGGGTACACGCTTGCAGGCAAATTTACAAAAGCCGTCTGTCCGAATGTTCGCAGGCTTAGTGGTGTTAAGTTTTGGATTGTTAGGTATGTTTCGACTATCGACGGGGATATCGCATGGCTGGCTGGATGCTGTATGCATTACGCCTTCGATGAGTCGATGAACTGATGAATCGCACACCTATGAAATCATCCACGCCTTGTTTTCACTGTGGTCTACCGGTACCTGAGGCGAGTCACTGGCGTGTGCGCGTTGATGCGATCGAGCAGCCCATGTGTTGTCCAGGATGTCAGGCCGTCGCACAAGCCATTGTCGATTCCGGGCTGACGACTTACTACAGTAGTCGCCAACAATTACCCGAAGGCGTTGCGGCGCCACTGCCAGAAGCATTGAACTTGTATGACAGCCCCGAATTGGCCGCACAATTTACTAATGATGCAGGCGATGCACAAGCGATGCTAT
>CANGJE010000058.1 GCA_947454305.1 Oxalobacteraceae bacterium
ACTTTGACGACTTCGATGAGTCGGTTCAGATGCTTGGTGATCTGCTCGATGACATCATCCGATCCGCTGGTCACCACAGTCATACGTGACAAGGTAGGGTCTTCGGTTGGTGCTACGGTGAGTGTTTCAATGTTGTAGCCGCGTGCAGAAAAAAGACCCACAACGCGCGACAGAGCACCGGATTCGTTTTCTAGTAACGCTGAAATAATATGGCGCATTACAAGTCCTCCGAACCAAGCAACATCTCACTCAAGCCTTTACCTGCTTTCACCATAGGCCAGACGTTTTCATCGCGATCGGTGATGAAATTCATGAATACCAAACGATCTTTCATCGCGAAGGCTTCTTTCATCGATGATTCGACGTCGCCAGGTTTGGTGATGGTCATGCCGACATGCCCAAAGGACTCGACGAGTTTGTCGAAATTAGGCAAGGAATCCATATAGGATTCGGAGTAGCGTGAACCATAGTCAATCTGCTGCCACTGACGCACCATGCCGAGATAGCGGTTGTTGAGCAAAATGATTTTTGGTGTCAGGTGATATTGCTTACAGGTGGCCAATTCTTGTATACACATCTGTATCGATGCTTCACCTGTTACGCAGGCAACTTCGGCGCCCGGATTAGCCATCTGCACGCCCATCGCATACGGCAAACCCACACCCATGGTGCCCAGGCCACCTGAATTGATCCAGCGTCTAGGTTTATCAAATCCGTAGTATTGAGCAGCCCACATCTGGTGCTGACCAACATCGGAAGTGATAAATGCATCGCCCTTGGTAACTTCCCACAGTTTTTGTACCACTGCTTGCGGCTTGATTACTTCGGTCGAGGTTGGATACTTCAGACACTCGCGCGAACGCCATTCAGTGATCTGCTTCCACCATGCGTCCAATGCTTTGGCGTTCGGCTTTGTCTCGGAAGCATCAATTTGTGAAAGAACTTCAATCAACACATCTTTGACGTTGCCGACGATAGGAATATCCACCTTAACGCGCTTCGAGATCGATGAAGGATCAATATCAATGTGAACGATTTTGCGCGGCACACTACCAAAGTGCTTAGGATTACCAATCACGCGGTCATCAAAACGAGCGCCAATAGCAATCAGCACATCGCAATGCTGCATAGCCATGTTAGCTTCGTAGGTTCCGTGCATACCGAGCATGCCAACGAATTTATCGCTGGATGAACGATAACCACCCAATCCCATCAGCGTGTTGGTGCAGGGATAGCCGAGTTTATCGACCAAGGTATTTAGTTCAGGTGCCGCGTCGGCAAGAATCACGCCTCCACCGGTATAAATCATAGGACGTTCAGCGCTGAGCAGCAGTTGAACGGCTTTACGAATTTGACCTGAGTGACCTTTATCTACGGGCTTGTATGAACGCATCTCGAGTTCTTTCGGATACTCGAAGACAGCTTTGTCCATAGTGATGTCCTTCGGTATATCAACGAGTACTGGGCCAGGACGGCCGGTTGTCGCGATAAAGAAGGCTTTTTTCATCACCATCGCCAAGTCTTTTACATCCTTGACGAGAAAATTATGTTTGACGCAGGGGCGTGTAATACCGACAGTGTCGCATTCTTGAAAGGCATCCTGACCAATCGCATGGGTCGGTACCTGTCCCGAAATAACCACCATAGGAATCGAATCCATGTAGGCCGTTACCAAACCGGTCACTGCATTGGTAACACCTGGACCGGAGGTCACGAGTGCAACGCCTACTTTGTTGGAACTACGAGAATACGCATCCGCTGCATGAATCGCCGCTTGCTCATGGCGAACCAATATATGCTGGAATTTATCCTGCTTGAAGATTGCGTCGTAAATGTATAGAACAGCGCCGCCGGGATAGCCGAACACATGTTCAACACCCTCTTCGGCTAAACAGCGCACGACAATGTCGGCACCGGTAATTTCAGAACTCATTGCTACGTCCTTTCAAGGTCCATTGGAAATTGAACGGATGCTCTCTCCTGACAGCACGATCAGCAGGGTTACGTTACGGGCATTCCTTTTTTGTGCGATCACGTCGATCCGTTGTGCGTACAAAGACGCATTTCAAATCGGCGCTTAACGCGACTCGTTCAGCCTGAATTCGTAGAACTGCATTACATGCCTCACGCTTTTGGCGCGGGTTAGAGCAAACTGCTTTCACATCGAAAGAGCGCGAGTACAGAAAAAGCATGTTGAGCAATCCGGCGACTCGCGCAAAAAATACCCCCGCGATAGCGAGGGGAACGATACGTTAATGCGTTGCAGCACGAAGGTCAAGGAGAATCTTGGAAAAAGCCTTTGAAATCAAGACTTTTCATGAATAGAAGAGGGTCTTAATTATTGCCAAAATAGCAGCGATCGTTAGCTAAAAATCCGCACCTGATTCGAATGAGTAAAATGCGCCCTCTAGTTCGTTAATACCCTTCTGACGCTCATCCCTGCCTAATGACTCCCTTGCCAACCGATACAACCCCGCTACCCACCGCCAGCCTGAAAAAGCGATTACTTTGCATGATCTATGAGGCCATGCTGTTGTTTGGCGTGCTGTTCATCGCAACGTGGGCATTTTCAACCCTGCTGCAGCAACGACATGCGCTGTATCTGCGCGATGCGCTACAGGATTGGTTGTTTGTGGTGTTGGGAATTTATTTTTGCTGGATCTGGACGCATGGTGGCCAAACACTGCCCATGAAAACCTGGAACATTCGCTTAGTCGATCGCCACGACTTACCCATCACATGGAAACGTGCGCTGGCACGCTACGCCTTATGTTGGTTGTGGTTTTTACCGGGTATGGCGGCGGCACGCTTTTTAGGCGTACAAGGATGGATGCTGTTGGTTCTGCCCGCGACTAATGTTGTTCTGTGGGCAGCGGCATCGCGCTTACATCCAGAACACCAGTTTATACATGATCGTATAGCGGGCACTCGTCTAGTCACAGTGCAAAGCATAAACAAAACAAACGTCGATGAGCCAATCGCTAGCGAAGAAAAATAAAATCGCGAACTAAGGCGATATCTGCGTGTAACCCACTAAAACAAAAACGCCTGGAAAAACCAGGCGTTAAATTAATGAATCGCTTAGAAATTACTGCAAGCCGTTAAAGCAGGTCGACATCAAGAATTCAATCACCTGATCTTCACTGTATTGGTCACCCATGCGGAGGTAATCCAGTGTTGGGTCGCACGAACGAGCGTAGATGGTGAACAACACGACTTCGGTGGGTAAATCTTTGCGAATAGCGCCGTCAGATTTAGCGCGCTCAATCGTCTGACCCATCAATTCATTCAAGTCCATTAAACGACTGATGTAGCGCGTGTTATTCAACAAGGTTTCGCGCAGACTCGTGTTTTCTGTGGGTAGTGTAGGTAATCCGCCTTTCATGCGAATTTCTAGCGCCCACTGCAGCACACTCTTTAACTGATCTAACGCAGCTTGTTCTGAAGACAGACCACGCACAAAAGCGAGAGTGTTTTCAAGCAGCCGAATCATAGCTGCTGCAGCTAACGCTTCTTTCGAAGGAAAGTGTTTATAGAGACTGGCTTTGGCGATGCCCACTTCGGCAGCGACCTCGTCCATCGTCATCATTTCAAAACCTTTTTTAGCCAACAAATTGTTGGTGGCATCAACGATAGCGTTCTCTCGAACGATCAATTGTTGCTGCTTAAAGGAGAGTTTGGGTTCTGTACTCATCGGTTGCGATGAAGGCCATGCGGTATTAAAGTGGGCAGATTATACGGCACCCGCACCTGAATAGAGATAATTTATTTTTTGATAATACAAAATGTACTCTATTGATAATAGTGTGAAAAGTGTAATTTTATGTTTTATAAAAATAGTATGACAAAAAAATTCCTCTCTGTTTGCGTCTATTGCGGCTCCTCTAAAGGCAGCAGTTCTGTTTACGCCGATGCAGCCAAGGCGCTAGGCCGCGCACTCGTTAAACAGAATTTATCGCTGGTATATGGCGGAGGACATGTCGGGCTGATGGGTATCGTGGCCGACGCTGTTCTTGATGAAGGTGGTGAAGTGACGGGGGTCATTCCTAAAGCGTTGATGGATTCTGAAGTAGGCCATGAACGCTTGACTCGCCTACTCGTCGTCAAGGACATGCATGAACGCAAAGCGCTAATGGCAGAACATGCCGATGGCTTCATCGCTATGCCGGGTGGCATAGGCACACTCGAAGAATTATTTGAAACACTGACCTGGGCTCAACTAGGCTTTCATGAAAAGCCTATCGGATTACTCAACGTTGCAGGATTTTACGACCCACTGATTGAATTTCTTCGCCATCAAACATCGCAAGGATTTTTGCGAGTTGAGCACAAAGATTTATTGCTGGTGGAGACAGAACCCGACCCACTCATAGAAAAATTAAAAAATTTTACTATGCCGGATGGAGTGAGTTGGTTGAGCCGCCAACGCGCTAAAACATTGGGACCATGATCTCTACGCGGGTAACAGCTACGGCTACGTTGTAGAAATAAGGCTAGGCGTTAAGAGTTAAATGCTTGCTTAAAATCGTCGAGTAGATCGTCGGTGTCTTCAATACCCACCGAGACGCGAATCAATGATTCGGCTATGCCCATGCTGGCACGACGCGCCTGACCCATCTCATGGTAAATCGTATGCGCTACCGGTATGACGAGCGTGCGGGTGTCGCCTAAATTACTAGCGAGTATCGCGAGCTTCAAACGATTTAAATAGTCGAAGCAGTCGAACCCTTCTTTTAATTCAAAACTCAGCAAACCGCCGTAAGCACGAAACAACTGCTTAGCAATCGCATGCTGCGGGTGAGATGGTAACCCCGGGTAATACACCGCAGCGACTCGCGCATCAGCAGAAAGCATGCTTGCGAGGGCTAGTGCGGTTGATGATTCACGTTCTATGCGTAGCGCCATGGTCTCTGATCCCACTGCCAAATGATGCGCAGCTTCTGGGCCAAGCGCTCCGCCAAAATCGCGCAATGCTTTGGCACGTAGTTGTGCCATGCCACACTGCGCAGGTGCAAGGCGCTTAAAGTTTTCTGCGATATTGGGATAGCGAGACCAATCGAACAAACCCGTGTCAGTCAAACTGCCGCCCAAGGCATTACCGTGGCCACCAATGGATTTAGTCAGTGCATTAAGCACCAAACTTGCACCGACATCTTTAGGACGAAACAGATACGGTGAGGTCATGGTGTTATCCACCACGTAGAGAATGCCGCGCTCACGGCATAAAGCACCTATACGCGCCAGATCGGCAATTTGTGTGCGTGGATTAGCGATGGTTTCAACGAATACTATGCGCGTCGTAGGCTTGAGTGAACGCTCTACATTAGCGACATCGGTTGCATCCACAAAGCTGACGGGCATCCCCTGTAGAGCGACCGTTTGCCACAGGCTGTTGGTATTACCGAACAAGAAAGTGGAAGAAACAACATGATCACCTGCGCGCAATAAAGCTTGTACCAATGCACCAATGGCGGCCATACCAGTTGAAAAACAGAGCGTGGAAACACCTTCTTCCATGCGCGTGATTTTTTCTTCTAAGGCCGTAACCGTAGGATTACCTTGCCGGCCATAGCGGAAACCTACTTTTTTACCTTGAAAAACATCCACTAATTCACGTACATCGCGGTAACCGTAGGCAACGGCGGTATGAATAGGTTTGTGCAGCGAGCCATGCTCGATGGGCTTTTGGCGGTCGCTGTGAAGTATGGTGGTGGTAAAGCCGTATTTTTTTCCGTCGTTCATGGAATCCCTTGTCCTGCCTGGGTATTTAAAATTTTTATTCGATTTGCGCCAGGTTCAGGTTGAGCTGCGTTCTAACGATATCTTCCATAATTACTTTAGGATGCTGACGAGCGTACTCTACCTTATCGAGATAATCGCGCGAAATATCACCAGTGATGTATTCGCCATCAAAGCATGAGGCTTCGAATTTTTTAAGCAGCGGATTCACATCGGTAATAGAGCGCTTCATGGCATCAATGTCTTGGTAGACCAAAGCATCGGCTGTAATTTCGCGGCACACTTCTTCTTCGGTGCGTCCGTAAGCAATTAACTCATTCCGCGTTGGCATATCAATGCCATACACATTCGGATACTTTACCGGTGGCGCAGCCGAAGCAAAAATTACTCGCTTAGCACCTGAATCACGTGCCATCTGCACGATCTCGCGACTAGTGGTGCCGCGCACGATGGAGTCATCTACCAACAAAACACTCTTACCTTTAAATTCCGAACTAATGGCATTCAACTTCTGTCGTACTGATTTGCTACGCACGCCCTGACCCGGCATGATGAAGGTACGACCGATGTAACGATTTTTGATGAAGCCTTCGCGATAATGCAAATTGAGTTTTAGTGCGAGCTCCATCGCGGCAGGCCGAGATGAATCAGGTATCGGCATGACCACATCAATTTCACCGTCACGAAATTCTTTACGAATTTTTTCAGCGAGGTGCTCACCCATACGCAAACGTGTCGCATACACCGATGCACCATCAATCACGGAATCAGGTCGTGCGAGATAAACGAACTCGAACGCGCAAGGATTTAATGTGGGGTTGGTAGCACATTGCTGGTTGTAGAGCTTGCCATCGTTGTCGATGAAAATCGCTTCACCCGGCATCACATCGCGCAAGAAATGAAAGCCCAAACCTTCCAAAGCAACTGACTCGCTGGCAACCACATATTCCGGGCCACGATCAGTGTCGTTGAAACCTATACATAGCGGGCGAATACCATACGGATCACGAAATGCAAGCAAGCCATAACCCGCAATCTGAGAAACAACTGCATACGAACCGCGAACGCGCTGATGCAGTGCTGATACCGCTTTGAAAATAACCGCAGGATCTAATAACAAACCGGTGGTGGCTTGCTGGATTTCATGCGCCAGTACATTCAACAAGACTTCGGAATCGGAATCGGTGTTGATATGCCGGCGATCATTGCGGAACATTTCAATTTTTAATTGATCCGCATTGGTCAGATTGCCGTTGTGAGCCAATGTAATACCGAAAGGTGCATTCACATAAAACGGCTGCGCTTCTTCCTCACTCGACGATCCGGCAGTTGGATAGCGGCATTGACCGATACCTGAATTGCCAGGTAGCGAACGCATATTGCGAGTGCGGAATACATCACGTACTAAACCATTGGCTTTGTGCATGCTAAACGCACTACCATGGCTGGTTGCAATACCCGCTGCATCTTGACCGCGATGCTGCAAAAGCAGCAAAGCGTCATAAATGATCTGGTTAACTGGACCATGCGAAACGACACCGACAATGCCACACATCGCTGACTCCCTCAAAAACTACTCAGAGAAGAAAAAACTTATACCGACTGAACCGCTACAGAAAGACCCATTTTAATCAGGCGGGTTCGCATTTTTTCTGCTTCATCACGACTACCGTAAGGACCTACGCGTATCCGATAACGCTCGCCATCCTTGGCGCTGATTTTTTGCGAATAGGACTTAATTCCTGCCTGTTTTAATTTCGCCTGCAATTCATCTGCTTTGGTCTTACTCGCTACCGCGGCCACCTGCAAAATAAAGCGCGAACTCGGTGCTTTTTCTGCACTGGCCCGCTCAGTTGATTTTTGAGCTGCTTTCTCGCTTGTTGGCTTCACTTTCTGTACTGCAGGCGTTTTGTCGGCTGCGCTAGGCGTCTGCGCAGGTTCCGCCTTTGCTTCAGGCTTGGGTTCAACTTTTAATTCAGTCGCGCCACTGGTCGGCGGCACGATGAGCGTTTTTTTAGGTTCAGCCAGCGGCACTGGAATCGGCACCATCGCATTCGAAGTGCTGGCTGCTGCACCCGGTTTGTCACGGGATGGAATTTGTATGGCTATATCGTCGGCAAGTGGCTTGGGCTCGGAATCGAAAATCATCGGCAAGCCAATGATGGCTGCCAGCACCAAAGCGCTGGCACCGATCAAACGTCGGCGCGCACGCTTTTTTTCCGGCAGCATGGGATCGATAGGTTCCTCATCCTGCGCCTTGCTACCACGACGTCTTGGCCGAACCGGGACGTCAACATCATCGTCGGCGTCCTGCTTACCTTTGCCTGAGAACGGAAACAAGCCCATAAAATGAATCGTCTAATTACCCGAAAATACCTGCAACAAGCGAAGCTCAATCAGTCGTTTTAAGTGCCATGACACCGGCGACTGTGAGGAATGATCCGAAGACCACAATTCTATCATTCTCAGTGGCTAGTCTCTTAGCTTCGATAATCGCCTCATGTGGGTTGGGAAAGTGCCGAATAGTGCATTCAGTGCCCTTTTCGGTATTTTCTTGAACTCCGGCCAGTCGCAAGCAGTCCGCCAGATGCCCTGTATCAGCGGCACGATCCAGCGGCAGTCCGGTCAGATACCAATGATCGATCTTGTCTTTTAAGTGAGAAATCACCCCGAGCACATCTTTGTCCGACATTGCTCCAAAGATGGCATAGGTAAAGGGGAAAAATCCCATGTTGTCTAAATTCTGGGCCAAGGTGGCGGCTGCATGCGGATTGTGTGCCACGTCCAGTATGACTTGCGGACGTCCCGGCAAAACCTGAAAACGCCCTGGCAGCTCAACCATCACCAAACCATTGCGTACCTCTTGCGCCCCTAAGGGCAAGCGATCGCGCAAGGCTTCCAGCGCAGCTAAGGCCGCACTGGCGTTTAGCAACTGATTAGCGCCGCGCAGGCTAGGATAGGCTAATGAATTGCGCCGCAGGCTACGGCCACCGTAGTTCCACTGCTGTCGATCACCTGAATAATTAAAGTCACGCCCAAACAGCCAAAGATCGGCACCTATTGTCGTGGCGTGGTCTATGAGCGATGCTGGTGGCGCAGGATCGCTGCATATAGCAGCGCGGCCAGCGCGATAAATACCGGCCTTCTCAAAACCTATCGCTTCTCGCGTGTCACCTAAATAATCTTGATGGTCGAGATCTACGCTAGTCACAATCGCGACATCGGCATCGATGATATTGACGGCATCTAGTCGACCTCCCAAACCCACCTCAAGAATCACGGCATCAAGACCCGCTTCGACAAACAGCAACAAAATAGCTAACGTTGAAAATTCAAAATAAGTCAGCGATATGTCACGTCGCGCTGCTTCCACTTTTTCAAATGCAGCACATAGAGCGTCATCACTGGCTATTTCACCATTGATACGTGCACGTTCATTGAAATGCAGCAGATGCGGCGAGGTGTACAAACCCACGCGATAACCACCCTGCAGCAAAATGGATTCAAGCATGGCACAGGTAGACCCTTTACCATTTGTACCGCCTACGGTGATCACAGGGCAGCTAAATTTCAAACCCAATAGTTGAGCGACTGCAGCAACCCGATCTAATCCCATATCGATCGCTTTGGGATGCATAGCTTCAAGGCGCAGCAGCCAATCGTTGAGTGAAAAATTAGTGGCTGGCATTGAAATCAGATGGAATTAGCTGTGATAAAAATGAAAAACCCGGACAGCATTGCCCGGGTTGCTCTGTATGAAACGAAGTTCAGGCAAGAACTTCAGGTGGCTGGTTTTGCAGCAGCGCCAACAATCGAGCAATTTCTTCACGCATCTTGCGTCTATCAACAATCATATCGATAGCGCCTTTTTGAATGATGAATTCGGATCGCTGAAAACCTTCGGGAAGTTTTTCACGCACGGTATTTTCAATCACGCGCGGACCCGCAAAACCAATCAAGGCTTTTGGTTCGGCAATCACCACATCGCCCATGAAGGCAAACGATGCGGATACACCGCCCATCGTAGGATCGGTTAACACTGAAATAAACGGCAGTTTTTTCTCAGCCAGTTTAGTCAGCATCGATGTGGTTTTAGCCATTTGCATTAGCGACAGCAAACCTTCTTGCATGCGTGCGCCGCCGGTAGCAGTAATGCAGATGAAAGGTACTTTTTGCTCTAATGCCGTCTGCGCGCCACGAACAAAACGCTCGCCAACCACCGCGCCCATTGAGCCGCCCATAAATTCAAATTCGAAACAGGCAACCACTACCGGCAATGTCATGATGGCACCGCCCATGACGATTAAGGCGTCGGTTTCACCGGTCGCATCCAATGCCGATTTCAATCGCTCAGGATATTTTTTTGAATCTTTGAATTTGAGTGTATCAACGGGCAAAATTTCCTGACCGATTTCATAGCGGCCTTCTTGATCTAGCAAAGCATCAAGCCGCTCACGTGCGCGTATGCGCATGTGGTGATCACACTTAGGACAGACCTGCTGATTCGATTCCAAATCAGTCCGATACAGCACCGCTTCACAGGAGGGGCACTTGACCCACAAACCTTCCGGAACGGAACGGCGAGTCGATGCATCAGAACGCTGAATACGAGGGGGGAGCAATTTCTCTAGCCAGCTCATGGGGGCTCTCTTTCTTAAAGCGACTGGTGGCCGCGTTGCGCCATATTGTAACCGGCGCCCACGGCTGCTGTCAGCTTGGCAAGTTGATAGCTAATTTGAACCAAACATCAGGCCGATAATTCGTCGATAGCGGCACGTATTCCCGACAAAAATTCCTGTACCGCTGCAACGGCCTTGTCCTTGGGCGTATTTTCCAGTTCCTGGATGATGCGACTACCAATCACCACCGCATCTGACACTGAGGCCACGGCTTTCGCTGTTTGGGGATCACGAATACCAAAACCCACACCAATCGGCAGTTTGACGTACTTACGAATTTCGGCGATTCGGTTGGCAACCTCTGTCGTGTCGATGTTCGCAGCTCCGGTTACGCCGCGCAAGGAGACGTAATATGAAAAGCCGCTACTAATTTCTGCCACTTGACGAATTCGTTGCTCAGACGATGTGGGAGCCAATAGAAAAATTGGATCCATATCCACTGCACGCATTGCATGTGCAAACTCTTCGCATTCTTCCGGTGGGTAATCAACCACGATCGCACCGTCAACACCGGCTGCTTTGGATTCAGCGATGAAGGTCGGAACGCCCATGCGCTCAATCGGATTGGCATAACCCATCAATACGACCGGCGTATCTTTATTCTCTTTACGAAATTCTCGAACGTAGCCGAGCACATCGCGCAAGCCCACACCAAATTTTAGTGCTCGCTCACAAGCCCGCTGAATGACTGGACCTTCTGCCATAGGATCAGAGAAAGGCACACCCAGTTCCAAAATATCGGCTCCGCCTCTTACTAAGGCGTGCATTAAAGGAACAGTCATATCAGGCGCAGGATCACCCGCGGTGATGAAAGGAATGAGGGCTTTCTTCTTTTGCGAAGCAAGCTTATCGAAGGTTTGTTTTATGCGTGACATGAAAAATACCCGTGCAATAGGAAAGTTGTAGAGAAAAGCGAGCGCAATAACTTAATGCTTTGCGCCGCTATCACCACCATGCTCTCTGTCATATTCCTGCACGGTATGCATATCTTTGTCACCGCGGCCCGATAAATTAATCAAAATCGATTTATCTTTGGGCAGTGTCTTTGCAAATTTCACAGCATAGGCAATCGCATGAGCTGATTCGAGCGCAGGAATGATGCCTTCAATGCGGCAGCAATCATGAAAAGCCTTCACAGCTTCTTCATCGGTGACACTCACATACTGCGCACGATCACTATCTTTCAACCACGCGTGTTCAGGGCCTACACCCGGATAATCCAGACCGGCTGATACAGAGTGAGTTTCCGTAATCTGCCCGTTTTCATCTTGCAGCAGATACGTACGATTACCATGCAAAACACCGGGAATACCGCCGCCGAGTGAAGCCGAATGCTTACCCGTTGCAATCCCCTCACCTGCAGCTTCAACGCCGATTAGCTTCACATCTTTGTAGTTAATGTAAGGATAAAAAATACCCATGGCATTCGAACCACCACCAATACATGCCATTACGTAGTCTGGTTGATGACCTATCAGCTCAGGCATTTGTTCAATACATTCATTACCTATGACCGATTGAAAATCTCTAACCATCATCGGATAAGGATGAGGGCCTGCAACGGTACCAATAATGTAGAAGGTATTTTCTACATTCGTGACCCAGTCACGCATCGCTTCGTTGAGTGCATCTTTGAGTGTTTTTGAACCAGATTCAACGGGTACTACGGTCGCACCCAGCAATTGCATACGGTAGACATTTTGCACTTGACGTTTAACGTCTTCGCTACCCATGTAAACCACGCACTCCAAACCAAAGCGTGCGCAAATCGTCGCGGTGGCAACGCCATGCTGGCCAGCACCGGTTTCGGCGATCACTCGTGGCTTACCCATACGTTTGGCGAGTAATGCTTGTCCGATTACATTGTTGATTTTGTGGGCACCGGTATGATTTAAATCTTCGCGCTTGAAATAAATTTGCGCTCCGCCCGTTTCAGTCGACCAACGCCGCGCGTGATAGATAGGGCTGGGACGACCAACAAAATATTTCAACTCGTGATGAAACTCACGTAAAAATTCAGGGTCGTTTTGATAGTGAGCGTAGGTCGCTTTTAATTCTTCCAACGCATGTGTGAGCGTCTCAGAAACAAAACTTCCACCGTAAGGGCCGAAATGGCCAGAGGCATCCGGCAAATTGTAATTGCCGACATGAGCGGGATTGTGATCCATGGTCTTTCCTTAGAAATGCTTGTTTAGTGAGTATCGCCGGCGCGCACAGCATTTACGAATGCTTGCATCAACGCCGCGTCTTTAACGCCCTTGCTGGATTCGATGCCCGAACTGACATCGACAGCATGCGGACGCAACGAGCGCACGGCATCAGTCACATTTTGTACGTTCAAGCCACCACTCAAAACGGCCTGATGCACGATTTCTTCGGGAATGAGAGACCAATCGAAAACCTTTCCGGTACCGCCGTAAGCGTCGCTCCAAGTATCGAGCAACAGTCCAGCAAACAAAGGGCTACACGCACGGTATAACCTGTCCGATTCTAACAAATCCTGAGTCGTAGCATCAGGACGTATGCGAATAGCGCGCAAGAAGGGGCGCGCAACCGCTTCGGCGATCTGTGCGCACTGTTCTGGCGTCTCATCGCCGTGGAATTGCAGCATCGAAAGCGGTGCGATCCGCAAAACCTGCTGTATTTCAGCCAGGCTGGCATTCACAAACAGACCAACACTCGAGATAAATGGTGGTAAATCTGCTAACAACGTTGCAGCTTGTTGCGCACTCACATTGCGTGGCGACGGCGGATAAAAGACCAAACCTATCGCATCAGCACCGGCTATTGCCGCTGCCTGAATATCTTCTGGTCTCGACAAGCCACAAAGTTTTATACGTGTTCTATGCGTCATCAGAGAAATTATTTAAATAAATGGCAAGTCGGACTCAACTTGAGGCAAACCCCAGCGCTCATCGTAGTCGACTTTGGCTAAGTACAAGCCATCAGGGCTAAAGGTCGGCGCAGCTAAGTCGCGCTCGCGACTTTCCAACACATCGGCAACCCAACTCACAGGCTGATTGCCATTACCTACCTGAATCAGTGAACCCACGATGTTACGCACCATGTGGTGCAAAAATGCATTCGCCGTCAGCGAAACAGCGATCAGATCTTTCTGCCTTTGAACATGGATACGGTGAAGTGTACGAATGGGTGAATTGGCCTGACATTGTGCAGCACGAAACGCAGAAAAATCATGCATGCCGACCAGCGACTGCGCAGCAAGCTCCATAGCATCGACATCCAACGCGCGAAATGCCCAACCCGCTCTTTTTTCCCACAAAGGAGAACGGATAGGATGGTTGTAGATCAGGTAATGATAGGTGCGAGCGGTGGCTGAGAAACGCGCATGAAAACCATTTTCACCACCCTCAACTTCGGTTGCCCATCGCACCGCAATCGATGAGGGCAAATGGGCATTCACGCCACGTACCCAAGAAAAAAGTTCGCGCTCAGCCGTCGTATCGAAATGCACGACCTGACCAAAGGCATGCACGCCGGCGTCAGTACGACCGGCGCATACAGTTTCTACAGGATGTTGGCAAAATTCAGCGAGTGCTTTTTCCAGCACATCCTGCACCGTTTTACCGTGCAGCTGAGTTTGCCAGCCCTGCCATGAGCTGCCGTCGTATTGAAGGCCTAGCGCTATGCGTTTCACGGAGTGGACTGATCACGCGCGGATGATGCGGCGTCAGAGAAATAAAGAAGACGCGATTTTACGCGAGTTGCTGCAATAAGGATTTTGCCCGTGGGGCCAGTTCACCGTGCTGGGACGACGCGACCTCGCGTAATAAATCACGTGCCCCATCTTTATCACCAATTTCACTGCATGCAATAGCCAGGTCCATTTTTGTTTTAAGCGCTAAGGTCTCGGCCTGAGTATGTGTATGAGTAAACGTCGTTTTCGATGTGACCCCTGTTTGGGTGAAATCGATAACTTCAGCCGTGCCGGTAGACGAAGGTGACCTTGCGGCGCTTGATTCCGCGCGCCCTTCCTGAAGCATGCCATCGAGGCTAATTGAAAAATCAGCGACCGTCGTCGCGGGTTGATCGTTCGAGTTTGAGGTAAATTTGGATGGCATTTGCACGCTGGCGGTAGCGACGCTCATTTCCGCTGAAGGTTCTTTCACTGACTTTATAGGCGAACTGCTAGTTGTAAGAGGATTACCGACTTCCATCTTCTGAGCTAATTGCGCTGCCTGCATCCATTCCGTACCCTGACCATGCGTCAATACGCGTAACTCGGTGGCGAGATTAGTGAATTTTTTCTGATCTTTACGCGCTACGTAAATTTCAAGTAATTTCACGCGTAATGCATGCCGCGTCGGATGAGCCTTCAACGCATCGAGAAGTATTTCTTCAGCCTGCTCATCACGTCCATAAGCAATATAGACATCCGCTTCTGCAATCGCATCCACCTCATTCGCAT
>CANGJE010000059.1 GCA_947454305.1 Oxalobacteraceae bacterium
AGTGGAAAGGTGAAGCATGGTGCCGATTTCAGTCGCCGTTTTTCCATTCACCAGTAAATTGAATACTTCCATTTCCCGGTCTGACAGCGAGGTATGTGGAAGCTTTTCATTGGCCGGCATGGCATCAATGGCTAGCTGCTCTGCGACGTCCATACTGATATAGGGCCGCCCGGTGGCGACTCGTCGTATGGCGATTACAAGTTGACTGCCTGCGCCTTCTTTTGTCATATAGCCCAGTGCGCCGGCCCGAATGGCGCGGGCGGCGTACTCGTGTTCTTCATGCATGGTTAATACCAAAATATGTACCTGTGGGACTTCTTCCTTGACCTGTCGTATCAGTTCCATGCCGCCCTTACCAGGCATCGATAAATCCATAATCAACACATCACAAGGGTTGCTTCGTATCGACTGCAGTGTTTCGAAGCCATTGGTGGCTTCCGCGCATATTTGAATATCAGTGACCGGTTGCAAAATGTGTTTTAGGCCTTCTCGCATCAGTGCGTGGTCATCCGCAATGACTACCCTAATCATGATTACGTCCCTTTGCCTCTGGCCTAGCGTCAGCTTTGTAGATCAAATTCATACCTTTAGCCCGAACGGTCAGGAGTGTTTATGGCAGGACAAAAGTTCATTGTGCTTGCTCCGTAGTAACAAAATGACAACATTAAGGCTAAATGTAACAGCTTTTCGCAAAGCGACCTAGATGATTTGCATCAAAAATTTTGAGTGAATCAGATATTTGTGATTCGTTACTTAGTTTGATTGCCGAGTGACATCGATGAATGTTTTGAGAAAGAAAAACACATTTATTCACTGGCCCTGGATCACCATCAACGACTGATTAAATCGCCTAGGTACGGTAGTCAAGTGCGGCTGCGGCTACATTAGCGCAGCATTAATTGATAGCGAGACGAACATTAGTGGAAGTTAGAATTCTTAAAATTAGTACTGTTTTTTACCGTGCTGTAATTTTTCGCTGGTAGTCTGGTAACCTTAATATTTTTTGAGGCACAAGCTGCAATCATGAATATTCAACCTGGCGAAATCGGACACATCATTCAATTAGCGATTGCCCCCGTTTTTTTGCTGACCGGAGTCGGTACAAATATGTTGGTGTTGACCAATCGGCTAGCTCGCATCATCGATCGTACCAGAGTGCTGGAGGAGCGACTGGAAGAAGGTGCTCCGGCGATCACTGCCAAAGCTAGAGCAGGTGCCGTTGATGAATTAGATGTTTTATTTCGGCGCGCCAAAAAGATTAATCGAGCGATCTTCCTGTCGACCTTCTGCGCGTTATTAATTTGTTTAGTTGTTGCGGTTTTGTTTGTGGCAGATGCGCTAGATTTACGATTGGTGACACCCATTGCCGGGTTGTTCGTATTGGCGTTAGTTTCGCTGACAGGAAGTTTTATTATTTTGCTGAGAGAAGTCTTGCTAGCCACTGAGTTCCAAGACATTCTGCGACAGAGGATAATCAGAGACAATCCGACCTAAATCATGTTTTGATAAAACGGTCATCATCTGTCGCTCACCTGAGAAATTTCACAAAGAGTGTATCAATTCGCAGGTGGATTCAAACAGGGGATGGCCCGGTGTTCCGAAGGCATCGCAGATCGTCAGATGGTTATAGCCATTGAGTAAGACATCATGACGGTGATTCTCAAACCAGCTTTCAGCTATTAATTGGTTTTGGCGTTTAAATTCTTCAGATTCGAGATCGCCCACAGAAGTAATAAACGGAGCAGGATGTGACTGCGGCATCCAGGCCGGTGACAATTTGTTGACGCTCTCAGCCGTCAATTGCAAATCATCCGCTACAAAATCGACGTGACTCACAGCGTCCAGATCAAACAATCCTGACATCAGGACACCGGCTTTGACTAAATCAACTGGCAGATCGTTCGACCATTCATCCCATTGCGCGGCCATCATCATGGCAGCTAAATGACCACCAGCGGAATGACCGGCTACTACTATCCTTTCAGGGTCGTAGTCATATCGTCCGGCATTTCGGTATAGCCAAGCCAAAGCGCGTAACTGTTCACGCGTAATGTCTTCAATGCTTGCCGTCGGTGCGAGTGTGTAATTGGTCAGCGCTACATTGAAACCCGCTTGTCTATATCCGGGCACGACAAAGGTGAAATCAGATTTGTCGAGTGAGCGCCACCAGCCCCCATGAATAAAAACGAGTAGGGGAGCCGAGCTTTTGTGTGCCGGATAAAAATCGAGTCGTTCACCGATAGTCGATCCATAAGGTACATCGAGTAAACCGGCATGCGTACGCCGAACCAAGGCTGAGTCACGCTGCCAACGTGAAAAAATTTCTGGGTGATCTGGAATAGAAGCTCGTGCGTTGTATTGCTGGCTGTAATAAGAAACGAGCGATTGCGTTGCAGCGGTCGGGGTAGACATCAAGAACTCCTTTTTTTATATTTTTCAGAAGTGTAATGGGTTTACCAAGGCTTTCAAAACCTTAGGTGGTGCAATTGACGTTGACGTAAAGGTCAATCGTCGCCTAAACTAAACCCGTTTTGGTGCTCGCCCGTCGGTTCCGACGGGCAGTTAAACGGGAAACACGAAGCTTTAGCTCAGGCCTTTTCTGAGATAACGCCAGCGTGTGCTGCCCCCGCAACGGTAAGCAAGCGCATGGTTCGCCATGCAGTCTGTTTCGAAAGCCACTGTGTGTTTGATCGCATGGGAAGGCGAAATAGATCGCTTGTTAGCCCGGATACCGGCCATAACAGGTGGGATAGACGAATCGGGATGGTGTTCGTCGGACCGTGAATGCAGTGGGCTTTGCCCGGCATTTTCGCCCGATAGTCTCAAAGTCTTTCCTGGTAGGTCGACCCGCGGGGAAGCGGGTGGACGACTCCCTTGTTCAAAAAATATGAAAACTATGTGTACCCATACGACGTCGGGTTGGCGTTTGTCGTTGCTCGTTCCCATTTTAGCGTCTGCTTTTTGTAATCAGGCGTTTTCAGAAGAAGCGAAATCTAGCTTACCGCCCGTGGTCGTTACTTCTAATCGTTTTGAAGATCGTTTGACAGGGCTTTCTGCAAGTACGACGATTATTACTGCTGAACAGATACGTTCAGCAGGTGCTTCAGACGTAAATGAAGCGATTCGTAAAATCGCAGGTGTATTAGGAAGGCAAAATTTAATTGGCTCTTCGGATAGCGCACTAGATCTGCGTGGTTTCGGTACGACCAGCGAACAGAACCTAGTAGTCATGGTCGATGGAATTCGACTCTCTGAAATCGATCTTAGCAATGCGCTGATGTCATCGATTCCAGTCGATTCAGTTGAGCGGATTGAATTGACTCGAGGCGGTAGTAGCGTTTTGTACGGCAATGGTGCGACTGGCGGCACAATTCATATCATTACTAAAAAAGGTAATGTGGGCAACCAGACCGGCAGCGTGGCTGCTGTCGTTGGAAATTATGGCCATCGCGAGGTACGCGCTAATCTCTCTACAGGATTAGAGGCACTTGTCGTAGATATCAATGCAAGCACTCGCCATTCCGACGGATTTCGGACTAATGGTTACACCGAACAAACAAATCTTGGATTGGGTTTGCATACGGCTATAGAGGGCGGACGTATTGGCTTGCGTACAAATTTTTCTAATCAAGAATCGGGCTTACCTGGGTCGCTAACTCTTTCACAATTCAATACTGATATACGACAGACCCTTAAACCAAATGACTATGGTACGTCTGATGCTAGTCGCTATGTTTTCTTTATGGAGCGAAAACTGGGTGATTGGGATTATGCTGCCGATTTTTCGTATCG
The DNA here is from genome assembly GCA_947454305.1 of Oxalobacteraceae bacterium. Lineage (GTDB taxonomy): Bacteria > Pseudomonadota > Gammaproteobacteria > Burkholderiales > Burkholderiaceae_D > Pernthalerella. The sequence goes on from CANGJE010000059.1 coordinate 3,793, forward strand.
TAATCAGCGTGCCGTGGGTAACTATCCGAGCATCCCTTACACGTCGGTCACGAACTCCGATATGTATCAGTTTTCTCCACGCGTAAAGCATATCACTCAGGCGATAGACATCCGTCATGAAACGGTCGCTGGCATAGATTTGATTCGTTCCACTGCTCGCGGATATAGCGAGGCTGCTCAGGATTCGGATGCATTCTATTTGCGTCATGAAATGCGGATAAGTCAATCAAGCATCGCATTGGGTGCACGACGAGAAATGTTTAATTCATCTTCTGCTGGTATGAAGCAGGATGTAAATTTGAATGCATGGGAAGTCATGGTCGCCCACGATCTGACTGCTAATCTTGGTCTTTATGGCAAAACAGGACGTAGCTACCGAGTTGCCAATGTCAATGAGATTACCGGGGCAGTAGGAGTGTTATTACCGCAAACATCAAACGATGTTGAGGTGGGTACTCAAGTCAAGAACAACAACGGTCACTTAACTTTTAACTGGTTTCGCCATGACCTACGTAACGAAATAATTTATAACCCGATTGCACCGTCTGCCGTTCCTCTCTTTCCGGGCGCAAACGTTAATCTCGATCCAACACGCAGAGAAGGTGTTGAGATTCGTATCAATCATTCAATCAGTTCTAATTGGAGCATGCAGGCGACCGCGCAGCATGTGTTACCTACGTTTCGTGATGGCCCCAATGTAGGTAAGGAGATTCCACTAGTCGCTAAAAACACGTTTTCTACGCGCTTAACTTGGTTACCTGGTGATGGCAGACGGGCTGATATTGGTTGGCAAGCAGTTGATAGTCAACGCTATGGAAATGATTTTGCGAATACGTGTAGTACTAGGATTCCTCGATTTGATACGCTAGATGCACGTTACGCATGGCGCAGCCAGCTCTGGGAATTCGCCATTGCTGGTACTAATTTGACGGATAAAAATTATTTTTCAACAGCTTACGGCGAATGCCGAAACGGTATTTATCCCGATCCAGGGCGAATTGTGCAATTGACCGCGCGTCGTGCTTTCTAATGAAGATATTTTCTTTCTATCCCCAGAATGCGTAGCTATTTTTTTAGTTTAAGCGCATTAGTCGTTGCTGCTGCTGGGGTCATGGTGTTGGCGGCTCTGTGCGGTGGCACGGGTTGTTTTATTCCCTCAGGGGCGAATGAGATTTTTTGGCAATTACGGTTGCCTCGCGCGTTATCAGCATTCGCCGTCGGTGCTTCGCTGTCATTAGCAGGTGCATTAATGCAGCTGTTGTTGCGCAACCCATTAGCGGATCCGTATGTATTAGGTGTGTCAGGTGGCGCCGCTGCGGGTGCGTTAGGTCTGACATGGCTAATTCCTGCTTCGTTAATGACCTATGGTCTGCATGTAGGATCATTAGTGGGTGCCCTGTTAGCTACCGCTTTACTGTTTGGCTTGGCGAGTCCTGAATTGATCCTTCGTCGTCAACGACTCAGCGATGCTCATCCTGGGCTGCGTTTAATTCTTACGGGCGTGATGATTGCTGCTGGATCAGGCGCGCTGATCACTTTGCTGCTAAGCCTCTCTGATGACACCCATTTGCGTGGCGTTTTATTTTGGTTGATGGGCGATCTCGATACCAGCGAATTGTTATGGCCAGTGTGGCTGACGCTGACGATTGCGATGGTTTGGTCGCTTCGTCATGCATCGGCACTGAATGTTCTTGCGCATGGTGAGCTAACCGCTTTTCTTTTTGGCGTGTCTACACGTCAATTACGCATCATGACCTTGCTGGTTGCTGCCATCACGACGGCCGCCGCTGTCTCTGTGGCGGGCAGCATAGGATTTGTTGGCTTGGTAGTGCCGCACGCTATACGTCTGTTAATTGGTAATGATCAGCGAGTTCTGCTTCCAGCTTCTGCGTTAGTGGGTGGAGCGGCATTATGTTTAGCTGATCTTATTGCGCGCAGCATAGTCGCTCCTGTCCAGTTACCCGTAGGCGTGATTACTTCATTAGTGGGTGTGCCCGTGTTTTTATTTTTACTGACGCGGAGTCGCTAATGCTGAAAACTCAACAGCTATGCATAAGTGCAGGGCAGCGAAGCTTAGTCTCAGGTCTTAATTGGCAAGTAAAGCGTGGCGAGTTCTGGTGCGTGTTAGGTAAAAATGGCGCTGGTAAAACAAGCTTGCTACATACCTTAGCGGGTGCTGCTACACCGACGCAGGGGTCAGTCTTACTGAGCGAACAAAACATTACAGAATTAGATGCGCTCACACTTTCGCGTCGGCGTGGATTAATGCTGCAATCGTATTCCGATGTTTTTAATGAATCCGTATTTAATGTCGTTGCGATTGCGCGGACACCGCATCGATCTGGCGCACAGTGGGACACTGCGGCGGATACGGCAGCAGTTGATCAGGCTTTGCAGTGTGTGAATCTGGAAGAAAAAATGAATGTAGACGTTACCCAGTTATCGGGGGGAGAGCGACAACGTGTTGCCTTAGCTGCATTAATAGTGCAGGCGCCCGATCTGATGTTGTTAGACGAACCTACGGCGCATCAAGATGTGGCCTATCAATTAAAAACCATGCATTTATTACGTAATTTGTCACAGCAACATGCAGTGATCGCGAGCTGCCATGACATCAATCAAGCCACCCGATTTGCTACCCACGTGTTACTACTGGGTGACCAACAGCATTGGCTGGGGCCGGTTAATGAGGTTCTTGAGGCAGAGCGTTTGAGTCAGGTGTTTGGCTGCAGCTTTCGTCGTGAAGGTGAAAGCTGGTTTATGCACTGAACGTATTAGCAGACTAGTGCGAAAGTTAGCTAGTAGGTGAGGGCCACAGCACCATCTGAGTACAGCGAAACAGCGCCAGCGTTTTACCGTTTGCCATAACAGTAGCATCCCAGACTTGCGTTGTTCTTCCCTTGTGCACCGGCTTCGCATGACACTCGACTCGACCTTCGCGTGCCGTACCGAGGTGATTACTCTTTAGCTCGATGGTCGTAAAGCTGAGCGCACCTTCAGGAAGATTTAAAATGCAACCCATACCGCATGCGGTGTCAGCCAGCATGACGATAGATGCTGCATGCAGATAACCATTCGGCGCAAGATGGTGTGGCTGTACCTCGAAGCTTGCTGTTAGTCCTTGATCATTGGCGGCGGTGACTTCAAAGCCAAGATAATCCGGCAAGGTACCTTTGAACTTCGCTTGAAACTCAGGTGAGTTAGTAATATCCATCGTAAAACTCCTATAGTTATTTTTTTAAAGTGTTTTCGTTAGATGGCGGATCAATGGCTCAGTGCACTTGAAGATGATCGCGAGCCATATCGATTTTTTCGCATAGCTGTGTAGCACCTTCGATGGTTCGCGGACCCGCGCGATTAACCAGCGTGCCATTAATAACGAATAAATTATCCCGTTGACTTGCTTTTAGCATAGTTAGAGAACGCCAGCGATCCAGGCCTGAGTTCTCTGTATCTGTCATCAGAATGGCATCTGGATTAGCTTTAGCTACTGCTTCAATGCTGACTGAAGGCGTAAGAGGTGTTAATTTTCCAAATACGTTCACCGCTCCACATAGCCGAAAAATTTCTCCAACAAGATGCTTGTCATTTAATGTCATTAACGGTGATGGCCAGATTTGATAAAAAATACTAATAGATTTTTTACTGGCATAGCGTTGCTTTAATCGTTCATGATTTTCACGAAACACTTTTGCAGCACGACTGCCTTCATGGCTACCTGTTAATTTTGCAAAGCGCTCGATCGAAGCGGCAATATCATCAAAGCTACGTGGCTCGCTCTCAAAAACAGTTAACCCCAATTTTTTTAGTCGTTTGATTTGGTGTGTATTGCTTCCGCTTTTCCAGGCAATGACCAGATCCGGTTGCAAATCAATAATGCGCTCGAGGTCTAAGCGATTGCCGTCTGCGACGATGGGTAATTTTTTTGCCTCGGCTGGATAATCACTCCAAGCTGAAACGCCCACCACGGTATGTCCCGCACCGGCGGCGTAAAGTAATTCAGTAATGTGGGGAGCAAGGCTGACAACACGTTTTGCAGCGCTGGTTAGTCTCACGGTATGCGCACCGTCATCTACTACAGTGATTTCTGAGTGCGCTGAATTTGTGAAGATGAGCAGCGAAATTAAGCTAAATACTAAGTTCGAAACTAAGCTGAGCCCAAAGCGATTTTTCCAGAGACTAGCGTGAATCATATTTCGAGGTTGTCGATCAGTCGCGTAGCCCCCAACTTTGCAGCAGTAAGCACGATGAGCGGCTCATTCTGTGCAAGATCATCAGCAGTAGGTGGTTGCAGATTAATGCGCTTTCTGATCGATACGTAGTCTGGATTCCAGCCGCGTGAGGCCAGTCGTTGCATCGATTTTTTTTCCAGCATCGATACATCTAGATTGCCGTCTCTTACGGCTTGCGCTACAGCCTGTAATTCTGCGTACAGCGTCGGCGCTTCACTGCGTTCAGATGCAGAGAGATAGGTATTGCGCGATGATAGAGCGAGTCCATCGTCGGCGCGCCAGGTTTCTGCAGCGATGATTTCTGTGGGTAGAGCAAACTGGCGCGTCATATTCCGAATGATCATCAGCTGTTGATAATCTTTTTTACCAAACACAGCCACGCTAGGTTGTACGCAAGAGAATAATTTCAGTACTACGGTTGTTACGCCGTTGAAAAATCCAGGACGAAATTCACCTTCGAGAATATTGCCCAGATCAGAAGGAGGCTGCACGCGAAACTCTTGCGGCTCAGGATATAAATCACGCTCGGTCGGCGCAAACAAAACATACACGCCTTCTTTTTCTAATTTTTCTATATCGTCTGCAAAAGTACGGGGATATTTTTCAAAATCTTCGTTGGGACCGAACTGCAGTCGGTTAACGAAAATCGATGCCACCACGGGATCGCCATGCCTGCGTGCTAATCGCATCAATGACAAGTGGCCTTCATGTAGATTGCCCATCGTGGGAACAAATGCCGTGCGCAGTTGACCGCGTAACTGGTCGCGCAGCTCATCGATGGAAGAGATGATTTTCATGTAAATAAATAAGTTTCAGGTGCTGAGATAAACCACGTCGGTATGTTAGGTTCATACCGTTGATAAGAAAATGAGAATAATGCTGTAGCGCTGGCTAGAAAAGATGTTCTCTACGTAGGCGAGTAAGACAGTCTGACGTAGATGGGCGCAAAGGCTTCAGCTTGTGTGATCTCGATTAAGGTTTCTTTCGCCAGCTCAAGCAGAGCGATAAAGTTAACGACGATAACCGGAACACCGCGGGTTGGGTCAAACAGTTCATGAAATTCGACGAATTTTGCTGATTGCAATAGACGTAATATCGAGCTCATGTGTTCACGTACCGATAGTTCTTCGCGCGAGATAGTATGACGTGCAGTCAGTTTGGCGCGACGTAATAAATCATTCCATGCCGTTTGCAGATCGACGACATTCACATCAGGGAAACGCGTTGCCACCGTTTGATCGACATAAATTTGTGTGCGCACAAAATCACGACCCACTTGCGGCAGGGTGTCGAGTTCAAACGCGGCTAATTTCATTTGTTCGTATTCAAGCAGACGGCGAACCAGTTCAGCGCGTGGATCCAACACCTCTTCATCGCCTTCTACCTTTTTCATCGGTAGCAACATGCGCGATTTAATTTCAATCAGCATCGCAGCCATCAGCAAATAATCGGCGGCGAGTTCTAGATTACGTTGTCTGATTTGTTCGATGTAATCCAGATATTGCAGTGTCACTTGAGCCAGCGGAATATCTAGAATATTGAAGTTTTGCTTACGGATTAAGTACAACAACAGATCCAGCGGTCCTTCGAATGCCTCTAAAAAAACTTCGAGCGCATCGGGCGGGATATACAAATCATTGGGCAGCTTAAACAGAGGCTCGCCATACAGCTTGGCAAAAGCGACCCCATCGATCACATCGGGGGTACTGTCGACGGTGGTTTCAGTAGCGGTATTCACTCGGTACGCCTGCTTAATGATTTTGATACACGTAGGCTTGCTGCTTCACGCGTGATTCTTGCGTTCTACGCTGGTTGTCTAGATCGATCGGTTCTTTATCCCACAAACGGGCACGACCTGCGTGCTGGCCTTCTTCGATTGCCGGATCATGGGTTTTCATTTCGGCTAAAAACTGAGTAAATTCAGAGACATAGCCGTTTTTTTTCTTGAACAGATTCATGGAGTCACCCGCATGTTGCAGAGGGGGCGTATTTTACCCCGCGGCGGGCGTTTATCACCGAATTCGCATGCCGGGCTGCGCGCCGGGCCAAGGCTCAAGAATATACAGACCGGGATTCGCTTTTTCATCCGCAGAAGAAGCGGCAAGTACCATGCCCTCAGAAATACCGAATTTCATCTTGCGCGGTGCCAGATTAGCAACCATCACCGTCAACTTGCCCTTCAGGTCTTCTGGTTTGTAGGCAGATTTAATACCCGAGAACACGTTGCGGAGTCGACCTTCGCCCACATCCAGTGTTAAGCGCAATAGTTTGTCCGAACCTTCCACTACTTCGCAGTCAACAATTTTTGCGACGCGCAAATCAACCTTAGCAAAATCATCAATCGTGATTTCAGAGGCGAGTGCTTCAATGCCTGTTGCGGCTGGTGCTGCGGATGCATCAGCAGTAGGTGCAGCATCAGCGGCAGGTTCGAATAATTTATCTAGCATGTTTGCCTCTACGCGCGTCATTAAGTGAGAATACGGTTTGATTGCATGCTGATCAGGCATTGCATGTGAAAGATCCGACCAGGTGAGTGGATCGAGATTCATCATCTGTTCAACTTGAAGTGCCAATGAAGGCAAAACAGGTTTGAGATAAATGGTGAGAATACGAAAAGCTTCCAGCAAGCGACTACATACTTCCTGAAGCTTGGCATTGTTAGCCGTATCTTTCGCTAATTCCCACGGTTTGTTGGCATCGACATAGGCGTTGACGTTATCTGCCTGTTCCATCACTGTGCGTAATGCCTTGCCGTACTCGCGTGCTTCGTAAAGTGCAGCGATCTCTGGGCCGGCAGCGCGCAAAGCAGAAAGAAAGCTATCGGTATCGGTTGCCCAGGTCATACCCAGTTTGCCATCGAATTTTTTAGCGATGAATCCGGCGGCACGGCTGGCGATGTTGATGTACTTACCAATCAGATCGCTATTGACCCGCGCAATGAAGTCTTCGGGGTTGAAGTCCACATCTTCGACATGCGAATTCAGCTTGGCGGCTATGTAGTAGCGCAACCATTCAGGATTCATGCCTACATCAAGATAGCGCAGAGGCGAGATACCCGTGCCACGTGACTTCGACATTTTTTCACCACTGACTGTAATGAAGCCGTGTACAAAAATATTATTCGGTACTTTCATGTCTGCGAAATGCAGAACCGCAGGCCAAAACAGCGTGTGAAAGTACGTAATATCTTTGCCGATGAAATGATATTGCTCAGTAGTCGGATCGGCCATGAACGCCTCATAGTCACGACCCGTTTTTTTGAAATAATTTTTCAGCGATGCGAGATAACCAATCGGCGCATCCAGCCACACATAAAAATATTTACCCGGAGCGTCAGGAATTTCAATACCAAAGTAGGGCGCGTCGCGACTAATATCCCAATCGCCCAGACCAGAATCGCTTTCCAGCCATTCGCGTGCTTTGTTGGCGACTTCTGGTTGCAAGCGAGCTGGATCTAAAGCCCACTCTCGTAAAAACTGGCCACACTTAGGATCAGATAATTGGAAAAAATAATGATCCGATGATTTCATCACTGGCGCAGCGCCAGTTAACGTGGAGTAGGGATTTTTAAGATCGGTGGGTGCGTAGACAGCGCTACAGACTTCGCATGAATCACCATATTGATCTTTAGCACCGCACTTCGGGCACTCACCTTTGATGTAACGATCTGGTAAAAACATATTTTTTACCGGATCAAAAAACTGTTCCACAGAACGCGACGTAATCAATTTAGCGTTATCACGCAGTCGACGATAAATGTCTTGTGAGAGCTCGTGATTTTCTTCGCCGTCAGTCGAATGCCAATTGTCGAAGCTAATGTAAAAGCCATCCAGATATTGCTTTCGACCCGCAGCGATGTTGGCGACAAACTCTTGAGGAGTCACCCCCGCTTTTTCCGCAGCGATCATAATCGGCGCGCCATGCGTATCGTCGGCGCATACAAAATGAACTTCATTTCCGCGCATGCGCATGAAACGCACCCAGATATCGGCCTGAATGTATTCCATGATGTGACCAATATGGAATGCACCGTTGGCATAGGGCAGGGCGGTGGTAACGAAAAGCTTGCGGTGATGAGTGTTTGGCAGGACGGCGCTCATGGCGGTCGTTTGGAAGATAGAAACAAAAGCAGGATTCTATCAGTGCAGCCTTATTATCGGGCCAGCCGCTAAAATAGCGCTTTATTTTAGGCGACAGCAGCAACTCTCGCCATCACCTTACTATTTTCCCCCACATGACCGTACGCACACGTTTTGCACCCAGCCCGACCGGATATTTGCACTTGGGCGGCGCTCGCACTGCCTTGTTTTCATGGGCTTATGCCCGTCGTTTTAAGGGTAAATTCATCTTGCGTATTGAAGATACCGATCTCGAACGCTCCACGCCCGAAGCCGTGCAAGCCATCATCGACGGCATGCAGTGGCTAGGCTTGCAGCACGATGAAGGTCCGTTTTATCAGATGCAGCACATGGACCGTTACCGCGCAGTGATCGCCCAAATGCTGGCCGAGGGCACGGCTTACCACTGCTATGCCTCCTCCGAGGAAGTGGAAGCCATGCGCGAACGACAGCGTGCCGCAGGCGAGAAGCCGCGCTATGACGGCACCTGGCGCCCTGAAGCGGGAAAGAGCTTGCCTGCCATGCCCGTAGGTCGCCAGCCCGTGGTGCGGTTCCGCAATCCGCTGGATGGTGATGTGACGTGGGACGATGCAGTCAAGGGCAGCATCACGATCTCGAATCGCGAACTGGATGATTTAGTTATTGCGCGGCCCGATGGAACGCCGACCTACAATTTTTGTGTCGTGGTGGATGATTGGGATATGCGCATTACCCACGTTATCCGTGGCGACGATCATGTGAATAACACGCCACGTCAGATCAATATTTTGAAAGCGCTAGGTGCAACCTTGCCGGTGTATGGGCACGTGCCCATGATTCTTGGATCCGACGGCGAAAAACTGTCCAAACGTCACGGCGCGGTTAGCGTCATGGAGTATCCCGCACAAGGCTATTTGCCCGAAGCTATGCTCAATTATCTGGCGCGATTAGGTTGGAGTCATGGCGATGAAGAGGTCTTTTCTATGGATCAATTTTGCGAGTGGTTTGATTTGGATAATCTCACCAAATCACCTGCGCAATTCAACCCAGAAAAACTCGCTTGGCTGAATAATCACTACATAAAATTAGCTGACAATGCTCGTCTGGCGGCGTTAGCTATGCCCGAGCTGGAACGCGACGGTGCGCAATTAGCCGGTGGCCCCGATTTGAGTGCAGTCATTGCCGTGCTCAAGGATAGAGCGAATACCGTTAATGAATTAGCCGATGCAGCGATGCTTTTTTACCGTCAACCTCAACCCGATCCTGCTTTATTGACTCAACACCTGACCGATCCAGCGCGCGCTGCGTTAAAACAATTTGTCGCGGCTGCTCCCGCGATTGATTGGACCAAAGAAGCCATTACTAGTCTGATCAAGCAAGTTTTAGCAGATCATCAGATGAAAATGCCGCAGCTAGCCATGCCGCTGAGGCTGTTGGTAACGGGGCAGTTACAGACACCTGCCGTTGACGTTGTATTGGCTCTGTTTGGTCGGAATGTCGTGTTAGATCGAATTGCTCAGCATGTTTCATAGGATAGTCATGCCTTTTGAGATTTACAGTCTGGAAAAGATTCGGCTATAATCCCGCTTCTGCTGTACAGGGGGGTATAGCTCAGCTGGGAGAGCGCTTGCATGGCATGCAAGAGGTCAGCGGTTCGATCCCGCTTACCTCCACCACCGAGCTAACAACCATGGGTGCGGCAGAAAATAGGTCAGTAGTACGGACAGATCATTGTCCCCATCGTCTAGAGGCCTAGGACATCACCCTTTCACGGTGAGTACCGGGGTTCGAATCCCCGTGGGGACGCCAGTGTTACCCCCCAT
>CANGJE010000060.1 GCA_947454305.1 Oxalobacteraceae bacterium
TAAGGTTTACGTAACCTAATCGACCGTTCCAAATGATGCCGCCACTGTTTTTTTCTGTAGTTGGCGTTGATCCTTGAATTACTAATATTTTCAATCCTGATTGTTCAGCAAGATTTTTCAGCTGCTTGCGCAGCTCGACGTAGCCATCGCGCGGCTCGGTTTTGCGTCGTGCATCAGGTAGTGGATTGCCATCGCAAAAAAGTACGATGTGGGTCTTACGCTCGCGTTGTGCTTGCGTTTGTAATCGATGCAACCAATCGCGGTTGGCGATCAGTCTGTCTTCGAATTCGCTGTTGCCGCCAGCAGAGACTAAATAATTATTATTATTTGCGGGGACGTTGAGTGTCGCGAACAGCACATTCTCAATACTCCAACGTGTGTTTTCAGCGTAATTTCTAAATGCGGCAATCGCCGACTGACGTCGCAAGGGTATGTGCTTGCCACCACTCCAACTGATATCACCATACACCTGATCGCGCAGAAGGTTAAGCCAAGCGGTGGGTGCGGGACGATTTTGTTTGTCGCGACAGCTGATCCAGTCATCACCTGCTAGCGATAAAACTACAGGTACGACAGAACTTTCCAGCAAGGCCGTACGTTGCCGATATAGACGATCAGTGCACGGCTCGCGTTTTGAGCGCATGCCATTCACGACGATGAAAGTGGGGTTAGTGGCTTGCGCACTCTCGAGTGCAATTCTTAGCTCGTTCTCGTCGCCTGACTCTTGCATTACATGCATGAGCACGGCGAAATGAAAAGGCTCAGCGTTAGCGTGCGTCGCAAGCATCACACCGTAAAAAAATAAGCTATGCAGCAAACGAATTGGCATGCAAGAGACCCAGCGCTTCACAACGTCTCACCTTGATTACTTAATTTTTTGAGGCGATATAGAGCTTCTAGTGCTTCACGTGGACTTAAGGTATCCGGATCCAATTCATGCAACGCCGTAAGCGCAGGGTCGCTAGGTGTGGATGCTGGTTCAGCAGTTTCATTTTTGATGGCAAATAAATCAAATTGATTGGCGCCGTGCGCAGATTGATTTTCAAGTGCCGTTAAATGTTTTCGCGCTGCGCGTATTACTGCAGCAGGCACGCCTGCTAATTGGGCTACTTGCAAGCCGTAGCTTTGCGATGCAGGGCCTTCTTGCACGGCATGTAAAAAAACGATGCTGTCTTTATGCTCAACAGCGGATAAGTGCACGTTAGCGCATGCGGGATTCGCCTGAGGTAGTTGAGTCAATTCGAAGTAGTGCGTAGCGAATAAAGTAAAGCTACGATTTTGTTGCAACAGCCAATGCGCAATAGCCCAAGCGAGTGCAAGACCATCGAAGGTTGATGTGCCGCGTCCCACTTCATCCATCAACACCAGCGATTGTTCTGTTGCGCCGTGCAGTATCGCAGCGGATTCCATCATCTCGACCATAAAGGTGGAATAACCTCCTGCGAGGTCGTCCGATGCGCCAATACGTGTGAAGATTCGATCAATCGGCCCTAAGGTTGCTGAGCTTGCCGGCACATAGCTACCCACATACGCCAGTAAGGTGATGAGGGCGAGTTGTCGCATGTAAGTTGATTTACCGCCCATGTTTGGACCAGTAATTAACAACAGTCGACGCGTTGGGCTGAGATGACAATCGTTAGCAATAAATCGCTCTATCGTGTTTTCGACGACGGGATGTCGTCCCTGCTGAATGGCTATGACGGGTTCTGCTACCAGCTCAGGTTTGCACCATTGATGACGCTGTGCGTGATCGGCGAGTGCAACCAGACCATCCAGTGATGCGACGGCGCGTGCGAGGGTTTGCAGAATGTCTATTTCAGGTAATAGCTTTTGCAGCACTTGCTCGTAGAGTAGTTTTTCTCGAGCCAAGGCTCGATCTTGTGCTGATAAGGCTTTGTCTTCAAACGCTTTGAGTTCAGGCGTGATGTAACGCTCGGCATTTTTTAATGTTTGGCGACGGCGATAATCATCCGGTACTTTAGCGGTTTGTCCGTGCGTGACTTCGATATAAAAGCCATGCACTTTGTTATATTCGACTCGAAGGTTGGTGATGCCTGTGCGTTCGCGCTCGCGAGTTTCCAGTGCCGTTAAAAATTCACCGGCATCATCAGACAAGGAGCGAAGCTCATCTAACTCAGCATCAAACCCTTTGGCAATAACACCGCCGTCACGCACGACACTGGCGGGTTCTTCTGCAATCGCATGTGTCAGAAAATGCAGGCAATCAGGAGAGGTCTTCAGCGTCTCGCTGATATCACGTAATAAATGCGATAGTGAATTTCGCGATAAAGCAGCGCTAATGGCGGGTAATTGCTGCAAGCCTGCACGCAGTCCTGATAGATCTCGGGGGCGAGCTGAGAGCAAGGCAATACGACTAGCAATACGCTCGATATCGGGAATAGCGGAAAGTTGTTCAGTTAATGAATCACCGATGGACAGCTCAAGTAAAGAGGCAATAGCTGCATGCCGTGCACGGGCTATGGCTTGATCACGACTGGCATGATGCAGCCAGTGCCGTAATAATCGCGATCCCATCGCAGTACGGCAATGATCAAGTAATGAAAAAAGTGTCGGGCCAGCGGATGCTTCGCTACCGCGCAAGGGTTCTGTAATTTCTAAATTGCGACGCGTTGCGGCATCCATACCGATAAAAGCATCTTCACGCTCAACGGCCAAGGTGCGCACATGCTGCAAGTGTTTGCCCTGTGTGTTGCGCGCATATAAAAGTAATGCACCTGCAGCACCTAAAGCGGCCGTTAAATGATCGGCCCCGTAGCCAGTAAGAGTTGCGGCAGTGAGTTGTTCTAACAACGCTTTTTCACCGGCGGTAGTGTCAAAGTGCCAGTCAGCGACCGTGGTTGGACGAATGTTGAGGTGCTCTTCGATGAGTAATGCGGTGTCATGGCTGGCCAAAATTTCAGCGGCAGAGATGCGCTCTATTTCTTGTCGTAAGCGCGCAATCAGTTGCGCCTCATCCGTCACGATTTCTGTAATGCGTAACCAGCCGCTAGCTAATGAGAGCCATGCAAGCCCCAGCGTAATTTGTTTGCGCGAACGTGCAATATGAATCGCTAAAAGAGGACGCTCGGCTTTGTCGGGCAGCAGCTCGGCATCGGTTAGCGTGCCAGGAGTCACAATGCGCTGAACGCGACGTTCGACAGGGCCTTTACTTAACGCGGGATCGCCCACTTGTTCGCAGATAGCGATTGATTCGCCTAGCTTTACCAGCTTGGCTAAATACTGATCAGCTGAATGAAATGGCACGCCGGCCATTTTGATGGGTTGGCCGTTTGAATTGCCGCGTTGGGTGAGTGTGATGCCGAGCAGCCGCGAAGCTTTTTCTGCATCTTCAAAAAACAGTTCGTAAAAATCACCCATACGATAAAACAGCAACAGATCAGGATGATCTGCCTTGATGCTCAAATACTGCCGCATCATGGGCGTATGGCTGTCGTGGCTGGTGCGCTCGCTGGAGCTCATTCGTATCGGTCGGGCAGAAGGAGGTGGTAATAAAAACAAGCCGGGCGCTTAGGCCCGGCGGTTACTTGACGCGAAAATGTAGCACACCCTGCGTTAACTGGGCCGGGTGTGTCGCCTAGCGCTGACCGCTGCGACGTCTTTGCTGGTTGGCATTGGCAGCCGCTTGGCCTCCCAATGCCGGTCTGCCACTGGTTGTCGAGCTAAGACCTGTTCGTGGTGTCTGACTGCGCTGAGGTGACGTTGCTTGAGTCGACTGACCCGAGCCGCTGCGAGTGGGCTTGCCAGCTGGTTGTCGACCACCAGCTCCACCATTGCTACCGCCGCCACCACCGCCACGCTTGTCACCGTTGGGTTGTGCTCCTGAGCGGTTATTCGTGCGTGGGCCGCTACGCTGTCTATGTTCTTGGCTACGTAGTTGTATGGGTTGTGCTTTGGCGTTGGGGTCGGGTTCGAATCCGGCTACCACCTCGCGCGTAATTTCGCGTTTGATAAAACGCTCAATATCACGCAATAAACCATGTTCATCAACGCACACTAATGAAACGGCTTCACCGGTTGCACCAGCACGGCCGGTACGACCAATACGATGGACGTAATCTTCAGGCACATTCGGTAGATCGTAATTCACGACGTGGGGCAGCTGATCAATATCGATACCGCGCGCGGCGATATCGGTAGCGACCAGTACTTGCAGTTTGCTGCTCTTAAATTCTGCCAAGGCACGCGTTCTGGCGGCTTGACTCTTATTGCCGTGAATCGCCATGGCACTGATGTCGGCTTTGTTTAATTGCTCGGCCAATTTATTCGCGCCGTGCTTAGTACGGGTAAACACCAATACTTGAAACCAATTGCGCTCCGAAATGAGATGCGTCAGCAGCTTATGCTTTTGATCACGATCTACTCCGTAAATTTTTTGTGAAACGATTTCGATGGTCGAGTTTCGACGAGCGACTTCGATCATGGCGGGATTGTTCAACAGACCATCAGCCAAGGCCTTGATCTCATCTGAAAAAGTCGCAGAGAAAAGCAGATTTTGACGCTGTGATGGCAGTAAAACCAAAATGCGTTTGATGTCGCGAATAAAACCCATATCGAGCATGCGATCGGCTTCATCTAACACTAGGATTTCAACTTTTTTCAGATCAACAGCGCCTTGTTGCAGCAGATCGAGCAAGCGACCTGGGGTGGCAACAAGAATATCTACGCCGCGCTCGAGTCGCTGAATCTGTGGATTGATATTCACGCCACCAAAGATAACGGCTGAGGAAAGTTTGACGTACTTACCGTAAGTTCGAACGCTTTCTTCAACTTGCGCTGCGAGTTCACGGGTAGGTGTGAGCACAAGTGCGCGCACTTGACGTGGTGCTGCACGCTGGCCGCTTAATAAGCGCTCCAGCATGGGTAATGTAAATCCGGCTGTTTTGCCCGTGCCTGTTTGGGCACCAGCGAGCAAATCACCACCTTTTAAAACCGCAGGAATAGCCTGAGCTTGAATAGGGGTGGGTTGGGTATAACCGTTTTCCGTGACGGCACGCACGATGGCTTCGGACAAGCCGAGTTCAGCAAATGACATATATAGGGATAAAAATCGACCCGCCGCCGCATCAGGGCGCCAGTCACAGGCCAGAGGGGATGAATCAGGAGAGGCAGTAAGAAGACTGGAACAATTACTGCAGAACCCGAAGTGTAACAGAGCTGCTTCGGGTTCGATTAATTAGATTGTGATGATCTTCAAGCAAAGGGTGAGAGCACGTTCAACATTTGCGAAAAAATTTTCGGTGAACCGGCAATGACATTGCCTTTGTAGAGATAGTCGGCTTCACCATGAAAATTACCGACGATACCGCCAGCCTCGGTAATAAGTAGTGTTCCAGCAGCCATGTCCCATGGCTTGAGATTTTTTTCGAAAAAACCATCGAGCCTACCCGCGGCAACATAGGCTAAATCTAATGCAGCTGACCCAGGGCGTCGTAGCCCCGCCGATTTTTGCGTCATTACATGAAACATCTTGACGTATTCATCGAGTCCCGACAAATCGCTATAGGGAAATCCAGTGCCGATTAGCGCATCAGCGAGTTTGTCGCGTTTAGTGACGCGTATGCGTTTGTCGTTTAAGAATGCACCCGCACCTTTGCTGGCCGTAAAGAGTTCATTGCGCGTGGGGTCATAAACAACGGCTTGGGTAATCTGGCCTCGGTGCTGTAAGCCGATAGACACGGCATATTGAGGGAAGCCGTGAATAAAGTTGGTGGTGCCATCTAAGGGATCGATGATCCAAACATATTCACTATCTTTGTGCAGATTGGCTGATGCACCGGATTCTTCGGCGAGAATGGCATGATCCGGATAGGCTTGCCGCAGCACGTCGACGATGGCTTGCTCAGCCGCTTGGTCGACTTCGGTGACGAAATCATTGTGCCCTTTGTGAGTCACGCGTAATTGCTCGACCTCGAAAGAGGCGCGAGTTATGACTGAGGCGGCACGACGAGCGGCTTTCACCGCAATATTGATCATGGGATGCATGAGCGTTCCGTTAAAATCCGGTCTTGAACGTCACGTCGGATAGTCTGACGCGACAGCAATGAGTTAAATGAGCAATGCAGCCAACGATGATCGCTGTGGCCACGCAAGTTCGCTATTCTAAATGAATCAGACCTCGAATTCTTTTCCAATCTCAGTGCCATTAGCGCAGCGCTTGCGCTTTGTGTTGGTCGATACCAGTCATCCTGGCAATGTCGGCGCGACGGCTCGCGCTATGAAAACAATGGGATTTTCGGAGCTGGTTCTAGTTAATCCCCGCTACCCAGATGTGCTGTCGCATGAGGATGCAATTGCTTTCGCGAGTGGCGCCACTGATGTTTTATCGACCGCGCGAATTGTCAGCTCATTGGAAGACGGACTGGAAGGCTGTAATTTTTGCGTGGCTTTGTCAGCGCGATTACGGGAATTTTCTCCACCTCGCTATGAGCCCAGATCGCTTGCCAGCCACCTGCAATCGACTAATGGTTTACGTGCGGCGGTTGTGTTTGGTAGCGAGCGCTACGGTTTATCGAATGAACAGGTCGAAAAATGTCAGGCGATTGTCTCGGTATCAACGGACGCTGACTATGGATCGTTGAACTTAGCGCAAGCGGTGCAGATTGTTGCCTATGAGTGCAGGATGGCAGGGCTGGCAAGCCACATCGAGAGCGGTGGGTTGGATCAGAGTAGTTTTACGGGCGATCTGGCTACGAACGAACAAATTGAAGGCATGTTCTTACATCTGGAACAAGCGCTGATAGAGATAGAGTTTCTTGATCAGGACAACCCGAAAAAACTGATGTCACGTCTGCGCCGTCTTTTTGCGCGCACTTCACTAGAAACGGAAGAAGTGAATATTTTCCGTGGCATCGCGAATCAACTACTTCATCACAGAAAACGTCGTAACAAAGAATGATCTGCGAGATGGGTGATGCGACTCTTACTCGCAGACTTAGCCCCAGGCACGCAGCAATCCAACGGCCAAGCCTTCTAGGGCGAATTCATGGCTGCCTGGTTCTACGCGGATAACATCAAAGTCAGGATTTTCAGGCAGTAATTCAATCGATGAACCATTACGACGGAAACGCTTGACGGTGACATCATCATCCAATCGTGCCACCACAATCTGGCCATCGCGTGCGCTATCGGTCTTCTTTACTGCTAACAAGTCACCATCCAGAATGCCTGCGTCGCGCATCGACATACCGCGTACTTTGAGCAAGTAATCGGGTTTGGCAGTGAATAATGAGGGATCAACTTGATAAGTGGCGGAGACGTGCTCTTCGGCCAAAATAGGCGAACCTGCAGCAACTCGACCAATCAGCGGGAGTGATAGTTGCATCAGGCCGGGGTGGGGTAAAACCATCTGCGGGATGCCGGGGCGACGAATTTTTTTGCCATCAGCAGGTCTATCCAGCAGTCGAATCCCGCGTGAGGTGCCGGGGGAAATCTCAATCGCGCCTTTGCGGGCCAAGGCTTGCAAATGCTCTTCGGCGGCGTTAGCAGAGCGGAAACCCAGTTCGGTGGCTATTTCAGCGCGGGTTGGAGGGAATCCAGTTTTTTCAATGGCATCACGGATGAGTCCCAGAATCTCTTCTTGGCGCGCAGTCAGCTTAATCATGAGGGGATTCCCTTTTAGGCCTGTTTTTATAAACAGCCTGTATTTTTATACAGCGTTTGGTAAAAAGCAAGAACTTTTTCTCTCAGTCATCCTAGGAGCCGACCTCATCGATAAGGCTTAAGTCTCTGAAGACATTGAGTATTTGCACTTAACCTAGTATCATCGCGGGTTTTCCTCTTCCCACACTCGTCCTGACGCCGAGGTGGGCGATTCTATAATCCGACCTTAAGGAGAAATGATGCGTCACTATGAAATAGTTTTTATTGTCCATCCGGATCAAAGCGAGCAAGTGCCTGCGATGATCGAACGCTACAAAGGACTTGTTGCCGGTCGCGGCGGCAAGATTCATCGCATTGAAGATTGGGGTCGTCGCCAGATGGCTTACATGATTCAGAAACTTGCGAAAGCTCACTACGTTTGCATGAACATTGAGTGCGATGGCGAAACGCTTGCTGAAATCGAAACCGGTTTCAAATTCAATGATGCAGTGCTACGCCACTTAACAGTCCGTATGAAAAAAGCCGAGACTGCACCGTCGCCAATTATGAAGAGCGTCCAACGAGAAGATGCAGCTAAAACTTCACGTGCCGACGTTCAGGCGGCCTAACCGGCACATACGCGATTGATAGAGCGAGGTGAGAACAGATTTCAGTGCGTAGCAATCCTGGCCGAGCGTGATGTTGTGCGCTACAGCCCTGCTGGTATACCGATCGTGTCTGCGAAATTGATACACGAATCGGAGCAAGTCGAGGCAGGCATCAGTAGACGAGTTGAATTTGAAATGGCAGCTTTAGCTGCGGGACAAATTGCTCAACAACTGGCGCAGGAAAAGTTAGGCAGTGAGTTTCGGTTTACTGGGTTTTTAGCCCGAAAAAACCGTAACAGTCGAAGTCTGATATTTCATCTCACCGCATTACAAAACATTGAGTAATTAAAGATTCAGGAGCCGACCATGGCATTTGGTAAAAAATTCGACAAGAGCAAGTTAAAAGAAAAACGCAAACAGCAAAATCCGCTGTTTAAGCGTAAAAAATTCTGCCGCTTCACCGTGGCAAATGTTGAACAAGTTGATTACAAAGATGTAGATACTCTGAAAGACTTTGTTCAGGAAAATGGCAAGATCATGCCCGCACGCCTTACTGGCACTCGCGCGCATTATCAGCGTCAGGTGGATACAGCAATCAAACGTGCGCGTTACTTAGCACTGTTGCCGTATACCGATCTGCACAACGCTTAATCGCGACGTCCTAGCAAAGATATCTGGAGAAAAACATGCAAGTAATTTTGATGGAAAAAGTGGCTAATCTCGGCGATCTTGGCGCCGTGGTTCGCGTTAAAGATGGTTACGCACGTAATTTTTTGATTCCACAACGTATGGCTCGCCGTGCAACGGCAGAAGCTATCGCTGAGTTTGAGGCAAAGCGTGCGGAGTTAGAAAAAATCGCTGCAGCAAAATTGGCTACAGCTAAAGCACAAGGTGAAAAATTGTCCGGCCAAACCGTTCAAATCACGCAAAAATCCGGTGTTGATGGTCGTCTGTTTGGTTCAGTCACTAATCACGACATTGCAGATGCACTGGGCAAGCAAGGCTTTACCGTAGATAAATCGCAAATCCGTATGCCTACAGGTCCATTGAAGACCACAGGCGAGCACGCATTGGCTGTTGCTCTTCACACGGATGTGATCGCAGAAGTAAAAATTAACATTGTTGGCGATCAGTCGTGATCTGAAGACCACCTAATGAGTTTTAAAAATAGCCGGGTTAGCCCGGCTATTTTTTTGCCCTTTTTGCAGCGTATAAATAACGAGCGTGTATTCCCAAAAGTCAGCGTACGTATCTTTTAACTACTAAAAGCCACACAGATAATTAGCCAATGCAGAAACCTCGGTTTTAGATTTTTGCTCGAGAGCGAGCAGGTATAATCGAACCTATGAACGAACGATCCGATCCGCAGGTAGATTCACTACGAATCCCCCCTCATTCTATTGAGGCGGAGCAGTCTGTTTTGGGCGGTTTACTGCTGGATAATTCAGCGTGGGACAAGATTGCCGATTTTGTCAGTCCTGAAGATTTCTATCGGTACGACCATCGCCTGATTTTTCAACATATTGCCAGATTGATTAGCGGCTCCCGACCCGCTGATGTCATTACCGTATTTGAATCGCTTTCTTCGGCTAACAAAGCAGAGGAAGTCGGTGGCTTATCGTATTTAAATGCGCTTGCACAAAACACTCCCTCAGCTGCCAACATTCGTCGCTATGCCGAAATAGTTCGTGATCGCGGCATTTTGCGTAAGTTGATTTCTGTATCGGATGAAATTTCTGGTTCTGCGTTTAATCCGCAGGGCAAAGAAGTTAAGCAAATGCTGGATGAAGCTGAATCCAAAATTTTTGCGATCGCAGAAGAGGGCTCGCGCGGTACTCAGGGATTTCAAGAAATTCAACCGTTGCTCACGCAAGTGGTTGAACGCATCGATGAACTCTATAACCGTGAAAACCCCAACGACATTACTGGCGTGCCCACAGGATTTGTTGATCTTGATCGCATGACATCAGGTTTGCAGCCAGGTGATTTAATCATCGTGGCCGGTCGACCTTCGATGGGTAAAACGGCATTCTCGGTAAATATTGGTGAACATGTATCCACCGATAGTGGTTTGCCAGTCGCTATTTTTTCCATGGAGATGGGTGGCTCGCAGTTAGCTATGCGTATGCTGGGTTCGGTAGGTCGCCTTGATCAACATCGTTTGCGAACTGGTCGCTTGAATGATGAAGATTGGCCGCGTTTGACGCACGCGATTCAGAAAATGAATGATGCGCAAATTTTTATCGATGAAACGCCAGCGTTGTCATCAATTGAATTACGCGCGCGTTCGCGTCGATTAGCACGACAATGCGGAAAACTAGGTTTGATCATTGTCGATTACCTTCAGCTCATGTCAGCCAATTCACCCGGTGAAAATAGGGCGACAGAGATTTCTGAAATTTCGCGAAACTTAAAAGGCTTGGCCAAAGAATTGAATTGCCCAGTGATCGCTTTATCGCAGCTGAATCGTTCATTGGAGCAGCGTCCGAATAAACGTCCGGTTATGTCAGATCTCCGAGAGTCGGGCGCTATTGAACAAGATGCCGATTTAATTCTCTTTATTTATCGCGATGAAGTGTACAACCCAGATTCTCCTGAAAAGGGTATGGCTGAAATTATTATTGGCAAGCAGCGTAATGGTCCTATTGGCAGTGTACGCATGACCTTTTTGGGTCAGTACACAAAATTTGAAAATTACACAGGTAGCGCCCCTGTGTACGGATCCGAATAATTTTTATATAAAATATTTCCAAAGCAAGGAGCAGATATGTTTGGACGTCTGATGCCCACAGAGGGCAAGTTCTTTGAGTTTTTCATTCAGCATGGAGAGCTGTGCGTGAAAGGAAGTAAAGAACTCGTTTCTTTAATGACGAACTTTGATGATCTCGAGCATCGTGTACATGCGATTGAAACCATAGAAAAGCAAGCCGACAAAGTCACTCACTCGGCATTGGAATTGCTGCACAAAACATTTATTACGCCACTTGATCGTGAAGATATTCACCATCTTATTAATCGTATGGATGACATTCTTGATCTAATGGAGGATGTGGCGCAGACAATTTCTCTTTACGATATCAAGGCCATTACACCCGAGGCTAAACGTTTAGCCGAACTTTGTCAGACATGTTGTGAAAAAGTGCTGGCTAGCGTCTCGCTATTGCACAACATGGATAATGCGCGCGAAATGTTAGCCATCTGCGCTGAGATTGATCGTTTGGAATCGGATGCTGATCATGTGATGCGTGCTGCGATGTCTAAGCTTTTTCGGGAAGAGCCGGATGTTCGTAATTTGATCAAATTGAAAGCAATTTATGAATTGCTAGAAACTGTGACCGATCGTTGCGAAGATGTTGCCAATATTGTTGAAGGCATCATCGTTGAAAACGCTTAAATCGCCATCAATCACTTAGCGACTCTACCGCATGCAAACTCTGAACATTAGTATTTATGTGCTGGGCTTTTTGATTATTCTGGCCTTGCTATTCGATTTTATGAATGGTTTTCATGATGCCGCAAATGCGATTGCTACCGTCGTTTCGACCGGTGTACTGAAGCCTTCTCATGCTGTCATGATGGCAGCGTTTTTTAACTTTGTCGCGATTGCTGTATTCCAGCTTAAAGTGGCGACCACGGTCGGCAAGGGCACCATTGATCCTATGGTCGTTGATCACTACGTGGTGTTCGGTGCACTGGTTGGCGCTATCGTGTGGAATTTTATTACCTGGTATTACGGCATCCCTTCATCCTCTTCGCATGCATTGATTGGCGGTCTGGTGGGTGCTGCAGTAGCTAAGGCCGGTACTAGCTCGTTGATCTCTACCGGTTTGATTAAGACCATTAGCTTCATCGTGCTATCGCCATTGCTAGGATTATTTTTTGGTTCGTTAATGATGCTCATTGTGTCTTGGGTATTTGTACGCAGCACACCACGACATGTGGATAAATGGTTTAGGCGCATGCAGCTAGTGTCTGCCTCCATGTACAGCTTGGGTCATGGTGGAAACGATGCGCAAAAAACTATGGGTATTATTTGGATGTTGTTGATTGCGTCCGGCGCTGCCGCTGCCAGTGATCCATTGCCCACCTGGGTCATCGTGAGCTGCTATCTCGCTATTGGGATGGGCACTTTGTTTGGTGGCTGGCGTATCGTTAAAACGATGGGGCAAAAAATTACGAAGCTAAGGCCAGTAGGCGGTTTCTGTGCGGAGACGGGTGGAGCGATTACCCTGTTTTTGGCAACGTCCCTAGGTATCCCTGTTTCGACTACGCACACCATTACCGGAGCTATCGTCGGCGTTGGATCTTCCCGCAAAATGTCGGCAGTGCGCTGGGGTGTTGCCGGCAATATTGTATGGGCATGGGTTTTCACCATACCGGCATCCGCTTTTATGGCGGCGATTGCTTGGTGGGTAGGTAAGCAGTTTTTGTAATCACCGCTTAATCGCTACGTAATCACTACTTACCTTCCACACGCACTAGCTGAGTTGCGTATCGCTTAGAGCACATCACTGGCGTGATCAGCCAGTCGTGAACGTTCACCACGTGCTAGTGTGATGTGTCCGCTGTGACCCCAACCTTTGAATCTATCTACAACATACGTTAGGCCACTCGAGCCTTCTGTGAGATATGGGGTATCGATCTGAGCGATGTTGCCAAGGCAGATGATTTTTGTACCCGGACCAGCACGCGTGACCAGTGTTTTCATCTGTTTAGGCGTTAGATTTTGTGCTTCGTCGATGATGAGGTACTTATTGACGAAGGTGCGGCCACGCATAAAGTTCAATGATTTAATTTTGATGCGTGAGCGTATCAATTCTTGCGTCGCTGCGCGTCCCCATTCGCCGGCATCCGAATCTGATTTATTCAACACTTCTAAGTTGTCATCAAAGGCACCCATCCACGGTGACATTTTTTCTTCTTCTGTGCCGGGTAAAAATCCAATATCTTCACCGACGGGTACAGTCACGCGCGTGACGATAATTTCATTGTATGTCTTCGATTCCAGCACTTGTGCCAGACCTGCAGCTAGTGCTAACAAAGTTTTTCCTGTTCCGGCCTGACCAAGCAAGGTGACGAAATCACACTCGGGATCCATCAATAGATTGAGCGCAAAATTTTGCTCACGATTGCGTGCGGTAATACCCCAGACATTATTTTTATTGTGACCGTAATCACGCAGCGTACCCAGCACCGCTGTTTTGCCATTGATTTGTGTTACCTGTCCATAGAATGAAGGTTCGCCATTCCGCGGCTCCATGTAGACAAATTGATTGACCAACATGGCGGGAACTTGCGGTCCTGTGACGCGATAGAAGGTGCTGCTATAACCTTGACGCGATTCCTGCCAGGATTCCATGCCTTTACCATGACGATTCCAGAAATCATCCGTCAGCGGCAGAATGCCGGAATACAGAAGATCAGTATCTTCTAATACATGGTCATTGAAATATTCTTCCGCAGGCAGACCCAAAGCGCGAGCTTTGATGCGCATGTTGATGTCTTTAGACACCAACACCACGGGGCGTTCAGGTTGTTGCTCTTGCAGCGCGCGAACGACTCCTA
>CANGJE010000061.1 GCA_947454305.1 Oxalobacteraceae bacterium
ACGGCGCGGGCGCCTGTAGCAGCATCAGGTAATTGCCCTGCATGAAGGCAGAGGGTATCGAAATCGTAGACGTGGTCTTGTGACATGGCGTTATGAGCTGAGAATAAGTTGATAATTGGTAGATGTTGAATCAGCAGATATTGAATCAGCAGATAGTGAATCAGTAAGGAGTGCGAACGATAGGCATTCTGTTTACATCGGACGGCGCGATGAAATAATGCGGGTGTTCACTCCAAACCAAGAGAGGCCACCAAACAGGCGCGCATATTCAATTTTTACGCAGCGGTTTTGTACAAATTCTAATCCGCCACTTTCGGTGATAGCTTTTGCTTCATCATTTTCAACGCCGAGTTGCAACCACACTACCTTGGCGCCGATAGAAACAGCTTCTTTTGCTATTGGTGCGCAATCAGCACTTTTACGAAATACATCGACCATATCGACTTTTTCAGGAATCGATTTCAAATCGGGATAGCATTTCTCACCAAGTATTTCCGTGTATTTAGGATTGACAGGAATAATCCGAAAGCCATGCTCTTGCATGTACTTGGCTGCAAAATACGAAGGTCGATACCAGTCGGCCGATAAGCCAACGATAGCGATCGTATGGTTCTCTTTTAATATCTGGCGTAATTGCGCAATCGTGCTCATGACATCCTCGTTATTTGGTGGCGCACAAAACCATGTTCGTAGCGGTGGTGGCGACGATCTCTACTTTTTTAAAGCCCGCTTGTTGTAGCACCATTGTTAATCGTGCTGGTCCTGCTTGTGCGCCCAAGGCTAAACCCACTTCTTGAGCGAGAGAGGCGGGCACACAGCCCATCGTAGAGGCGCAGTAAAACATTTGACCCACGATATTTAAATTATCTTCTAACTTATCGTTAGCGAAGGGTTCAATGATCACTAATAGTCCATCATCATTTAATTGTTTACAGGCGTGCTCGGCCGCACCAACCGGATCGCCCATGTCATGCAAGCAATCGAAAAAGGCAATCGCATCAAATTTACCCTCGTAGTCTTTTGCACTGCGAGTTTCGTAAGTGATTCTGGATGAGAGGCCAGCATCGGCAGCTAATTGTTTGGCTTCTTCTATCGAGGGTCCGTGAAAATCAAAACCGTGCACACGCGACTTTGGAAAATGCTGAGCAATTAGCATGGTCGATACGCCATGGCCGCAACCGACATCGGCAAAACTTCCACCGGCACTGAGTTTTTCAGTCAGCGCAGGAATTTTCGGTAACCAGCGCGACACTAAATTCGATTTATAAACAGGTTTGAAGAAACGCGCGGTGCCACGGAAGTAGCACTGATGATGGTCGCCCCAGCCCACACCTTGACCTGTTTTGAAAGCAGCGCGAATTTTGGGTTCATCCATCACGCTCGCGGCCAAACTGTCATATGCGCCTATCATGAGCGCGGTGCTATCTTCATGCGCAAACACAGCGGCTTGTTCTTCACTGAGAAAAAACTTACCTTCAACCTGGTCATACGTTGCATAGCCAGCAGCGCACATGGCCGATAGCCACTCTAAGCTGTAGCGCGCATCGATCTCAGCCGCTTTCGCAAAATCATTATTCTTAGAAGGACCCAAATTAGCTAAGGTAGTAAAGAGCTTGAGCTCATCGCCTATGCGCATTAGCGGAACCAGCTGAGCCGCAGCAACGTTTTGAAATACTTTCCATTGCAGCTCTTTTAATTTTTTTGTGTCCATGAAGCGCTTTCCTTGTCTCTTAATGAGTGTTGTTATGGGGTGCGGGTAAACGTGGAGTCATGATTTTGACAAACAGCGGTGACATCAAGGCCAGTAACACCATACCTGCGTAACCGGTCGGCATTTGCGGTGATTCGGGCATAGGGTAGAGCTGATCGCAATTTAGTGAAGGTTCTAAGTGATGTGATGCGTGTCTGGGTAGATTGAACAATAGCGCATCCGAGACTCGGTTTGCGCAATCCCAGATATGGCTCGCATTCATACGTTCGGGTTTGCCATCGATGAGGCGTCGCTGCAGACCCCAATGCTCAACGTAATCAATCGTGGCAACTAAGGTTTGGGCTAACCAAGCTTGAATGATGCAGAACACGAGGCCTTTCCAACCGGCGGCTAACAGCGCGAGTGCGTAGAGCTCACAAGTTAGCGTTGTCAGCATCAGAGTTTCGTTAATTTTTCCAGGCTGTTCGCGCGATAGTGTTAGCGAATCTCGGTATATACCCACAAAGTAGCGCGGCATAAAGCGCCACACGCTTTCATTTTGTCGAGCCGACGCAGGGTCTTGCAGCGTGGCGGCATGCCGATGATGACCTCGGTTATGTTCGAGTACGTAGTGACCAAACCCGATCCAGGTGAGCAGGGCGCGGGCGAGCGTGCGGTCGAGTAGAGCGCGCCTGTGGCCTAACTCATGAGCCAGCACGATACCGATACCGCCGCAGACATAACCTGTAGAGAGTGCGAGCCAGACCAGAGCATCCCACTCATAGTTGGCAGCGTTAATGGCAAGGCTGCCGGTCAAAATCAGGACCATCAGCATAATTACCCTAGGCATCAAGGCACCCCAGCGGTAGCTTGGGGTAGTGGTCGAATACTCGCCCCAAAACAACTCAGCCGCGGGAATGGCGATGGCGGCTAACGCTAGCGTTAGCCAGGGCGCACCCATCCACCAGCCTAGCAAGGGCGATAGAGTAAACGCGGTCGGCAGTAGCAGGTGCATTGAGGTCTTTCGGAAAGGTTCAAAACTAACTCCGCCATTGTAGCCAGAGCCTGAGGCGAGGGATTTGTAAGATTAAATGCCGGAATTATCTTTTTAATAAGCTAAGTCCTTGATTTTGCTAGATCTTCGGCGTTGACAGTATGGCATCCGTATGTTCCAATTGGGAAACATTCGGGAAGTCGGGTTTTAAACAAACCTTATTTTCTCCGTCGTACCCTTAACGATACCTCCAGGGGTCACAATCTGATGCGACAGCCGAATCCCATCATTGGCAACAGTCCACCGATGCGCGACATACGCAAGCTAATCGAGACCATCGCGGACTCGACAGCGACTGTGCTGATCAACGGCGAATCCGGTACCGGCAAAGAATTAGTCGCCCAAGCATTGCATCATCAATCCTCTCGAGCTGACGCGAATTTTGTTCCACTCAATTGCGCGGCAATTCCTAAAGAATTAATGGAAAGCGAATTGTTTGGTCATCGCAAAGGTGCATTCACCGGCGCACTGGCTGATCGAGTAGGTCGCTTTGAGCTTGCTCATGGTGGAACACTCTTCCTCGATGAAATTGGTGATTTGTCGCTCGACATGCAGGTCAAGTTACTACGCGTGCTGCAAGAGCGCATGGTGGATCCGGTGGGTTCATCACGCGCGGTTGAAGTGGATGTGCGCGTAATCGCAGCGACTCACCGCGATTTGGAATTAGAAATTTCCGAAGGACGCTTCCGCGAAGATTTATATTACCGACTGAATGTATTACCGGTGACTACACCACCCCTGCGCGAGCGCGGTGACGATATCGCACTACTGTTGAAACACTACGCAGAAAAATTTGCTCACAAGGGTACGCCCATCACTTTTTCGCCTGAGTTCCAGAACGCTCTCAAATCCTATGAGTGGCCTGGTAATGTGCGCGAATTATCGAATCTTGTGCATCGGTTCTCTACATTATTTGCGGGTCAGTATTTAACGCTGGCGAGCATCCCAGTGTCGATGTTACCTAAGGGCTTGCAGAAACTACAGCAAGAACGAGCCGATGAAGAGCCTGCACCGCCTTCAGCAGATGTGTTGCAAATGTTTGCGTTGGAAGAGCCAGGCACGGTACCAGCGTCCCTACCTACATCTGTTGAACCTAATCATGTAGAAGACATCATCATGCTGGCTCAAGGTGGACCGGTGCTACCCCCTGAGGGCATGTCGTTAAAAGAAAAAATGGCGCAAATCGAGCGAGCGTTTATTGAACAAGCGCTAGATCGGTCTGCAGGTAACGTATCTAAAACAGCGCGTCTGCTGAATTTGCAGCGAACGACGCTGATTGAAAAAATCGACAAATACCGGCTTCGCTCCGCGTAAGAGAAATTATGTCTAAGCCTAAACTTCAAACAAGTAGTGTGGTTGGTATGGTCGGCGCTTTGTTAATAATCGCCGCTGCCACCGGCGGTAATTTTTTGCAATTCGTTGATTTCCCCGCAGTGCTGATTGTTTTTGGTGGCACCTTCTTATGCGTTTTGGCGAAGAGCACGCTTCCTGAATTTAAGAGTGCGTTTGAAACGGCGCGCGAAGCCATTTCGCATTCACCAACGCGCTTATCTGATCTGATCGATGAAATGATTGAAGTTGGTCGTGTCGCGCGTTACAACGATCGTTGGATGGTGATGTTAGAAGACCGCGAATATAACGATCGCTTTATCGCTAAGGCAGTGCGACTGTGGGTTGATGGTCTTGATCCTGTGCTGATGAAAGATGCTTTGTTGCGTGAGCTGGCAGAAGAAAAAACACGCTACGATCATGCACGTGATTTTTTCGCGTATGCCCAAGAGTTAGCTCCAGCGATGGGCATGATAGGTACTCTCTTAGGTCTGGTGCTCATGATGGGTAACATGAGCGATCCGCGCGCAATTGGCCCAGGCATGGCAGTGGCCTTATTGACCACCTTGTACGGCGCGATACTCGCGAACGTTGTCATGGGTCCGTTGGTACAAAAAATCATGGGACATGGCAAACGCATAAAAAACAATTATGAGCTCGTGATTGCCGGCATGCTGTTCCTGCAAAAAGGTGGTGATCCACGCATGCTGCCGGATCTTTTGCTGGGTAACCTGAAACAGGAAATCGAACCTGAACTTGAGCCCGAAGCATTGCCGGTACCTGAACCTGAGCCACCGCAAGTTGCCTTGTCACCAGCCGAGACGGACATCAAGTCCTGAGTCTGATGAGCACTGAAAAAGAGGTTGCCGAACTAGAGAAGCCTGAACATCAATCGATGTTCGCGGCGTCAACCTTGTTTGATGACGATCATCCTGCGCACTACCCACGACTTCCTTGGCCGCCATGGATAGTTACCTTCGCCGACATGGTGATGTTGCTGTTGGCCTTCTTCGTTTTGCTCTTGTCTTTTTCTGATCTTGATCCCACGCGTTTTCATGATGTAAGTGGTTCATTGCAAAAATCATTGGGCAGTGAGAAAGCTCCACCTACGGTCGTCGCGCCACCTACGGATACTCAATTAGCCGCGGGCGGTCCATCAACTGCGGGTGGCCCTGCGACAGAAGCGGGTCCTTTTTCAGAACAACTTGCTAAAGATCTCGGCAAATTACAAAAAGAACTCTCTACCGATTTGGTGGGTAATAAAATTCAGCTGCGTACTGAAAACGGTCGACTGGTTTTGCAGTTGCCTGAGCGCGGTAAAGGTGTGATGCCGCAAGAGTTAATTGATCTTTATAGTCGTATCGCTGAAGCACAAGCCCAAGTTGAAACCGTCGTTGAAGTGCGTGAAGGCGTTGAGACGGGTGAGCGGATTGCAGAAACGGCGCGTCAGATTGAGAAGTTGCGTGAAGCTTTGAAGAGTGAAATTGTTAAAGGTCAGGCGCAAGTTGAACGTGATGGCGAGCGCATCGTTATTCGTATGGTGGTGCAGGGCAGCTTTTATTCGGGTAGCGCTGATCTCGCCACCGATTTTATGCCGGTCTTAAATAAAATTGGTAAGACCATCACCGAAGCGGGCGGTCGTATAGTGATTGAAGGGCATACCGACGATGTTCCGTTATCGGGACACAATCGCTTTCGTTCCAACTGGGATTTGTCAGGTGCGCGTGCAGGCGCTGTTGCAGATTACTTGAGTGAGCACGCAGGCGTGCCTCGTGAGCGTTTGATGGTCAGGGGCATGGCCGATACCAAACCAGTCGCTGCTAACGATACACGCGAAGGCCGCGCTAAAAACCGTCGTATCGAAATACTGGTCGATGCGTTTGGTAGTTAAATTACTGCAGTAGGTAAATTACTGCAGTAGTTACATTTCACAGCACTTAGATTCCTGAAGCAGTAAACCCTCGCTGCCACCCGTACCACCTTATTCAGGCTTAGCTACCGAAGGCTTGTTGTAGGCGGGAACATCCGTACTTGCATTGCCGCTGGGTCGCGATTGCTCACGATTGTAGGCGACGCTTCGTTCCTTGGATTTACTTTCCTTTTCACGCTCTTTCGCTAGTTCACGCTCGCGTGCTGCTTCGCGTTCTTTGGCGAGTTCGCGTTCACGAGCTGCTTCGCGTTCTTTCGCTAGTTCACGTTCGCGTGCTACTTCGCGCTCACGCAAGCGGTCACGTTCACGCGCCAGTTCGCGTTCTTTATCTTTGAGTTCTTTGTCACGTCGTGCGTTGGCAGCAGCCTGCTCTTGTGCAGCTTTTTCGGCTTCTAGCGCGCGAGCGCGCTCTTGTTGCTGTTGCAGTTTAGCGAGTCCTTCAACATCTTTCTTGATCGCTTCAACGTTAGAGACTGAGCCTTGTAGATTATTCACTTGGCCCGACAAATCTTTGACTGATTTAGATTGTTCTTTGAGGAGTGCGTCGAGCCCGCTGAGTTGTTGCAGCAGTGCTTTGTTAGCCGCTTCAGCACGTGCTGCTTCTGCTTTAGCCG
The DNA here is from genome assembly GCA_947454305.1 of Oxalobacteraceae bacterium. GTDB lineage: Bacteria > Pseudomonadota > Gammaproteobacteria > Burkholderiales > Burkholderiaceae_D > Pernthalerella. The sequence goes on from CANGJE010000061.1 coordinate 6,618, forward strand.
CTTCGGCTTTGGCTTTGGCAGCTTCTATTTTTTTAGCATTGTCAGCGTTGCTAGTTTCAGTTTTTTTAGGTGCAGGTTCGGCGGCTTCTGCCTTTTCAGCTTTTTTAGGTGCTGCAGGCTCGGGTTGGGCCGCTGCAGGTTTACCTACAGGCTCAGGCGCTTTTTTCGGAGCACCTTTGGCGATATCAATGATGGTGGCAATCTTGTCTTCAATCGCTTGCTGTACAGATTGAGTACTTTCCTGTTTCAGATTGAGTTCAGTTAATTGCGTATTGATGTCATCCATCGATTCCATGCGACGCTTAAGGTCGACCGCACGTTTACCGACAGCCAGCATCATTTCATCTAATTGTTCGACCTTGGCTTGTAATTGAACAGCGATAAAACTAAAGGTACCAGCGCATCCCACCAAAACTGCGGCTACCAATGCCAACACCACTTTTGATTGGTTGGATGTTCGTTGTGCGCCATCGATCAATTTTTCAGCGGCTTTGTTGAGTTGTCCACCGGTCGTTGTGACATGCGATGCTGAACGATTCGCCACTTCAGCGGCGTCCAGAACGATGGTCATGAGCGACTCGAGCTGCTGTGAAGCAGAGCGATTATTTTCGACCAAAATTTGTACGGCTTCTAGCGCACGGTTGGCCGTGTCTTTGGAGACAGAGATATTTCCGTCAAAACCTTCTGTATCGTCGGATTCACCTTCGGGCAAGATGCCCGCTTCTTCTTCCGTCAGTTGCGGAGGAGGAGGGGCGGGTGAGAATCCATCAGCGCTCGGGGCCTGAGTTTTATCGTTGTCTGCGTCGCTCATATTGATGACAGTCGTTTTTCAAGTTTTTTCGAAGAGACTTCCAAGCTTTCCAGCTGGGCATTTACTTTAGATTTTTCGTCTTGCAGTTTCTGAATTCTTTGTTCAAGGTGAACCGAGAGTGCCCAAGGGGTAGCCTCGTCAGGAGCTTTTGCGTTCATGATTGAATCCACGTACGCATTTTGCTCAGCTACCTTGGCAACCTCGGCGGCTTCTTCTTCAGTTTGCTCTTCGGTCTTAGCAAATTCACCCGTTAACTCAGCACCCGGCGGAATGATCGCGTGATGATCTTGCATCTCGCGAGTGTCAGCCGGCCCTTCAGCATCCTCGATTGCACGGGGATCGGACGGACCCTCGGCATCGTCAATCTCATGTGTATCAGTCGGTCCATCAGCATCATGCAATGCACGTCTGTCAGATGGGCCTTCTGCATCTTCCATCGCCCGCACATCGGCGGGTCCTTCGGCATCTTCTAGTACACGAGGATCGGATGGCCCCTCGGCATCTTCAATTTCATGCGTATCTGTTGGCCCATCAGCATCGTGCAATGCACGTGTTTCGGAAGGGCCTTCTGCATCTTCCATTGCCCGCACATCGGCGGGTCCTTCGGCATCTTCTAGTGCACGGGGATCAGATGGACCCTCGGCATCTTCAATTTCATGCGTATCCGTCGGCCCATCAGCATCATGCAGTGCACGTTCGTCTGACGGGCCTTTGGCATCTTCCATCGTCCGCGCATCAGCGGGTCCATCAGCATCAGCAAATCCTGGTACGTCAGTTAAACCAACAGCATCCAGCGCAGCACGCGTGTCAATTAGGCCTTCGCCATCATCCAAATCACGCAAATCCGACTCACCTTCAGCATCATGCATCGCACGTTGATCCGAGGGACCATCGGTTTCGCTATGCACATGCGAGTCGGCTTGACTACTTGCGTCGTGCATCTCACGCGCTTCTGAAGGCCCCTCACTATCTTGTATAGCGTTACCAAACGATGGGCCTTCAGCATCACGTATTTCATTGCTGATGGATGGTCCATCATGATTGTCATGCATTGATCGCGTATCACTAGGACCGTCTTTTTGGTCTTGCATCGACACCGCGTCAACCTTCGGTCCAGTCACCGGCTTTTTCTTCTTGCGTGCCGAATGCTCATTGACAGCTGTCTCAACCGCATGACCACCACGAAAAACCTGGGCTTCTTCTTCAGACATTACTTACCTCTATCCCGGACTCGGTCCATCATCAGCGGCTGCTTATCAGCGCGCGCTGTAATGATTTCAACGGGCGTACCCACGGATCGGCGGGAACGCCTGGTCTAGCGGAAAATGCCTCGGCGTCTTTCTGAGTCGGGAATGGCCCTGAAAGAACGACGTATTTCACACCCTTATCAGTTGTCTTTACTGCTGCAATACGGCTCTTGTTCAATGCGGCGAATTGCGCTCGCCATTCCTGTGCTTCAGCCATCGAATTAAGCGAGACATGCTGGACAAAATAGCTGCCCGGACGTGCCTGACGAACGGCGTTATCTGCACCACGTTCTGACCGAGGTGCCAGTGCTTCTGCGGGCGACGATGTGACGGTCGCAGAAGCACTGGCAGGCTCAGCTTTGGTCGCTGGCGCGCTAACAACGGGTTCGGCCTTCGCTTCTACTTTCGTTTCAGCTTTGACTTCTGCTTTAGGAATAGTTTTGTCGGTCGTGACATCAGGCTTAATCTCGGTTTTCACCGGAATCTCAGCAGGCTTCAAATCACTTTTTGGCGCCGACTCCACAATTACCGCAGGCTTGTCAGAAGCTGGTTTCTTATCGGTTATATCGGTTTGGGGCGCCAGAACTGAAGCGTTGTTTTCTTTCGCGGCTGCCTTAGCTTCTTCAAGCTGTGCTGTGGGTGGCTTGCCAGTGAAGCTCACCACTGCATTCATCGCCCACTCAGGTAGTTGGGCCTTGAGCAGGGGGGAGTTGTAAAGCATCGGCCCCATGCGTTGTGGGAACAGCAAAATAATCACGGTCATCGCTACCAACAGCACCAAAAACAGTGCGGCTATCCAGCGGACTATCAGTGATACGGGTACATTAACTCGGGGCTTAGTGGAGGTATCAGTTGCTGGCTCGGTGAGTGCTACCGCAACTGGTACGTCGACGGCTGTATCCATGGAAGGTTCGGTGCGTTCGACCGAGCCCTTCAATGCCTTTTGGCGCATAGCGGCTAGCTCACCTGCTGAGATGACATTTTTTTCCTCAGGCGCGGTTTCAGCGGGTGCTGCCGTCGGGACGGCAATAGGTTTTGCTGGTTTGCTGTAGCCCGTAGCAGCAAGAACTTTTTTGACTTCGACTTCATAGCCGGCGGAGCGCGCCATCTCGAGTAAGGTTTCGCCTTCTTCACGTGATGGTGTTTCCAGCGGCCAGCGCATCAGACGTTGACCAAATTTTTCCAGATTTTTTTCATGCATCTGGGAGCCGATTTTATCGACTAACAATACAACGGATACATGCGCGCCAGGGAAATCCTGCACCAAACGCGACATCAGTTGCATGTCGCGTTCGCTGATGGCTTTGGCATCGTGTGCGAGCAAGACGCGACGCGGTGCTTGCGATGTCTGCGCATTGCGTGCTTCATCAATCGAGAGATCAGCCAGTATCTGATTGAAGCGATCGAGTAGGGCTTCGGTGTTCTGCGGTAAAAAAACTTCAACTTGCAAACCATCGGATTTGCGTAGCTTGTTGATGAGCAGTCGACCATAATGATCGAGTAAGCCATCATTGTCGCTACTTAGCGATAGTGAAAGGCTCTCTTCGCGTACACCGCGCAGCACATAATCAAAACGGCGGCGATCAGCGGTGCGAAGGAAAATGCCCTCGGCTCCAATCAGTTCGGCCATGTCGGGATTTCTGTCCATTAGTTAACCGTCTCCTCAGTCTCCAGCCTACCGTCGGCGTCGAATTGCATATTCGGCGGAACCGTCGGTTGGGGGCGCTGCACGGGTGCCACACCCGGACGGATGCTAGCTAAATTGAATACATATGCAATAACCTGCGCAACCGCATAATACAAGTCTTCGGGTACTTGATGGTTAACCTCGGTGGTGAAGTACAGCGCACGAGCCAGCGGTGCGGCTTGAAAAATTTCTACGCCATGTTTTTTTGCTTCTTCACGAATACGTGCAGCGACCGCATCAGCACCTTTGGCTAACAATATCGGAGCACTATCGCCATTTGGATCGTAGGCGAGGGCAACGGCAAAGTGTTCAGGGTTGGTAATCACTACGTCGGCATTTTTAACGCTATCCATCATGCGAGCATTCGACATTTCGCGTTGACGGCGACGGATTTGCGCCTTGATTTCAGGGCGACCCTCCATGTCTTTCATCTCATCTTTGATTTCTTGCTTGGTCATGCGCATTTGTTTATTGAACTGCCAGCGCTGAAAAGGAACATCAATCATCGCAATCACGACTAGTGCGCACGCCATGATCAGGGCTGATCGAGTTAGCAGATCGCCAGCGGTTGATAAGCCGGGTTCGAGTGCCATGCGGCCGATCTTGTTGAGTGTGCCGACATTGTCAACTAATACCCAAGCGACCACGCCGCTGACTAGTGTGAATTTCAGTAGTGCTTTGCCCAATTCGACAGCCGCTTTAACACCAAACATGCGCTTAATGCCATTCATTGGATTGAGCTTAGAAAATTTGGGTGAAACGGAGCCTAATTCAAATAGAAAGCCGCCCGTTGCACCCGATGAGGCGATGGCAACAGCCGCTGTCAAAAGTAACAAGGGAGCGATCAGCAAAAAGCTATCAAGTAATTCTTGGGCAAAAATCGCGGGTAGCAAATTCGATGAATGCACCAGCTTGCGATCAAAATTAAATCCCGACGAAAACGCTTCAGCGAGTTTAGACACCAGCATATTGCCGGTGATAAGAATCATCGCCAGTGCAGCGATAGTGACAGCGGCCGCAGGCAATTCCTGTGAGCGCGCAACCTGACCTTCTTCGCGGGCCTTTTGCAGGCGCCGCGAGGTGGGTTCTTCGGTCTTTTCTTCTGAACTCTCGGACATATCAACTCACCAAGCCAACGAGATCGCGGGCGTGATTAAACGCCTGCATCCACAGCCACTGTATGCGGCCAACAATGCTATCCATCGCCAGTATCAGCACAAAAAAACCGGCAATGATAGAAGCGGGTAGACCCACGGAAAAAATGTTCAGACTTGGTGCGGCGCGCGTAATCACGCCCATACCGATATTGATAAATAAGAGCGACACCATGACGGGCAGGGCGATCAACACACCACCTAAGAAAATCATGCTGCTCCAGGCGACTACTTTACCGAAGGCGACTTGTCCCAGAATGCTTTGTCCGATAGGCACCGCTGTAAAACTATCGAGCACCATCGAAATCATGATGATGTGACCACCGAAACCTAAAAACACCAGCGTCGATACGATCACGATGAATTGAGCGATGACGGGGACGTTACCGACGTTTGGATCAATCAGCGTGGCCATCGATAGGCCCATGGATGATGAAATAGTTTGACCGGCGACAGTGAGTGCACCCGTGGCAACTTGCAGCATCAGCCCCATCATGGCGCCGATGAATAATTGATTCACGATTTGTAGAATGCCATTCGCAGTAATCGGATCAATTACTGGCCAGTTCACTAGTGGATAGATCAAAAACGTGACGACTAACGCCAACATGATGCGAATGGGTAGGGTGAGAGCATCCAGCGAAAACAAGGGAGCCGTCACCAGCAAGGCCGAGATGCGCAGCATCGGCCACAGGAACATATAAAAGCGTTCGACGATTTCGGATGCTAGTAGTGTCATAGCGTCGCCCCGAACGCTCCTTGGGAATTAAGAAAACAGCGCAGGGATGCGCTTGTAAATATCTTTGGTGTAATCCACCAACATGACTAGCTGCCAGCTACCAAAAATCGCTAAGGTAGCGCCCATTGCAGCCAGCTTCGGAATAAACGACAAGGTCGCTTCATTAATCGAGGTGGCGGCTTGGATAACACCGATGAACAAACCCACACCTAGGGCTACGAGCAGCAGGGGTGAGGAGATCAGTACGATGGCCCAGAGTGCGCTACGGCCTAGATCAACAACGGTTGCGACTTCCATGATTGTGTCCTTTTATTCTTTATTTTATTAAGGCATCGCGAAACTAGACGCGAGTGAGCCCATTAACATGCTCCAGCCATCGACCAGAACGAATAACATTAATTTAAACGGCATAGAAATCATCATAGGTGAGAGCATCATCATACCCATCGACATCAGTACGGATGACACGATCAGATCAATCACTACAAACGGTATGTAAATCAAAAAGCCAATCGTGAAAGCGCTTTTTAATTCTGACGTCATGAAGGCCGGCACCAGTGTTGTGAATGGCACGGATTCAGGACCAGTCAATTCGCCTTTGGCGCGCGAAATTTCCATGAACATCGCGATATCTTCTTCACGGGTTTGTGCCAACATAAAGCCGCGTATCGGCGCTTCTGCAGCAGCCAACGCTTCTTCAAACGGCAAACCAGAATTCATATACGGCAGGATGGCGTTTTGGTACACATCCGTCATCACAGGTTGCATGATGAAGAGGGTAAGAAATAAAGCCAAACCAGCGAGTACTTGATTCGGAGGAGTCTGACCTGTACCCAATGCCTGGCGCAAAATGGAGAACACGATAATGATGCGAACAAACGAAGTCATCATCAGTAACATCGATGGTAACAACGTTAATACCGTCATCAAACCCAGCAATTGCAGGGTCAAGCTATAGGATGTCACGCCACCTTTGCCGGTGACGACATTGACGATGGGCATACCCTGTGCGAACACTGTTTCAGGCAACAATGTGGCGCCTAGAAGCAAGAGTAGGGTAATCAGGATACGGCGCGACATAATCAGCCCCTATCCTTGTTTTGTTTAGCAGCGTTTAACAGATCAGCAAAGCGCTTAGCCAGCGGAGCGCTAGGCTCAGTAGACGCGGGTGGCGATACATGATCGGCTGCGATTTCTTCCTCAGTTAGCGGAAAGCCGGCGAGGGTGTTAATTTGTTGAACAGTCACGCCCACTAAAATGTCTTCATCTTTCACGCGCAGCAAAATGATTTTCTGACGTGGACCGA
>CANGJE010000062.1 GCA_947454305.1 Oxalobacteraceae bacterium
CATCAACGACAACACCGTTCTGAGCATTATTCGTCAAACTAATATTGACGGAGCCATTGGTCGCAGTTGTGACATTCAACTTTACCAACTTGGACAATTTAGTCAGCAGTAAATCACGCTGATCTAATAATTCAGGTGATTGACGTTCAATTGATATTTCACGACCCAACTGTTTATTTACCAGTGCAATTTGCGTCGTCAAGGTATTGATTTGATCAACCGTTTGATTCGTTGAATCGCGAGTTTCTGAATCAATGGTGGTCATTTGGGTAGACAACTCACGAAATCGTCCAGCCAAGCCATCTGCATCACGTAAAAACTGAGCGCGCAACACGGTAGATGCAGGATCCGTAGATAACTGCTGCGCGGTTGCAAAAAATTTGTCTAATGCAGGTGGTAAGCCAACGCTATCGCTACCCATCAAATCCACGATACGGTTAGCAAAGTCCACCATGGGCTGCTGGGTATTCAATTCACTGGTTGTATTGCGTAGATTTTTTTCTAAAAAATCATCGTAAGCACGTTTGACACCGTCAAACTGCACGCCGCTGCCGATATAAACCGTGCCTTGTTTCGTAGGTGCCGATTCTGCTAAATCTGATTCTTGACGAACGTAGCCTTCTGTGTGAACGTTCGCAATGTTATTGCTGACGGTTCCTAACGCACGTTGATATGCCATGACGGCCGTGCTGCTTACTCCCAGTAAGTCACTCATTATTCAGCTCCTGCATCTGTCACTGGAGTCACAGTACGTGGCTTCACGTTAAATTTTTCTGGCCTCACCAATTGCATGCCTGTCGGTCCGCCCAGTGGAATCGGCTCTTGTTCGGGCTTAAGCGGAATAGGTTCAGCTTTAGCTTTATAAGCTGGGCCTGGGTCATTACTGCGATCGATACTTTTAACCAGCATATCGGCTACGCCCAAGGTATTCCGTTTTGCGAGCTGAACAGAAAGCTCTCGGTCATACATCTCTTGAAACGCTTCCTCATGATCTGAGGTCATGAGGCCTTCCTTATCGGTGGCCTCACGCATAGATTTGAGCATCATCTGAATGAACATAGCCTCGAACTGCGTCGCAGTTTCGCGCGTCGCTTTACCTTCATGACGTTGTGCCTGGCCGCGCAAGGCGCCCATGCCAGCAAAGTCCAGCGAAGATTTAGGTAGGTCGAAGTCACTCATCGTAATGCGCTCGTAATACTCTTTTAGCTCAGCCTTAGATCACGACTAACTCAGCACGTAAACTGCCCGAGCTTTTTAATGCTTCTAAAATGGCAATCAACGCGGAAGGTGATGCGCCCACTTGGTTGATAGCGTCCACGATCTGACGCAAATCCACACCTGCTTGGAATAGGAACATCGGTTTGTTCGGTTCATTGACAGCGATATTGGCGTTCTGCACCCCTGCCGCTTGGCCAGGTGCAAATGCATTCGGCTGACTCACTTCATTGGTTGCCGCGATCGCGACTGAAATCGTGCCGTGCGATACCGCCGCTGCAGTTACTTTGACGTTTCGACTAATCACCACGGTACCCGTACGTGAATTGACAACGACTTTCGCAGCTGCTTCACCAGGAATAACATCAAGATTTTCAATCATGCTCATGAACGCTACGCGCTTAGACATATCGACCGGAGCACGTACAGCAAGTGAAACACCATCCAAAGCTTTGGCTGTTTCGGCGCCAAAGGTTTTGTTGACGATATTCACAATCGCAGTCGTGGTCGTGAAATCTTGATCACGTACATTCATCACTACGAATTCAGATTTATCAAAAGGCGTTTCAACCGTACGTTCTACAGTCGCACCATTAGGAATGCGTGCAGAAGTCGGCACACCTATCGAGACTTTGGAACCGGCTGCACTGGCATCCACACCAGTCGTCGTTACCAAACCCTGAGCTAAGGCATACACCTCACCATCAACACCACGCAAGCTGGTAAGAATCAACGTACCACCGCGCAAGCTACTCGCTTTACCCAAGGTGCCAACATTGATATCGATACGCTGACCTGGCTTTGACATACCAGGTAATTCAGCGGTCACCATCACTGCGGCAACGTTTTGTACATCCATACGACCTGCAGCTGCGGCTGATTTTTCAAAGTCAGACAGCGGGCCATCCAAACCGACACCCATCTTGACCAACATAGAACGTACGGTTTGCACAGTAAAAGCGACCTGAGCACCATCACCCGTGCCTTGCAGACCCACCACAATGCCGTAACCCACCAACTGATTACTACGCACCGCAGCGACCGATGCCAAATCTTTGACACGATCAGCCTGTGCTGGTTGAACAAACGCCAAGGCCAGCATCAATGTGCCGGCAACCTGTTGAACAAAACGATTTTTCATTGATGGCTTTCGCATGATTAGAAGGGCCAGAATTTCCAAATGGCGCTAGTACCCCATCCGGCACGTGTTGCATTCGCCAGATCGCCGGCAGCGCGATATGCAATTTGTGCATTCGCCAAACGGCGCGATTGCACAGTGCTAATAGCGCTCACGTCATCGGGACGAATTACCCCCGATACTTGAATCACTTCGCCGCCTTCAGACATCGACAATTGTTTTTCACCGCGTATCACTAAATTGCCATTGGCTTGAACTTCAACCACGGTCGCAGCGATCGAACCTGTTAATGAGGCTTGTTGATCTGCTGTGCCTTTGCCTTTGTTCGTAGTTTTTCCACCGTCTGTTTTTAAACCACCCAATACGCTGTTCAGACTTGAAATACGATTGTTGAGCCCACTCGGTACAACATCGGTGGTGGCTTCACGGCTGGTTTCATTATTTAAAGTTCTGGCGGCTTGTGTCGATTCACTTAATAAGACAGTGATAATGTCACCCACGCGATAGTCGCGACGTTTGGCTTGCCACATATCGGTACTGTCCGCGGCAAAAATTGCACCGGTCGTTTGCTTCACTGATTCACGTGGTATGGGCTGAACAGGGGCAAATTCGGGTGAGTAAGCCATAGGCATAGGACCCGCACAACCACTCAACAAGAGTGCTGTTGTCAGTGGCGCTAGGATCGCGCATGATTCAATCTTTTTCATCAGAGTCCCGATCAGAGATTGTTATTCAAGAAGCGCAACATGCCATCGGCTGCTGAGATCGCTTTAGAGTTAATTTCATAGGCACGTTGTGTCTCAATCATATTCACCATTTCTTCTACAACGTTCACGTTCGATGCTTCCAACATACCTTGACGCAATGTGCCAGCTGCCTGTGTACCCGGGTTGAGCAACTGCGGTGCACCGCTGGCGACGGTTTCTTTATAGAGATTGCCGCCAAGGGGTTGCAAGCCAGGTGGATTAACGAAACGCGCTGTTTGAATTTGTCCTAACTGCTGCGCACCACCACCAGCGAATAACTCCACACTAACGACACCATCTTCACCTACTGTAATTGAAGATGCATTTGCTGGAATCACAATCGCGGGAGCTAATGGCTGACCAGTTGATGTGACCAGCTGTCCAGTATTCGATAATTTAAAGGTGCCATCGCGCGTGTACGCAGTCGTGCCGTCGGGTTGCGTAATCTGAAAAAAACCTTCGCCGTTGATCGCAATATCCAGAGCATTCTGGGTATTGATCATATTGCCCTGTGCATGAATTTTTTCAGTGGCGACAACTCGCGTACCGGTACCTTGCATCAATCCCGTTGGAGCTTGGGTAGTGAGCGATGTTTGACCACCCGCTTGCCGAATATTTTGATACAGCAGATCTTCAAAATTAGCGCGATCGCGCTTAAAGCCTGTCGTATTGGTGTTGGCCAGGTTATTCGAGATGACGTTCAGTCGGGTCTGTTGTGCATCCAGACCCGTTTTGGCTACCCACATTGAAGCATCCATGTGTTCCTCTCTTATGTATTCTTTATCTAGCTACTAACGTCTAAAATCAACGTGCCTTCAGCATGCTGGCACCGGCCTCGTCTAATGACTTGGCTTCTTTGATCGTACGAATTTGTGTCTCAAACGAACGCGAAAAATCAATTAACTTCACCATCGCTGTTACCGGATTCACGTTACTCGCCTCTAATGCACCAGGAACGATTTGTGGTTGTTTTGGACCACTGGCAAAATCACCATTCGCAGTACGGTATTGAATGTGCGGTGTATACAAAGTATCTTCTCTGCGCTGTAATGTGATTTCACTCGCATCACGCGTCATCAAACGAGCAATCAATACTGCTGGCGTCCCAGGTGGCTGCTGAGGATCAGCAGCAAAAATATCGCCATCTTTAGTAATTGCCAGATCCAAGCCAGGTGGGATGGTGATCGGATTACCTTGATCAGACAAAACCACATTACTAGACCCCGTTTCCAAAACACCTTGAGAATTCAAACGTAGATCGCCACGACGCGTAAAAGCCAACTCACCATTCTTTGCTTGCACACCAAGCACAGCCTTATCAGTGAGTGCGATGTCGAGTTTGTTACCAGTAACCATCAAGTGACCTTGATCGAGATTGACTGCGTTAAATTTCTCGATGAAAGGCTGTATGCGTGAATCCCATCCATCGCCTTCTGCCTTAACGGCAATCATGGCGTTCTCATAACTCTTTTTGAAGCCGACCGTTGAGACGTTCGCCAGCTCGTTATTGAGCTGCTCACGCAACAAACGACGCTCATTAATTGAGGACATCGAGGTGAAAGCAAAACGGTCCATGTCGGCTTCTTAGTGTGTTAGTTAGTCAATGAAAGATGATTAGCCACGAATATTGATAATTGCACTAGTCAATGTGTTATTCGTTTCAATCGCTTTGGCATTCGCCTGGAAGTTACGCTGGGCTGTAATCAAATCGACCAACTCATTCGTCAAATCCACGTTCGCACGCTCACGCGCACCTGCACGAACAGTACCGAAACCAGCGGCACCTGCCTCACCATATTTCACGTCACCCGATTTAGACGTTGCGTAAAAACTGGCATCACCAATTTGACGCAAACCCGTCGGCGCCGCAAAGTTTGCAAGAATAATTTTGGCCAACGACTTCGTCATACCGTTCGAGTAACTGGCGTTCACCAGTCCATTGTCACCAATGTCGACGCCGATCAGATCGCCTTCAGGACGCCCATTTTGGTCTTGTTTTTTAATGCTAAATGGTGAGGAATATTGAGTCGACACACCATAATCAATAGAGAATTTCAGTGTCGAACCCGAACTACCGATAGTCGTGCTCTTAAAATCAATCGCCTGACCTGGCGATACCAAGTCACCTTTGTTATTGAAGGTAAGTTCACCATTGTCGTAAAACACGGGAGACCACAAATCACGTGTTTCGTCAGCTGAATATGTACCTGGATCTGTCGTCTCGGTACCATCACGACTTACATACAGCGGAAAACCATCGGCGTTTTTAGCCTGCTTAGGATCTTGCCATTGATTGGTTTTTCCGCGCACGCTATCTAAACCACCCAAGCCCCAAATGCTGTTGCCACTGACTTTGAGGAATGAATCATTACCTGTCGTACCCGTGGATATTTGAAAATACTTAGTCCCATTAGCATTCGTCATGATCTCGACTTTGGCGCCATTGACAGTGCGGCCAAAGTTATCGCCCAACGCGTTAATACGATTTTCCAATTCCTGACGGAATGCTTCAATGGTGTAATCGGACTTAGGAGGAATTTCAATCAAACCGGTAACGTTATCGACTGTCACCACGAATTGATTGTTGGTCGCATCAACACGGAATTTATTGTCAAGATTCAGGCCAATAGTGTCGCCTTTTAAGATTGCCGGCTCAGACGTCACTCCACGAAATGGTATGGCGGAGGTTGCAATCTCATCTTTAGTTAGTCCCAATAACGTATAGGCATTGGCCGATGCGCTGGAGATTTCGATACTAGATGTGTCACCCGTTGTTCCTGATGAAATCGTAAAGCGACGGGTTGCCTCATCAAATGACACAACGGTTCCATAGCGTTGCTCAACCACCGGATTGATCAAGTTACCGTTAGGGATAACCTTCGCACCATAGCCGCCCGTGGACGAATCTACTAACGACTCGGTAGACGTTAGCCCCATCAAACCTTTGATAGCAAGGTTCGGAGCACTTGCAAAAATTTGCAAGCTAGTTGCACTTCCATTTTTGAATGTGAATGTTTGCAGCTGCGAGTCGTAGCCCACTTTTAAATCGGCATATCGCTCGTGACCAGGCACTAAGCTATCCGCATTGGCTTTAACAAGACTTTGTATCGCAGCCAGTGCATCTTCACGACTCACTTTACTCAGATCATTAAAATAAACCACGCCATCAGATGCTGGTGTAATCGTGCCATCCGCACCTTTGCTGGCTACACTACCTGCTGCAGGCGGAGTTAAGTTTGGATCAACTTGACCGAACTGAATATCCAGTTCTGCACCTGGATCACCCTCAACAGAAGGATTGACCAGCTTTAATTTCATCAAGCTGCCAGCGTTCGTTTTCAAGAGTCCCGTGTTTGAATCTATCGACAAATTCAACGAAGAAATGTCACCTTGAGTGAAATCAAATACACGCTCATCGCCATAGTTTTTATTAATTTGATTTGTGATTTCTTTAGCGAGATCAACACCCGTAAATGTTTTTGTTAATTTAGAATCATTTAAATAAGATAAATCGATCAACTTAGGGCTATTCGCACCATCGATATTTAGTTCGAATGCAATTGAATTTTTAGAGTATTTTTCAATAGCATCCAGTTGAGCTGCTCCACCGGTAATATTCACTAACGGTATTGATCCCACTCCTGTTGCCGGATCAACGACATCACTAACATCATCCGCTTTAGAAAAGGTTATCGATACAGTGCCATCGCCGTTATCGACAACGCTACGGCCTGGATAACCACTGCTAGATTTAAAGGTCGGGTCAGACGCAATGGCGGTGGCAATCAAATTCGCAATTTGGACTTTTGTTTCAGTTCCCGTTAAAGTCAGCGGGATAGGTTGTTGCGGTGCTGGCCCTGCCAAGGCAGGTATATTTAGATTCAGTGTTGCAGCTGTACCTACCAAACTAGAAGCATCAATCAACTGCGTTTGCCCACCAATGTTGGCCGGTGTTTGTGCCAACAATGTGTCGTACACATTCAAACCACTTTTAAAATTTGTATTGATGGTGGTATCAATTTGCTGGCCCGAAAGTGCCGCTGGTGTTGAATCAATGGGACTCTTAAGATCATCCAAATGAACTAATTGAGTCACTCCTCGCGCAATATTTTCAGGAGGAATTTTACTTTCAGGCAGCGTCTGGCCATATTTATTAACGTAAAGTTTGTCGCCTCTGTCGTTGGCTTGAATCAGATTTTCTTGTAAGCGTGTATCACCAATATACACATAGGTTTGCCATTTACTAGTGGGGTCGTTCGCACCTGCTACTTGAGTTTTTGCGTAGTAAACGGTCGCCAAATAATCATTACCACCGGCGTCATACACAGTAACGGCGGTCGTTTTGTTATAAGTCGTCGGATCGGTCTTGTCGAATGGCTTAGTAATCACCGCCGCATCCGCAGGGAAATTCAAACCCAGCGTAATCGCCGATGTTTCGACTGCATCACCCGTCGTCTTACGAGGGATATTTAATTTAGAAAGATTTTCCAAATCCGCTTTACCGGAGGAGTCAACGCCTGCTGCAATCAAGGACTGCCCTGCTGCATTGACTACGTTGAACGAATTGTCCAACAAGAAGGTACCGTTACGCGTGTAAATGTCTTGCAGGCCATCAGCTGATTTCAACGGGAAAAAACCGTCACCCGTAATCGCGATATCAAGTGAGTTTGCAGAGAATTGAATATTCCCCTGACTGAATTCCTGCGTGATCTGTTTAATCGCCACACCCTGACCGATGGTCGAGGATGCTTTCTGCAAAGGCGACGTCGCAAAGATGTCACCAAAATCTGCGCGTGAACGCTTGAAGCCGGTGGTACCCACGTTGGCAATGTTATTGCTGGTGACGCCTAACTGCGCGGTAGCGGCTTGCAGACCTGTCAGAGCGGTATAAAAAGACATGTGTATTTCTCCTGAATTACGAGTGATCTATTATTTGTTTACAGGCCAACGCGCTTAACTTGCGACAGGCTTTGGGTTGTTCCATCATCAAATTCGACTTGCATATCACCGGTAGTTGCATCGGTGGTGACTGATCGGACTGGCGCCATGGTTGACACTGGTGGTTTACTAGAAACGCCGAGTGAACTAACTGTCGCCTCGATGCGATACACACCATCAGCAACTGCAGCGCCATTACTATCTTTTCCGTCCCAACTAAAATTGAAATCCCCTTTTTTCTGCGGACCAATGTCGCCTGTGCGAACCACGGAACCATCCGAAGCAAAAACTTTGAGTGAAATCGAATCCACATCTTTATCCAGCGTGACCGTGCCATCGACTGGCTGTGCGTTAGTAAGTATGGCTTTGCCATCTGGGATCGCGACTTTTTTCCCAATCAATCCACTCGCTGTACTCATGCGTTCACTGGACATGGACGACACCATATTTTGAAGATTGTCAGACATCTTAGTAGTCGCTTCCAACTGCGAGAACTGCGCTAACTGAGCCACAAAGGCATCGTTATTCATGGGGTCTAATGGATTTTGATTCTTAAGCTGGGTAGTGAATAGCGTTAAAAATGCCCCCTGACCCATAGCGCCACCATCACCGCTAATCGATGCTTGGGCTGCATCAGCTTTTGCTTGATCAGTCGTCTTAATGCTCGACGGCAGCGTGTATGTCGAGGTGTTTTGTGCTGCGCCAGTAACGGTCGATGCCATGTCAATAATCCTTATGCTTTAATAATTTCAAGCGAGCGCATCATCAGCTCGCGTGCAGTGTTTACAACTTCGACGTTGTTCTGATACGAACGCGAGGCGGCCATCATGTCGACCATCTCAGTAACTTCATTCACATTAGACTGAAATACAAAGCCATCGCCATCGGCAAGTGGATTGCCCGGGTCATAGACACGAGGTACAGGCTTGGTGTCATCGACAATTTTGTCGACCTTCACACCACCAACGTAGGGTGAGCCAGCATTGGTCATCTGATCATCCATCAGCGATTTAAAGATGGTGCGCTTACCGCGATACGCTTCCTTCTCGGTAGCTGATGTCGTACCCGCATTCGCCAAATTCGATGCGGTGGTATTCATACGGA
Organism: Oxalobacteraceae bacterium; assembly: GCA_947454305.1. Classification (GTDB taxonomy): domain Bacteria; phylum Pseudomonadota; class Gammaproteobacteria; order Burkholderiales; family Burkholderiaceae_D; genus Pernthalerella. The sequence continues at coordinate 9,142 of CANGJE010000062.1, forward strand.
TCATCTGTGCATTTAGCGCAGTACCGCCAATACCGAAGATGTTATCTATGGACATAGGCATGATTTATTAATCCCCTCTCAATGCTTTGCGAATACTGCTGACGCGATTTTCAAGAAAGGTCAGCGTCGCTTGATAATCAGCGGCTGCTTTACCGTACTTGGCCTGTTCCACGGTGATCTCTACTGTGTTTCCATCGGCTGATGCGTTGAATGGAACGCGATAACGCATGCCATCGTCATCTAACTTGTCATCGCCATAATCAAAATGCGTTTGGTTGGTCGCCGCCATGGGTTCCGCAGGTTCGAATTTCGCCATCACGGTTTTAAAATCCAATTCACGCGACTTGAAATGCGGCGTGTCTTCATTGGCGATATTTCGAGCGAGCAGCTCCATGCGCTGATTTCGCACGCGCAGCGCTTTGTCGTGTATGCCTAAAGCCGAATTGAGTAAATCCATTTTGTACTCCCTACATGCTGCTAGATGGTGTTGCGCCGGAATACCGACAGAACGTTCAAGTTTCCAGCTGTCGATCCGACCATTGCAAGCGCCGTGCCAGTTCGTTTTTTGGCGGAAATACGACCATTTCAGAGGGAAAAAGCGGCAAGAATTTGCCACCGGATGAAGTCACTACCCGACTCCATGGTGAAGGCGGCAAGAGCTTGCCGCCTTGAGTCAACCGCCATTAAATTGACGCGCTGATCTTTCTAAGTAAAAGGCAAACGCAAAAAAATCATTTCGTTCACGTTTACTTTTTTTACCATCACATCATTTTGCGCTCTACTTTAGCGACTGAGAATTCACCCAGACGTTCACGTGCATTTTGCTTGAGCCCTGCAATCAGCGAATTACGCGTAATCACCCCCGCCTGATCACGCCCCTCATATAAAGCGGCGGCCTGGCGACCGACAATATTTAATGGCACGTTAGCTCGCGGCTCATTACGTGCGTTCGGTGTTAACACGGTCAAATAGAGATTATCCAAAGAAGCCGGACCAAAATCTTTGAGCTTGGTATCCGTAAAATATTTATCAACTAAATCCAGCTGATCCATCACAGACAATGAAAGTATCTCTTTAGGATTGTCGGCATAGCCGGCACTCGCAGCACCCCGATTACCGCCTGAGCAAAATTGAATGATGCCGTGGCAGCTACCATTCGATGCACGCGGATTCATACCATCCGACTCCATTAAGGTGGTGCGGGCAAAATCATCCGGCGAAAAACCATGGGTTGTAGCGAGCTGCAAAATCTTATCGCGTACCGCGCGCTGATCTTCGGCCTGCATATATCCTTTAGTGACTGCTCGCGCCAAGGTTTTATCCAGCACCGGCGCACTCACCTGCGGCGATTCCGTGTTCAGCTGAACGCCTTCAACCGTGCCCTGCCTGAGCTTCAGTGCTGCTAAGGTAGACATAGGGGTCATATTGATCTGCTGCCCCGGCATGATGCGGTCTGGATGAGCAATGCCATTTTCTTTGGCCAGCGTTTTAGCCAGATCGTAAATCTGCCCTTTGTTTAGTTGGGACGCCGACTCACCCAAGAAATTGCGTGTCAGACTAACTAAGGTATCGCCACGCTGAACCTTTACGGTTGAAGTCGCTTCACGGTTAGCCTCTTCCACCACCTGACGGAAAGACGTCGATGGCGCGGCCTCGCGGTGACGCGCTCTCTCTTTGGCAATATCGCCTATCTGGTCATTAACTCTCGATCGTATTTCCATGATCTCTCATCTATTTGGGTCTGGAATCATTCTTGCTCTGTTTGTCGGGACTGTCGGAAGTTCAACAGCCTGACACTGTGTTGAAGAGGATTTAGCAAAGCCCGTACCATGAACAAATTGACAACCAAAACGCGATGATTATTCAACGACTCCAGCCACTCCTATATAGCGTTGTGTTGAGAATGCTGGCGACCCTGCTGTTCGCAGGCTCGCAGGCGGTATTGGCTACGACTCCGCAAGAGGCATTGGAGACTGCGTTGGGCAATTGGGTTGCGGGTCAGTCAGGTGTCACAGCCGATCAAGTCAAAATGGCACCACTCGATCCCCGCGTGCAGGTTCAACCCTGCGGCGGCAGCCTTAGCTTTGATTATCCATTTGTTAATAAAGAGAGTGTTCGTGCCCGCTGTAACAAACCGGCATGGCAAATTTTTGTAAAAGTTGGCCTGACTCAGCAGCAGCTGCAAGAGATGGTGGTGGCGAATCGGGATATCGCTCCCGGTCAGGCACTGAAAGATACGGATTTAGATATCAAAACGGTGGCTGTGCCCGCCGCAGGAAGTTTTAACGAAAAATCAGCCTTAGTCGGGCGCCAATTGAAACGACCGCTGGCTAAGGGCCAGCCGGTAATGGCGCACGATCTTGAAAAGGGACAAAAAGCCGTCCGCGCAAAGTTTGCTTTAAAAGCTGGCGATTTGATGACGGAATCAGCCATCGAACGGATTGATCTTGCGGCTGGTGCAGGAGGCACTTCACCCGTCTGGATTCCGACTGAAATTACGCCCGGCACCCGCTTAGGTAAAAATGTAGCGGCTGGCCAAATTATTCAAACCACGGACCTCGCGGAAAACCGACAAGTGGTGGTCGCTTCAAGTAATATGAACGTGGGCCAAGTGTTAAAACCCGAATTACTCAAGTTGGAACGATTAGATGCCGAAAAGATAAATCGCACCCACTTGTTCGATCTTTCTGGTTTAGAGGGATCTGAGCTGATGCGCCCCATCCGCGCCGGCGAAGCTATACGAACCAGCGATTTGCGCCCTGCGCTGATGGTAAAAAAAGGCGATTTAGTGACCTTTGTCATTGGCCGACCCACAGAATTTATGATTACAGTTAAAGTTGAAGCTCTGCAGGACGGGCGATTAAATGAACAAATTAAGTTGCGTAATCCGGAATCTGGCCATACCTTCTCCGGTGTTATCACCGGCAAAGGTGCGGCCAAAGGTGTTTAAAAGGTGTTTAAAGACAGATGATTTATTCTATTTATGATAATTATCTTTTTGTTGATAAAAAAAATTCAAAAAAGGGCTAAAGTTCTATCAGCCCGAACCGATATTCGTTGTGACAGGAAAAGTTGGCTTTTAGCCGAAAGTGAGAAAAAACTATGAGCAACCCCTTATCAGGCATATTTAGCGGCAGCCCTTCGCTGGACAAAGCCACCCTGGACAAAGCCAAACGCAAAGCGCTTGACAGTCCTCAGTCTAGCGCGTCCGAGACTGGCAAAGCCAAGGCCACTGCGTCCCGTGAAGACCAGTTGCAACTATCTGACATCGCCCAAAAGGCCATGGCAGAGCCAGCATTTGATCGCAGCAAAGTTGACGCGATCAAGCTAGCACTGCAGCAAGGCAATTACCCGCTCAACTCGCGCCACATTGCTGAAAGCTTTGTTGCGATGGAAAAATTGATCGGCTGATTCGTCTGCCTTTACACACTGAACGATGTCCCTGCTGATGCCTTTTGAGCGTGCAGCACAGGATCTTTTACCGCCGGCCGCCAGCCCTGAGCTTGTCGCCGCGGTTCAGCACGCCCTCGCCCTCCACGATCTCCTCGAACAAGAATTTGAAGCACTGAAAGTCCAGGATTTGGACGCGTTCGAGCAGATGCAAATTCGCAAGCTGGAAATTTTCGACAAGCTAAATTCCCTAACCGCTGTCGGAACGGCGCATAGCCGCCTAGATAATCCGGAATGGGATGGCTTCAAAAATCTGATCTCTGATTGCCGCGAATTACACCGCCGTAATGAAGTCTTGATTATTCGAAAACTCGATGCCATTCGTGGCACCTTGCAGACACTACAAGGAACGGACCCTACGGCATCAGTAGA
>CANGJE010000063.1 GCA_947454305.1 Oxalobacteraceae bacterium
CGCCTGATTCGCTCGATCTCTTTGGGCGTTTTTATTCAGATACTTATACCTTTTACGATCCTGGCACTCATTTTTCCTTATCTGATTTTCCAGCGGGGCAGAGAAAACGCTTGAGTCGAGTCTTTGATAGGGTAGTTTTTTTACGTAATCACGCACTACTGAATTATCAAACTAGCCCGCTGCAAAGCGAACGTCATTAGTAGTAGGTTCGCAACGTCGCATGACTAAGAAAAATCAATCGACTAAGGGTTCATACCCAAGCTATGGCTGTCGTGGATTTATTTTGTTGCCTTGTATTTTGCTGACGTCGATTTTGTTGGTGGTGTCAATGGCTACGCTACGTTTGGGGCATGATTTTCGAACGCTCACTGCAGGTTACGCTGATCGATTGATTGCCAGCGAAGCTGCAGAGGCGGCACTCCACGATGCACATCAGCATCTGACTATGATGGATGATCCCCTGTCGTTATCGAGTAACGACGTTGTTTATGAATTCGGTAGCGTGACAGGAGATAGCTTTCCTTCGGGTGGTCGAATGCAATCGAAATCACCGCCCGAGTATCAGCTTGAACTAGTTAGCGCCTATCAGCACGCAGGTATTGTTCGAATTACGGCAACGGGTAGTGGCGTGTTGGTGACGACGCGATTTGTTGCGCAGGCCGATTACGCCATTCAGTTGTGTCCTGAGGATGCAGCTGAGCCGTGTCAGCGACAGTTACGTCAAATCGCTTGGAGAGAACGGTTAAATGACTAAACGCATGCTAAGCGATACATATGAACGACGATTTTTCAATCGGCATCGACCCAATGTGCGATCAGGTTTTAGCGTGATCGAGTATCTTTTTACACTTGTTATCGCAGCGATTTTGTTATTCATGGCGTCGTCAAATTTTCGATCTGTGCTTGATCGGTCTAGGGTTACGGCGGCGATGAGTGAATTTCATACGACTATATTATTGGCACGGTCTGAAGCCATGCGGCGACAGAAGCGTGTTGATGTGATTCCCTTGGATTCTAAGAATTGGGGAAAAGGTTGGTTGGTGCTGATCGATGCTAACAATAATCAGCAATTCGATACGGGCGATTTACTATTGCATCGTAGTCAGGCAGAAACGAAGGGATTGGTAGTTGAAGCTAAGCTGCGCGATAGTAAAAAATCCTACCTTGCCTTTGATAGTAGCGGACATCCGCGCAGTGCAGCCAGCAGCCAAATTCCGCAAATTGGGTCATTAACTTTTTCGGTCAGTGCACAGCGCCTCAAGATCATTATTAGTTTTTTAGGCCGTGTACGAGTATGCGATCCCGATAAGGACAGCGCCACTTGTTAGAATGACGGCATCGCCGCACTAGCGGCTTAAGTTGGTATTCCTCGCACACACCTTGAATTTGCCATCACGTGAAAATTACTAATGATATCGAAGGCATGCAGCTCGCCCTAAAGCAGGCAGAGCGGGGTCTTTTCATCACCAGCCCTAATCCGCGAGTTGGATGCGTGGTGGTTAAAGAGGGCGTCGTGATAGCTCAGGGTCATACTCAACCTGCTGGCCAAGCCCACGCCGAAGTCGCAGCGTTGCGAGATGCAGCAGCGCGTGGTGTCGATGTTCGTGGTGCTACTGTGTATGTGACGCTTGAGCCGTGCAGCCATCATGGGCGAACTCCACCTTGCACAGATACACTGATTCAATCAGGTGTTGGTCGTGTGGTTGCTGCCATTGAAGATCCGAATCCCCTGGTCGCTGGTCAGGGTCTGGCACGACTCAGGGCGGCGGGAATACTCACCGAGGTGGGTGTATTGGCTGAACCAGCGCGTGAAATGAATATCGGTTTCTTTTCACGCATGCAGCGCGGCCGACCTTGGGTGCGCATGAAAATCGCGGCCAGCCTGGATGGAGGAACTGCGCTGTTGAATGGAGTAAGTCAATGGATTACTTCAGAGCCTGCGCGAGCTGATGGTCATGCCTGGCGTGCACGTGCTTGCGCCATTCTTACGGGCATGGGTACGGTGCAGCAGGACGACCCTCAATTAACCGTGCGCGCCGTGAGTACGCCCCGTCAGCCACGACGAATTGTGCTCGACAGCCAACTGCAGATTAATCCTTCCGCTCGCGTGCTGGAGGGAGGTGGTACTTGGATAGTCAGCGCGCAGCGTGATGATGCACGCGAAGCGGAGTTGATTGCGCGTGGTGCTGAGATCATTCATTTGCCTTCGTATGCGGGTAAGGTCGACCTTCCTTCGTTGATGCAGGAATTAGGTCAGCGTGAAATTAACGAATTGCATGTAGAAGCGGGATTTAAATTAAATGGTTCCTTATTGCGTACTGGCTGCGTTGATGAATTATTGATCTACATGGCGCCTTGTCTATTAGGTCCAGCGCAGGGTATGGCTAATTTGCCTGAGTTGAGCGAGTTATCGTCGCGCGTAAAATTGCAGTTTCATGAGATTCAATCGGTCAGTGATGATCTGCGCCTACTCGCGCGTATCATTCCGAACATCATTAAATCAGCGTAAAAAGTTTAGTTAATCAAAAAACACATTATGTTTACAGGAATTGTTGCAGCAGTAGGTCGCATTACGAAGATAGAACCGTTTAACGATAATGGTGGCGTACGCCTGCAGATCGATAGCGGTGGTATACCTATGGGCGATGTAGCTATCGGTGATTCGATTGCGATCAATGGCGCTTGCATGACGGTGACGCAAAAAACTGATCAGGGTTTCAGCGTCGATGTTTCGCGTGAGAGTTTAAATTGCACAGCCGGACTAGATGCTGAGGGCGAAGTTAATTTAGAAAAAGCACTAACGTTAGCTGAGCGTCTCGGCGGTCATTTGGTGTCAGGGCATGTGGATGGCTTAGGCACAGTGACACACTTTGCGGCGGTAGCAGAGTCCTGGCGTTTGGATGTGTTGGCCCCGATTGAGTTGGCTAAGTACTTTGCCTACAAGGGATCGGTTGTGGTTAACGGCGTCTCGCTTACCGTAAATAGCGTGCAGGATAGTCAGCAAGGCTGCACCCTCTCGATCAATCTCATTCCGCACACCATTGCTGTCACCACGCTCAGGCATTTGCAAGTGGGTAGTCGGGTTAATCTCGAAGTCGATTTGATTGCTCGCTATGTGGAACGCATGCTGAGTTCGGAGATGTTGTCAAAAAAAGTGTAAATTCTTAGGGGTGGCCTGCGACGACCTTGCGAGATTGGTGACGGCTCGCGGGCGAAATCCTATAAAATGGCGGGCCTTTCGAGAGCCGCCTTCATGTCTATATCCAGTACCAAAGAAATCATCGCCGAGCTACGTGCCGGCCGCATGGTTATCCTCGTTGATGAGGAAGACCGTGAGAACGAGGGCGACCTGGTTCTAGCCGCCGAGTTCGTAACCCCTGAGGCCATTAACTTTATGGCTAGGCATGGTCGCGGTTTGATTTGCCTGACCCTGACCGAGGAACGCTGCGATCAGCTTAACCTGCCGTTGATGACATCACGTAACGGCACTTCCTACGGAACTAACTTCACGGTGTCGATAGAGGCAGCTGAGGGAGTTACCACAGGGATTTCTGCGGCAGACCGCTCCAAAACCATTGAAGTGGCAGTCGCACGTCACGCCAAAGCTTCTGACATTGTTCAGCCGGGCCATGTCTTTCCTTTGCGTGCTCAGCGCGGTGGCGTGCTCATGCGCGCCGGTCATACCGAGGCAGGTTGCGATTTGTCTGAGCTTGCGGGTTTGACGCCGGCAGCAGTAATCTGCGAAATACTCAAGGATGATGGCAGCATGGCTCGCTTGCCTGATTTGATGGAATTCGCGCGCGAGCATCAATTAAAAATCGGCACGATTGCGGATCTGATTCATTACCGTAGTCAGACTGAGAGTATTGTTGAACGCGTTGCTGAGCGCAGTATGCAAACCTCGCACGGTAAATTTCATGCGATTGCGTTCCGCGATAAGCCCAGCCGAGGTGCGCATCTGGCGTTGGTTCATGGCGAAATCAGCGCTGACAAAGAAACGCTGGTGCGGGTGCATCAACCGGTGTCTATACTGGATTTGCTCGACACCGAAGCGACCACGCATTCATGGAATATCGCCTCGGCTATGCAAGCGATACAGCGCGCCGAGCGCGGAGTGATTGTATTACTCAATTGTGAAGAGTCGGCAGAGCAGATGTTTGCACAATTCAATGCGCTTTGCCAACCGCAGCCTACTAAGCCAACTCGCCCCGAACGCATGGATTTGCGTACCTACGGCATAGGCGCACAAATTTTGCGTCAGCTAGGTGTGGCAAGAATGAAGTTGCTAGCTAATCCCCGCAAAATGCCTTCAATGGCGGGTTTCAATTTGGAAGTGACTGGCTATCAGGCCAGTCCTGAACTCTGAAGCAGGAGGCGATATGAGTATAGGAATTTACGAATCGAATTTTGATGGCGAAGGTTTACGCATCGGCGTCGTTCAAGCCCGCTTTAATGAAGATATCTGCCACGGCTTGCGCACAGCATGCTTGGCCGAATTAAAACAGCTCGGTGTTCAAGATGATGACGTGTTGCTGGTGACTGTGCCAGGAGCGCTTGAGATACCGCTGGCGCTACAAAAGATGGCGGAGTCGGCGCAGTTCGATGCATTGATTGCGCTGGGTGCGGTCATTCGTGGCGAAACCTATCACTTCGAATTGGTGGCTAATGAATCGGGTCGAGGTATTTCCAATATCGCTAAAGAGTTTGGAATACCCGTGGCAAATGCCGTCTTAACGACTGAAGATGACGAGCAAGCAGAAGCACGCATGTCAGACAAAGGTACGGATGCAGCACGAGTAGCCGTTGAAATGGCCAATCTGGTGTTGGTCTTGGATGAGCTGGCTGATGAAGCTAGTGATGACTAAGTAAAAAATGAATCTTAAATCTATACACGCCAATCCTAATAAAAATCGCACGCCACGTCATCGTGCGCGCGAATTTGCGCTGCAAGGTCTGTATCAGTGGTTAATTAATCGTGATGATGCGGGCGTGATTGACGCACACATTCGCAATGCGTTTGGTTTTGAAAAAGCCGATGCAGAGCATTTTGATGTGCTGTTACACGGTACCATCCGTGATGTTGATCTATTGCGGGCAGAAATAAGTCCATTGATTGATCGCTCTATCGACCAGCTATCGCCGATTGAACACGCGGCTTTATTGATTGGTGCGTTTGAACTCAAGCATCACATCGAAATTCCCTACAAAGTAGTGATCAATGAAGCCGTTGAGCTCACCAAATCGTTTGGTGGTATCGATGGTCACAAATACGTGAATGGCGTTTTGGATAAACTCGCCGGTAGTTTGCGTGCCACCGAGATCGCTGCAGGTCGTTGACCTCAGTCGCTCAGTCTTATTTTTGCTATGAATTTTCCTCTCGCACACCGTCTGCAAGAGATAGCACCATTTCGTGTGATGGAAGTGATCAAACGTGCGGCTGAATTAGAGCAAGCGGGACGTTCCGTTATTCACATGGGCATAGGCGAGCCGGATTTTCCAACCGCTGAACCTGTGCTCAAAGCCGCCGCGCGTGCACTGGAAGACGGTGCCATGCGCTACACCTCCGCCATGGGTTTGCCCGAATTACGGCAAGCAGTGTCTGATCATTATCGCGATAAATTTACGCTGGATGTGCCAGCGTCACGGATTGTTATTACCGCAGGGGCATCCGGTGCCTTGTTGTTGGCTTGTGCGGCCTTGATTGAGCGCGATAGTGAAGTGCTGATGCCCGACCCCAGCTATCCCTGCAATCGCCATTTTGTTGCTGCATTCGAGGGCCGAGCAAAATTAATTCCCAGTGGTCCGGCAGAACGCTTTCAGCTAACGGCTGACCAGGTCACATCTCATTGGGGGCCGCATACATCGGGTGTATTACTGGCTTCACCATCGAATCCAACCGGCACATCAATTGCAGCTGATGAATTGGCGCGCATTGTTGAGGTAGTTCGTGCGAAAGGTGGATTCACCTTGGTTGATGAAATCTATCAAGGATTGAGTTACGACTCTTCGCCTGAATCGGCGCTCGCGTTGGGTGACGATGTCATTGTGATTAATAGTTTTTCAAAATACTTCAACATGACAGGATGGCGACTGGGCTGGTTAGTGGTGCCACCGCAGATGCTGACGGCGATCGAGAAGCTGTCGCAAAATATGTTTATCTGTGCTTCTAGCGTAGCGCAGCATGCAGCCTTAGCGTGTTTTACTTCCGAAGCAACGGCGATCTTTGAAGCGCGTAAAGCTGAATTTCAACGTCGCCGCGATTTCATCGTGCCGGCCTTGAAAAAACTACAGTTCGATATTCCCGTGTTACCAGACGGTGCATTTTATGTGTATGCCGATTGCAGTCATTGGAGTAATGACGCGATAAAACTCACTAGCGACATTCTTGAGAGTACAGGTGTTGTGTTGGTTCCAGGTGCAGATTTTGGTACCCATGCAGCGCAGCGTTACATTCGCGTTTCGTATGCGACCTCGATGGAAAATCTGGTCGAAGCGGTGAGTCGCCTCACTGAATTTTTTCGAACGCGGCATCCCTGACATGAATAACGGGCTGCCTTTCTGAATCATTTTTCCCACCCCACCTATCCATTCATAACAACTAAAGGAGATGACTATGAAGCCTAACTTCGTAAAACGTATCGGTCTGGTTAAAAAACGCAAAGATCTTAGCTATGAACAATTTGTAGATCATTGGTTGAATGTACATGCTGAGCTGTGCAAAAAGCTCCCTAATATGCATCGTTATTCGGTTAACCTCGTGGCGCGCGAGCAGGTTGCAGCGTTTGGCTTCGATGGCTTTTCAGAGTTGTGGTTTGATTCAGAAGAGTCACTCAAGGCATCACTCAGCAGTCCGGAGGGGAAAACTTTGTTAGCGGATCTGCCTAATTTCACTGACAGCATTCATCCGCTGGTGGTGGAAGACTATCTGATGCTGGACTAATACGTTGTTCATGCGCTGAAGTTTGTCCTCAACGGCATAAAAAAACCCCGTCTAAGTGACGGGGTTTTTTATTTGTTGAAAGAGTCAGTCGCTACTCTTTTGTATATCAGTTTTTATCAAGCTGGCTCGTCCACATGTATGCGGATCGGTGCTGCATCTTCTAGTGCCTTGGCTTCGCGCAGGCCATCAGCTTCGGGTGCTGGTGCTTGTGGTGTGAAGGTCGGTACGCGCTTGCCACTGGCAACGGCTTGCAGGCGCGAGTATTCAGCTAACACCTTGACAGCATAACCACCATCTGATTCAAGGTTGCCGGCACCGACGTACAGCTTCAAGCCAGCTTCCACTGAACCTGAACGACGAATCAAATCTTTCAGGATCTGAGCGCCCACCTGAATGTTCGCCACAGGGTTCAACACTGACTTAGTACCACCATGGTCATAAAATTTTGTTTGATGAACCTTGGCCATCACTTGCATCAGACCTTGAGCGCCAACGGAACTCTCTGCAAAGGGATTGAAGCGTGATTCAATCGCCATAACAGAGAGCACTAGCAGCGGATCAAGTTTGACTTCCTGTGCTGAGCTATACGCAGCTTCTACGAGCATCTTGCTGGCTGACTGAGCGATACGATATCGCTTCGCAATCCAGTTGATGACGTACATCTGTTCTTTAGCCGATGCTGAATTGGCTAGTGAGTCACTGGCAGACAGTCCAGCCTTTGCTTCATCGCTCTGATAGTGAGCAACGTCGACAAACGCGAGTTCATGTGCTTGGCTCTCGTAACTGTATTCATCCCAGAAAGGGGAGAGCACTTTGATGCGATCGGTCAGCTCTGGCCTGAAAAACATCAGGGTCATGGCTGCGATCGAGGCCAAACCCAGTAACGTTAATGCGTTGTGAGCTTTAGAAGCCAGGCTGCTGCTGATACTGCTGAGTTGCTGAAACCACTTATCTGCACCGACCAACGCTGCTACTTTGTGTCGAGTATTCATATTACCTCCTGAATCTTCGCGGCCCTCAAAGCGCCTGGCAAAACCTGCCTAGTGTCTTCCCTGTCATGCTGCAGCCTCCGTTGCTAGCATGGCAAGTCGCCAGTCATGTTTTGTCAGGCACTCTGAGATGAGGCCAATTGCAAGCGTGCTTCGTGCTTCAATTCACCGCGAGACAAAAAAATCATTTGCAGCCAAACTGCAGGCCTTGCAAATGTCGGTGTTGCTTTGGTGCGCCCCGTTTAGAGTGCGAAAGCAATCTTTTGTGGGGCTTACATCGAACCGAACAATTTTGAACGGTTCCCCCTGGTTGCGGGACAGGTTTACTTCCCCCTCTGGTCTGGATCGCTCCAGCCGCTGTCCTTTAAAATTTTGCGGATTGTATGGTTGCGTTTATATCGAGTCAATACTGAAAAAAAGAATACCTATAACTATAAGTTATTATTTTTTATGTATGAACTAGCAATATCCCATAAAATCAGATACTTAGGATAATTAGCTAAGTATCTACATATCACTTTGAAAAAACTCAAAAACTGATGAAATATTCTGATCTGAGAGATTTTATTGCCAAGCTGAAACAATCCGGTGACTTGGTCGAGATTGATGTTCCTGTTTCTCCGAATCTGGAAATGACAGAGCTGTGCGATCGAACGCTGCGTGCAGCTGGCCCAGCCTTGTTATTCAACCAGCCGACTGGCCACACGATTCCAGTGTTAGGTAATTTATTTGGAACCCCAAAACGAGTGGCGATGGGCATGGGAGCGGCCGATGTCGGCGAGCTAAGGCGCATCGGGCATCTGCTGGCCAGACTTAAAGAGCCCGAGCCTCCGAAAGGTTTCCGTGATGTGCTTGGGCTGGGCTCGCTCGTTAAGTCAGTCTGGGATATGGCGCCTAAGGAGCTGAGTTCGGCGCCGTGCCAAGAGATTGTGTGGGAAGGTAAGGATGTCGACTTATCTCGGCTGCCGATACAGCACTGCTGGCCGGGCGATATTGCTCCGCTAATTACCTGGGGCTTAGTTATTACTAGAGGCCCTAATAAGAAGCGGCAGAATTTAGGTATCTATCGCCAGCAAGTCCTGGGTCGCAATAAGCTGATCATGCGCTGGCTGGCCCATCGAGGTGGTGCACAGGATTTCCGCGAACATTGCCTGGCTAATCCGGGCAAACCGTATCCAATAGCCGTAGCGCTGGGGGCTGATCCCGCCACTATATTAGGCGCCGTCACGCCGGTGCCCGACAGTTTGTCGGAATACCAGTTTGCTGGCTTATTGCGTGGCAGTCGTACCGAGTTGGTGAAAGCCATTGGTAGTGAGTTGCGCGTTCCTGCTTCGGCTGAAATTGTTTTGGAGGGGCATATATATCCGGAGACTGCGTCAGAGCGAGTTGTGCCTGACGGTGTATCGCCGCCACCGAATACAGGTTTTGAGCATGCGCTCGAAGGGCCATTTGGTGACCATACGGGTTATTACAACGAGCAAGATTGGTTTCCAGTGTTCACCGTCGATCGCATCACGATGCGACGCGACCCTATCTATCACTCGACTTACACCGGTAAACCACCCGATGAGCCTGCGGTACTCGGTGTGGCACTGAATGAAGTGTTCGTGCCGCTGCTACAAAAGCAGTTCTCTGAGATTACTGACTTTTACTTACCACCGGAAGGTTGTAGTTACCGCATGGCGGTGGTGCAGATAAAAAAATCGTATCCGGGCCATGCTAAGCGCGTGATGTTTGGTGTGTGGAGTTTTTTGCGGCAGTTCATGTATACCAAGTTTATTGTGGTGGTCGATGAAGATGTTGATATACGCGACTGGAAAGAAGTGATTTGGGCGATAACTACCCGTGTTGATCCTATTCGCGATACCACGCTGGTTGATAACACACCGATCGATTATCTTGATTTTGCGTCGCCTGTAAGTGGCTTAGGTAGCAAAATGGGTATCGATGCCACCAACAAGTGGCCAGGTGAGACATCGCGTGAATGGGGACGCACGATTGCAATAGATGCAGATGTGAAGTCGCGTGTTGATGCGATATGGCAGGGCTTGAATCTGGGTTGATACTTATTCAGATAGTCGCTACTCCTTCGTTTTTGAGTGAGTGATTGCTGATAGAATCGAGCCCGGCGGGCCCCTGCGCATTGTGGCATGGTCAACCTGGTCAGGTCGGGAACGAAGCAGCCACAGCCATATCCTGCAAGTGCCGCAGACAAGGCTCGCCTTTATCGTCCTGTATTATTCCTGCGCATAGCCCACCCTCGGGTAAAATGATGCACTTGATCTTCACAGTGCCGTCTATGTCTTATCAGGTTCTCGCCCGCAAATACCGTCCCAAAAATTTCGACAGCCTGGTTGGGCAGGATCACGTGGTGCGCGCGCTCACCCATGCGCTGGAAAACAAGCGTTTACATCACGCTTATCTATTTACGGGTACACGCGGGGTAGGTAAGACCACGCTGTCACGCATTCTGGCCAAATCGCTAAATTGTCAGGGTATCGATGGTCAAGGTGACATCACGGCTCATCCTTGTGGCCGTTGCGATGCCTGTACGTCGATTGATGCGGGTCGTTTCGTTGATTACATCGAAATGGATGCCGCCTCCAATCGTGGCGTTGATGAAATGGCGCAGCTGCTTGAGCAAGCTATTTACGCCCCATCCAATGCACGCTTCAAGGTCTACATGATCGATGAAGTTCATATGCTCACCAGCCACGCATTCAATGCGATGCTTAAGACGCTGGAAGAACCGCCTGAGCATGTGAAGTTCATATTGGCGACTACCGATCCGCAAAAAATTCCTGTGACCGTGTTGTCACGTTGCCTTCAATTCAATCTTAAACAAATGCCGCCTGGGCATATTGTTTCGCATCTAGAAAATATTCTTGCAGAAGAGCAGATCAGTTTCGATACACCCGCTTTACGTTTGTTGGCGCAAGGCGCGCAAGGGTCGATGCGCGATGCTTTGTCATTAACTGATCAAGCGATTGCTTACTCGGCGGGTAAGGTCACGCTCGAAGCAGTACAAGGCATGTTGGGTGCTTTAGATCACACGTATTTAGTCAGGCTGATGGATGCATTGGCTGCTCAAGATGGAGCGGCATTACTTTCAGTGGCTGACGATATGGCTGCACGCAGTCTTTCATGGAGCGCTGCGCTACAAGATTTAGGTACGCTATTAAATCGCATCGCGATTGCACAAGCCGTTCCTGCAGCATTACCGGATGATTTGCCAGAGCTGGAAGATATACAGCGCTTGGCAGGGCAGTTCTCAGCAGAAGACATACAGCTGTTTTACCAAATCGTCGTTCATGGACGTCAAGAGCTGGGACTTGCACCGGATGAATATGCGGGCTTTACCATGACCTTGCTGCGTATGCTGGCATTTACGCCGCTGCATTCAGGTGGTGAACACAAAACTCAGTCTATGCCTGCCTCAGCAAAACCTGTTGCAGCACTAGCAAAAACATCGACTGCCGCAAAAGCTTCAATTCCTGCAGCAGCAACTGTCGTGGCTTCCAAGATAAACGAAACTTCAGCTCCTGCTACCAAAGCGCCTAGTCCTGCGATGGCTGCACTAGCGGCTGCACGCAGCGGAAAATCATCGAAGACAACGGGCGAGGTTGCACCCGATCCCATCTCACCTCCTTTCCCGGTAACGTCAGATTCAATAACTCCGTCATCAATACCTTCTCAAAAAAAAACTGAACTGAATTCAGCCCCGGTACAGGCGATTGTGAATGATGCTGTTGAGCAGAGTGCGGCGCCAGTAAATATTCCAAGGTCATCATCGAATACAGCCACAACAGCGACTTCAAAGATTGATTGGCCCGTAGTGGTGAGAAAGCTCGAACTGCGTGGCGTAGCTCAGCAGTTAGCTACGCAAAGCGAATTACTGAGCGTGCATGAAGACGATGTCGTCATAAAAATCGAATTGCGCATCCCCGTCGATACCTTGCTTTCAGCCGGTAGTGTTGAAAAGCTTGCGACGGCATTGACGAGCTATCTGAATAAAAAAGTATCGATTAAGACTGAGATCGGCGTTGTGCGTCAAACAGCGCATGCGGACAATCTGGCTGAGCAGGCTGAGCTTTTGCAGCAAGCCGAACAAACCTTGGAAAGCGATCCCTTTGTGCAAACCTTAAAGCGTGAATTCGGTGCGACGATAGTGCCCGGATCTGTACGACCCATTTGATTTGATTAATTGAGGAGTTCACCATGATGAAGGGCCAACTTGCCGGTCTGATGAAACAGGCGCAGGCCATGCAAGACAACATGAAAAAGATGCAGGACCAACTCGCCACGATTGAAGTCGAAGGTCAGGCCGGCGCTGGTATGGTTAAAGTGTTGATGACATGTAAAAACGATGTCAAGCGCGTCTCGATCGATCCCTCGTTGTTGGGTGATGATAAAGATATGTTGGAAGATTTAGTTGCAGCAGCATTTAATGATGCTGTTCGCAAAGCCGAAGCAACGACCAATGAAAAAATGTCGGGCATGACGGCTGGTTTGCCGCTACCTCCGGGCTTTAAACTGCCGTTCTGATAGCGCAAGCGAGTGAAGACTTCTTCCAGTTTGGATTTTTTGAGCGATGCACTGCGTCGCTTGCCCGGTGTTGGGCCAAAATCTGCACAAAGGATTGCGTATCACCTCATGCAACATGATCGTGAGGGAGCCGCGCAACTTGCGCG